>NC_007181.1:317994-635988 GCF_000012285.1 Sulfolobus acidocaldarius DSM 639
ATCAAATCATGCTCGAAAGTTTATTCCCTGTGTGGATCATCCCTCCTATAAGGCTGTATTTAAAATACAGGTAAGGGTTGATAAAGATCTAGATGTCATATCGAACATGCCTATTCAGAAGGTCACTGAAGAGGGAGATAAAAAGCTGGTCGAGTTTTACGAGACGCCAAAAATGTCTACATATCTCCTCTACCTAGGAGTGGGTAAGTTTGAGGAGATTAAAGATGAACTAGACGGTATACAAGTTATTGTAGCTTCAGTTCCAGGAAAAATATCTAAGGGAAGATTCTCCCTGGAAGTAGGAAAGAAAGTAATTAACTTTTACAACGAATACTTTGGCATAAAATACCAATTACCTAAGGAGCACTTAATTGCAATTCCTGAATTTGCATTTGGAGCTATGGAAAACTGGGGAGCGATAACATTTAGAGAAACTGCCCTACTAGCTGACGAGAAATCCTCTGTAATTCAGAGGATGAGAGTAGCTGAAGTGGTAGCCCACGAGCTAGCCCACCAATGGTTCGGCGACTTAGTTACCATGAAGTGGTGGGACGACCTATGGCTAAATGAAAGTTTTGCAACATTCATGAGCTATAAAGCAATTGATCACCTATTTCCCAATTGGGACATGTTTGGAGACTTCATACACAGTGAAACGTCAGGGGCAATGCTGAGGGACTCGTTATCAACAACCCATCCAATAGAGGCTCATGTGAAGAGCCCTGAGGAAATTGAACAGATATTTGACGATATAAGCTATGGAAAGGGAGCCAGTATACTGAGAATGATAGAAGGTTATATGGGCAAAGAGGCATTCCAGAAGGGAATTCAGAATTATCTTCAAAAATACAAATTCTCTAATGCTGAGGGACAAGACTTTTGGAATAGCCTTCAAGAAGCGTCAGGTCTACCAATCGCTGATGTCGTAAAAGACTGGATCACTAAGAGAGGCTACCCTGCAGTTAAGGTAGAGGTAGAGGGAACCAAAATAAGATTATACCAGGAGAGGTTCTCATTAACGCCCCTTAATGAGAATACTACCTATCTCATTCCCCTTACCTTAGAGGTAAATGGTAAAAGAATAACTCAGTTGATGAAAGAGCAGAGTATGACAATAGATGTTGGAAGTGAGGTGAAATCTCTAAAGGTCAATTTAGATAGGGTTGGTTTCTATCGTGTAGAGTATGATAACCTGGATCTATTCCTGAACGCTAATCCTAACCATTATGAAAGGTGGGGATTACTTGATGACTACTATAACTTACTACTAGCAGGTAGAATCAGTTATGAAGTTTACGAGAATGCAGTTAAAGAACTAATGAATGACGACAACTATCTAGTTGTAGATGAAATAAGGGGGCAACTCTTCTTCCTATGGACAGTGAATCCATCTAAATATACGTTAATAACTGATTTCCTAGAACTTCAGTTACCAAAATGGAGCAAGAGGACAGATGACCTATCACAGAGAGTTTATGGCAACTTGCTGAGAAGTTTTGCATATGTGGACGATAGGTTTGCTCAAGGGTTATCGATATCATTCGACAACTATGATAGTTTGAATCCTAATCTAAAGGAGGCTGTTGCTATAGCCTATGCAATAACTCAAGGTGAAAATGGATATGATGAGCTCCTAAGGAAATACAGAGAGGAGAAATTTGATGAAGAAAAACAAAGGATACTAAATGCAATGCTGAGTTTCAGAGAACCTTACCTGGTGGTTAACACTTTAAGTTTAGCATTAAACGGGGAAATAAAGAGGCAGGACACAGCAAGAATAATTCCTTTGGCATCTGCAAATCCTTATTCCAGATTTGCTGTATGGAGATGGACTAAGACTTATATGGAGTTCTTAAGGAGCATATACGCAGGTACAGGAATACTTGGGAGAAGCTTTAGAGGAGCTATTCCATACCTAGGTTTAAACATACCTGAGGTGGAAGAGTACTTCACAAGTAATAAATTCCCTGAAATGGAAGTAGAGATAAAAAGCGCTTTAGAGATCCTCAAAGCTTTGAAGAGATTAAGTTAAAATGATTCCTGGTTTATAAGGTAACGCTATTGATTTTTTACCCTTTATATCTGGAGTTGATGGATCCTTAGAGTTGTATATGTAAATCTCCTTTACATCAAGTTTATTTAGAAGGAATTGGGCATTAGAGGTCAGAATCTCGCTCTCGTTTATACCAATTTCAGCTAAGTTCTTTATCTTATCTGGTAAATCTCCAGCTATCTCATAAGCTAACCTAGCCATTTCTCTATCTCCCACCTCTTTTTCGAAGTCAGGTAAGCTCTTCCTCTCCTTAAGGGATTCGATGGCTTTCCTGATCAGGTCTCTCTGCGTGTTATCCTCATTAACATATATGATTACAGTTTCAGGTTCCTTCGACATCTTTGACTTCATGGAATTAATCAAATCTATTGTATACCTCAGGTATTCTATCTCGAGAAGAGCTCTCTTGTCATATTGTAGTTCTCCTTTTGACGGGAATCTCTGTCTAACAACAAGTGAATTATCTAGCTTGTGCCATAGCTCTTCAGCTAAATGTGGCGTAAATGGAGCCATCAACCTTATCCAGACTGAGATTACATTCTTGATTATATCTGAATTTATTTTTCCGTTTCCAAGTTCTAAGTAATCTTTCAAATCCTCATATATATCATAATATATGGTCTTGTAAGCTGTCCTCAGGTCGAGATTTGATAGACAATTATCAATTAAATCGATGTATTCTGAGATAAGTGATGATATCCATAGATCAACCTTTCTTATCTCATTGACAGATTGTAGTTTTATTAAGTTCTCTATAAAATCATGAATATGCTTCAATTGTTCTCCGATACTCTTAGCTATATTTGGACTAAACTCAATATCATCAGATAAAGAAGATGTGGAAGTTAAGGCAAGCCTGACTGTATCAACACCGTACTCTCGAATAGCCTTGTTTAGCGGATATACATTTCCAAAGCTCTTACTCATCTTCTTTCCTCCGACCCTTATAAAGCCGTTAAGGACTATTCTCTTAGGAACTTTATCTTCTCCTAATACGCCAACATGATGGTACAAGTAATATGGAATATGGTTCTGAACCAAGTCCCTTCCACTATGTCTTGAGTCCACTGGATACCAATATTCCACTTCCATTCTTAATTCTTCAAGTTGCTCCTTTGGAATTCCTAACTCTCGGGATAACTGAGAGGAATCTCCCCTACCTAGAACTACGTAATCCCAGAATCTCTCATTAAGTATACTAGTAGGATACGACTTAACCTTATTTGCTACTATATAAAATACTGTGTAAATTGTAGAGTCACTTAGACTGTCAATTATTTGCCTATCATCCCATGGTAGTCTTACTCCTAAGCCCCTGGATCTTGTAAATGGTCTAGGTTTCATGTTAAATATTATCTTACTTATCTCTCTCTTTGCATCCTGAGGTAAAATCTCTATTTTATCTAGACTTTTTAAAACTGATGATTTCCAAGTACTATTAGAATAGTCAATAAACCATTGGTCATCAAAAACCTTTACGACAACCTCAGCTCCGCACCTACAGTAAACCGGACCATTTATTATTTCGTAAATATTACCATGAACACCTAAATTTCTCAAAAGTTCAACAACACTCGACCTCGCTTCTCTCACACTTTTGCCTGCTATTCTCTCGCCTACAAATTGCTTCATATAATCTGGGACCAGATCAACAACTTCATCTCTTATTGAGCCCTTATGAAACTCTATGCGATAAAGCGTGTCTATGTAATCTTTTAACTCTTGTGCACTAGTGGTTTGGGCTGTCTCAAGAACTTCCATTGCAGGAAAATCGCCGTAGTCCTCAGATTTAATCACAGGAACTATCTCGAAACTTTCCTTTAACTCACTTAAAGCTAAATAATGCAAGGGTTCATGTGCAGGCACAGCCATTACCACTCCTGTACCTTGTTTAGATTCTACATATTTACTAGGTAGAACTGTCAGCTTCTTGAGTGTTACAGGATTTGTAACGTTCAATCCTATTAATTCTCCGCCTTTTTTCCTTTCTTCTTCAGTTAAACTCATCTGAAAGCTTAACTTCTTAAACGCCTCAGTAGACATTACAAGCCTCTTACCATTTTTATTATCTACAACAATGGAGTAATCACTGTCTGGATTAATTAGTATTGCTACTGCACCGAAGATTGTCTCTGGTCTAGAGGTCGCTGTGAGGAATAATAATTTTTCACCTTGGAAGTATATTACGTCTAAATCTATTATCTCAGGTTCTATATCCCCTCTAGTATCATGCATACCTACAGGGAACTCATCCACAGGACAGTAAGCGACAGGTGCCTTTTCCTTTTTTATATATCCTATCTCCTGAAGTCTTTTATATTGCCACTGTACAAAACGCTCAAAAGCTGGGTCTATAGTTGTAAACTCTCTTCTTCGATCTATACTTAAGCCCAGTGTTAATGCAGTGTTTCGCATGTCCTCTTTAAAGTACGCAGAAAGGTAAGAGGGGTCAGAGAACTTAGATATAACCCCAATAGGTATTTGATAAACATTAGTAAAAGTCGAAATTATTTCCTCATCTCCTCTCTTTACCGCATCAGCTATGGACAAAATTGGAGTCCCTGTGAATTGGAAGGCGAACGGAAAGAGTACGTTATATCCTTTCATACGTAAATATCTGGCGTAGATGTCAGCTGTAATATACGTGCGACCATGACCTATATGTAAGGGACTATTGGTATATGGGAATGCCACCGTGATAAACTTTTTCTCCTTTGTCCTATCAACATCTGCCTCATAAACTCTCTCAGAATCCCAAACCTTTTGCCATTTTGATGCTATTTCGTTTAGGAAATCCACATATCTTAATAATTAAAAAGAATATATTAAGGTATAACTTCCGTGGAGTCCATAACTGGATCGTACTTTAGATCACTTAGACTTATTACGTTATCTCTTATTAGCTCTTTGATCTCTTCTATTCCAGATAAAGTTAACCTCAGATACTCCTTAGTAACCTCGTCGACCACCTTGAATCCCTCCTCACCCCAATACTTTTCCTTTACGGCATAAAGGCATCTCCCACCGCAATAACTCTTGAACTCACATGATTTACACTCCTCAGGTAATGGCTCATCTAAAAGCCTAAATGATTCCAGAGTTCCTAATTCAGCCCATTTTTCCCTAACAGCAATAGGACAGGATAGGATTCTTCCGTCTGTGGACACTGAAATGCTCTCATAACCAGCTCCACAGGCAACTCCTCTATATTTCTTAAAGAAATGTGAGCTGATTACTCCAAGGAATGGAACAATCTTGACAATTCTTCCTCTCCTTAACTCACTCATGAAGTACTCGTAAAGTCTCCTTAGCCCAGGCAAGTAGGATTTATACGCCCATGTTTCAAAATCCCATCTCTCACTCCATATGACATTTAATTGCCAATGGACCTTATCGAAAATTCCTAGGGACAGAAGATGCATGACCTCCTCATAGATATCACTATCCTCAGTAACAGCCATCCTCGCAATAGTTTCCACTCCGAACTCCTTAACGTATTTAGCATTCCTAGTTACAACTTTATAAACTCCTCTCCCCCTATGCTTGTCCGTAATCTCTTCTCTACCATCTATAGAGAATAGGGCTATATTCATCCTCTTCCAATATTTATCAGGAAGTAGTTTAGCCCCTATTCCATTACTCTGAATTCCCCATCTGACAGCTTTTACATTATCCATGACCGACATTATGAATTTAGGGTTTAACAATGGCTCTCCGCCATAAAATATGACAACTGCCTCACTATCTCTTTCAATCACATTCTTTAGTTTACTAACGTCATACTTTACTTCCCAAGGCACTGCCTCCTTTGGAAATGAACCGCCACAATAGTCACAGGTTAAATTACACTTCCCAGTAGTTAGTACCAACCATAGAATTTTTACTCACCTAGATGTCTTAGTAAGCTCTTTGTCCACTCTATGCCTTTGTAGTAGTCATTAACTAATATATTTTCATTAAATGAATGAATGTTTGACGAGTAATTATCAACACCTACACCATCAGCTATTTGGTTAACGTTAAGATATCTAGCAATCATTTCCATAGGACCAGTACCTGGGCTGTTGGGTAATACAACAGGATCTTCATTGTATACTTCCTTTGCCGAACGTATAAGTGCTCTAGCGATCTCACTGTTAAGGGAGGTTCTATATGGTTTCACGGAACCATGTACTATTATTTCAATTTCTGGGTCTGATATGTACCTTTTAAGTGAGCTTAGAATTTCCTGGGGATCTTGGTTGGGAACTAACCTAAAATCTAATTTCACAAAGGCTAGGGAAGGGATTACGGTCTTTGAGCCTTCTCCAGTGTAACCGGAGTAAATTCCGTCGATATTGCATGTGGGTTCTTCGACCAGCTTTATCATTGAATTCCCTGGCACGTTCTGTTCAATAGCTTTAGCCAAGTACTCATCAGGAGTACGCAGATACTTCTTCTCTTCTTCACTGAGCCATACAACTTTATCATAAAAATTGGGAATCAGCACTTTACCTTTCTCATCCCTTAATTTGTTTAATAAGTAAACTAAGTCCCATGCAGGATTACGAGCAATTGGTCCATACATTGAATGTAAATCTTTGGGTGTTTTCTTTCTAAGCTCTACATACAATAATCCTTTAACACCTAAAACGATCTCTGGGCGTCCCTCTGGAGATTTACCTGCACCTTCCCACAGAACATAATCTGCACTTAACATTTTAGAGTAATCCTTAAGGAAATCCTCCATATTGGGGCTTCCTATCTCTTCTTCCCCCTCATAAAACAACTTAACGTTTACCTTCAACTTGTTTTCTCTTAAGAGTTCTATAATTGCCTGTAGTCTTGCCATTAGAGTTCCTTTATCATCGCCTACTCCTCTAGCAAATATTTTACCGTCCTTAATTACCGGGTTAAATGGATCAGAATTCCATTTCTCTAATGGTTCCACTGGTTGAACGTCATAGTGGTTATATATGAGGAGTGTTTTCTTGGAACCTACATTGACTTCGCCATAAACATAAGGATTCTTAGCCTTATGTCTAATAATTTTAGCCTCTATTCCATTATCCTTCAAGTAATCGACTAAAAATTTAGCACCTTCTTCTCCTCTACCTTTAGCTGATGTTGTGTCTATTTTTAGGAATTCGAACAAATCTTTTATGTAATCCACGCTTTTATTTAGCTGTTTGAGTAAATTAAATTATGCTTAAGTACTACGAGTATACGAGACACACATTATGTGAACCCCTCCTAACAATTAACATTTATAAAAAAGTTGAGGATGGAAAAGTTATAGCACTGACCAGAATTTCAGTTTATAAAAATACTTCCATCGTAACTTATGAGACAGACAAGTTAGACGGAGCAGAAATTTTAGAGTTAATACCGACAGCTATAGATTCATTAATAAAAACTATTAAGAAATATTACGACTCTAAGTTTGATGATATAACGGTTTTCGGTGAGAGACAGCTAGTTGACTCATTCCTAGACAAGTTCTATGAGGAGGAAGAGTGAGCTTTTCCAGGTGATGATAAAAAAGTACACGGATTTCATGACGAACCATTCATGCACTGATCATGAGTTAAGAACCTTGAGAATCAGCTCGTACATCTCCTTGTCATTGCTTTCTATTTTTTTCAAGCTCCAAGGCTTCAAATTTTTACTCTTAACTCCTCTCACAACAGACCGTATCCACGATTCATATACCTTACTTCCTCCATGTCTTCCATAAAAATCTACCAGTATTTTAACAACATCTTCCTCACTCAAACCCTTTACATTTACTAAGTACCTGCTTGCCACGTAGAGTATAAATCTCTTCCTAGCGTCAGGTAGACCTTTCTCAAGAATTTTGTCTATCCAATCGTAATTTACTTTTCTAGGTATTGGCGGAAAAGAACCCTCAACCTGGAATATGAACTCCCCTTTTTCATTATATATCTTAGAAACTCTACCATCAAACTCTATGTATCCAGCTGGCGTATCGTCAGGATAGTGTAAAATTATTCTCTTTCTTTTTCTATTTTCTTCCATTCCATATTACCTACTGACGCTCGTTAGTTTCATCTTAGTAGCACAAAATGAACATATTTCTCTATCTTTAGTGGTGGGTCTTCCACAGATCTTACACTTACTCACTTCCTCAACTTTGGAGTATATAACTTCTAGGGGCTCTTGTATCTTGTCCGTGAAGTTTTGAACTAATAACAACATGAAACCAGGGATCTCGTCCTCCATTTCTTCTAATTTCCTCCTGATCTTGTCTTGTGTAGCCCCGCCTACCCTAAAAGTATGAGGACAGGAGTCATATATGAAGGGTATATTGTTTAGTATTGCGTATGTTAATATTTCTTTCTCGTAGATAAGGAAAAGAGGTTTAACCTTCTTCACTTTATACCCTCTGGTAGGAGGTAGAACAGGCTTTAGCCTAGATAAATTATTTACATCTCCACTGAAATATCCCGAGAGGACAAATTGTGCCATATCATTAAGATTATGCCCAGTAACCACAGTATCTAATCCCTCCTCCTCAGCTATTTCCTCCATAGAATATCTCTTTACCAAGCCACAGGTACTGCATATAGGTCTTCTAATCTTAAATTTTGCCTCGTCTATAGTGAAACCATATTTTTCCTTAACATTTATTAATTTGTACTTCACTCCTAACATCTGAAAGTTTTTCAGTGCAAATTCTAAGCTCTTATCTGAGTACCCCTTTCCCATATCTATACCTAAATGAATATGAATTCCGACGATCTCAAACCCTCTTTTTTGAGCCAACTTATTCATTAGATGTAGAAGTGTAGTACTATCTTTCCCACCAGAGACTGCTACTCCAATCCTATCCGACCCATCAAACATCTTATATTTCTCAACTACTCGCTCAAATCTATTCTCTAACCATTCTGTAAAGTGCCTCGCACATAAGGATATGTTAGCGTAAGGTATTTTTATTACTGCCTCATCATCACATTTACCGCATTTCACGTTATTATAGTGGAAACAGAAAAATTTAAACTAGACTATATGTGATGTAAAACTAATGCAAGTATTGGCTGAGATACATGGAAAGACAAAGAAGGAGAAACTACTGAAGACACTAATGAAGTTAGAGGAGTATGACGGATTTAACATACCCGACTCTCCATTAGGATATCCGTCAGTGATGCCTTCAGTAATTGCCACAGTCGTGAGGAACTTATATGGAAATAACAAGAGAGTAATTATAAATCAAAGACTAGCTGACGTAAATGAACTATTTATTGCTTCACTATCCTTAACCTCAAAGCTTGTAGAGTTTGATGTAACTTTCACCTTTGGAGACAAACCTAAAGTCGGCAGAGAGGTAGGTTATATGACAAGTGAGGACGCAATCGCTCTCCTCAAGAAATATAGCCCTCTCACTAAAGCAGGAATGATAATAAGTCTAAGGAAAAGTAAAGAAGAGATAGATAAAAGACTGAAAAATAATGACGCTGATTTCTATTTAGTATTAAGACTTGAGGATCCGAACCAAATAGCTAGAATTGATACGTCAAAACTAATACCATACATTATTGTTGAAACAGAGAGTAATAAACAAGTTACTGCACAATTGGAGCAACCTACATTTAATGTAGAGAGAGCAATAGAGTTAATATCAGTTCTAGGAAAGCTAGGTGTCCAAGCAGTGTTAATATCGACCTTGGGAGACGTTGATGGACTAGTGAGAGTAATTAAACGCATCAGGACATAGCTGAATATCCTTAATGTACCATATCTTATTGTCTATAAGTTTAAGTAACTTTATTGTAACTTCAACTCCTTCTTCGACTGCGTTCTTGAATGCCATTGAAAATTTCTTGTCAGTCTTCCAATTCGGAGAAAAACAGATAGCGTCGTCTCTCATGACCAGGATCAAGATCAACGATCTATAACCTTGCATTTTTAGCTTTATCAGTTCTTCTAAATGCCTTTTACCTCTCTCAGTAGGCGCATCAGGAAATAGTGCTTTACCGTCAACCACTAAACTACAGCCCTTCACCTCAACAAATGTGTTATCGTAATAGAAATCTAACCTTGAGTTATTCACCTTGACCTCTGATTTGACGTCAGAGGGAAGAAAATTTCTCGCTATTTTATTATGAATGGAACTATCTGTTACAACCCATCCTGTACCAGAGTGGGCAGCTAGAACCATATAGTTAGTTTTCCTTCCTTTATGCTCTCTTATCAAAATCCTATTGCCTGGGTATATCAATTCCTTGAGTCTTCCTGGGTCGTGTAAGTGGCACAATTTTCCGGACTGCGTTATAACAACAAATCTATTTATCCGTTCTTTAACAATATCTTCAAATAATGGAGTGTCGAAATCATAAACAACAAATGATGAAGTGGTCATATCTGATCTATGAGGAGCGGTGTAGGGACTGAATGTGAGATATAACTTCAGGAAGAAATATCTCAATCCGTTCTCTTATTACTAAATCTGCATACTCGTCATATGGAGTCTCCTCTCCGTTTAGAATTATTAGCCCCCCTCCGTTTCTTTTCACTATTAGGGGTATCTGGTTTGCGGGGTAAACCGTCAGTGAACTGCCTATCGCGAGCACTAGATCAGATTCGTTAGCTATTCTCATGGCTTCATATATGCCATGTACTGGCTCGCCAAATAGCACGACATCTGGCTTCAATATTCCACCACACTCACATCTAGGGATAACTTCGCCTTTTTCCACTCGTGCTAACACTTCTAGACTATCGTAGGATCTGAGACATGAGGTGCAGTAACTTTTCCTCATATTTCCATGAAGTTCGATTACATTCCTAGATCCAGCCACACTATGTAGACCATCTACATTTTGAGTTATCACAGCTTTAATGAGACCCATCTTCTCAAGTTGAGCTAGTGCATAATGGGCTCGATTTGGCTTAGCTTCAAATAAGGACTTCATTCTTGTGGAGTAAAACTGCCAAAAGGCATCAGGATATTTTTGGAAATATTCAATGCTTGCCAATTCAGGAGAATATTTCTTCCATAAACCCTGCGGACCTCTAAAATCCGGTATGCCTGAAGCCGTACTTATACCTGCTCCTGTGAAAGCTATAGCATTGACCGAAGAGAGAATCATCTCAGCAACTTTTTTTGCTTCTTCCACTAGATACATTAATCCAGAGTAGTTTAAAAATGATGAGTTTACCGAGTACGGAAGCATGAAGAACCCCTTCAATCTGATTGAAAGATTTAGCAGTAGTCATTAATATAGATAAAATAGCATATATTCAAAATAAAATTTACAATGCTAAAATAATAAAACCATTATAAACCGGTATAATTCTACATTATGACCACTTTAAATCTATTTTTTAACAACAAATAGTTTAAATTAATTGAACTAACGCCTAGTATTTACCATAATTCATCTTGACATAAATATCTAAAAGCTAGGATAAGGTATAGTTATGGTTTATTTGAAATATCAAATTAAATTTTTTGATTCACAATAAGCTTGTTTAAACCTTTTTTAGTAGTTTTCTTATTTTATGCCTATTAATGAGTATATTACACAGTAGTAATTGAGCATTATGCCAAAAAATGGGTTTTATATAGCCATGTTTATAGTAACAATAATAGATATAATTCTATTTTCGATATATCCAGTGTTCAATAATGCAACAATGACCTTTGCAGGGCTTACAATGTTCTATTTCTATCAAATCATAATGCTTATAGTGAGTACTGTTCTCTTCGTAGCTGTTTCTTTAATATTTAAGAGGTGAAAAAAGTGTCAGGAATAAATGTTGATTATACAACTTTAGGAGTTTTCATAGGACTTTTTGTAGTATTTGCAATATTAGGATTTTATGGAGCTTACTGGAGAAAAGGAGACCTCTCAAAGCTCGATGAATGGGGTTTGGGAGGCAGAAGATTAGGTTGGCTATTAGTATGGTTCCTAATGGGAGCAGATCTGTATACTGCATACACTTTCATTGCGATACCCTCAGGTGTCTACGCAAGCGGAAGCTTATTCTTCTACGCTGTACCATACGTAGCATGGACATTTGGAATTGCCTTATTGACAATGCCAAGACTTTGGAGTATATCGAGAAGGAGAGGATACATAACTGCAGCTGATTTCGTTAAAGATAGATTTAATAACAGACCATTATCAGTGGCAGTTGCCTTAACTGGAGCAGTGGCAGAATTACCATATATTGCATTACAGATATTTGGAATGCAGGCTGTCCTTACAGTCCTACTAATCGGACTAGGTGTAACAGGAACCTATGGGGGACTATCGGTAAGCGAATGGGCACTAATTATAGCTTTCATAGTATTGGCTGCATTTACCATAACCAGTGGTCTAAGAGGAGCAGCACTTACAGCCGTGTTTAAGGATATTCTTATCTGGATCACAGTATTAACTGTTATTATAGCAGTACCGTTAGCTTATGGTGGGTTCTCCCACGCATTTTCTGCAATAGAGGCAATAAAAGGAAAAGGAGCTGCAGCATATGAATTTCTCAGTCCAAGCGCCATAACAAACTATTTTACGTTAGCTCTAGGGAGTGCGATGGCTCTATATCTTTACCCACATTCTATAAACGGTTCATTGTCAGCACAAGATACAGATAAGCTAAAGAAGAGTACATCATTACTTCCATTATATGGAGTAGGATTAGCGCTATTAGCGTTATTCGGAATATTGATTTATGCTGTCCCATCAGCTCTGAGCATAGTTGTTTCAAACAAAAACGGCGCTTTAACTGTTCCAAGTTTAATAGCTGCAACAATGCCTAGTTGGTTCGTAGGTTTAGGCTTAGTGGCAATATTCGTAGGAGGATTAGTGCCAGCGGCAATAATGGCAATAGGAGCCTCAAATCTATTGACAAGAAATGTGATAGGAGAGTTCAAAAAACTATCACCAAGGACTGAGTCGAACTTAGCTAAGATAATATCCACTGTATTTAAATTCGCAGCCTTAGCGTTCATCTTCATTGTACAGGCTACATATGCTGTGCAGCTTCAATTATTGGGAGGAATCTTAATACTTCAAACTCTTCCTGCAGTATTCTTAGGACTTTACACTAACAAGCTAGAGGGATATTCTACTTTCGCAGGTTGGATTGCAGGTATAGCTTCAGGTGTTTACATGGTACTTTACACTAATAACTTCGGAACTTTATTAAAGTCGTATTTAGCTACTCCTTATGGTCCAATTTACATTGGAGTCTTATCGCTGGCAATAAACATACTTGTGACAGTTATTGGAACTTTAATAGCCTATGGAGTAGGCTGGAGGCCATCTCAGAAAATTAAGGCAGAAGAATTTGAAGTAGTATAAAGAATTATATAATCAGAATTTTTCTAAGTTATTTCTCTTTTTTCCTGTACCAATTTCAACATAAATACTATTTATATCCTGAAAGGAAAAACTCATAATAGACAAATGACTATGGAATACCATGGCAAAGACTAATAAAGCTTAAGACAAAAGTAGTAATATGAGGTGTGATAGAATGATTAGAGATATAGATTTAGACTATTACCTTACCCTAGTTGCTCTAGGATTCTATTAAGATTCTTAATTTATTAGATAGAGTGCCTATTAGTTTAGAGTGGAATACCCATATTTTGACTTAAAGACTGCAAGAGAATTGTTACCATGGTTAAGAGAAAAGCTAAAGGAGATAAAGAGAGTGAAGAGATTAGTTGAGGAGAGTTTAGTTAGGGGCGATAAAAGCTCAATATTCAAGTACACTGTTCAAGTAGACATGATTGTAAGGGAAATCACAGAAAAAGGGATTGTTCTGAGGGATCCTGATATAGGACTAGTTGATTTTCCTGCCCTAATAAACAACAAACCAGCATATCTGTGTTGGAAACTTGATGAAGAAGATATTTTATACTGGCATTACGCTGAAGAAGGATTCAGAGGAAGAAAAAGAATATCTGGTACTGAGGACATTCTTAGTCTGACTTAGACTTAGGTGACTTCTTATAAACTTCTATAACTGAGGCAAAATCACTATCTCCATAACCTAGACCGTCTGCCAATCTATATAATTGAAGTGATATAGAAGTTAAAGGTGTGATCACTTTTAGGTTTTGGGATTCTCTTACTGCTATTTCGAGATCTTTAGCCATATGCTTAGTTGCAAACTGTGTTGAATAGTCACCACTAATTACTTTAGGTAATTTGAGCTCCATAAAGGGAGACTTCACACTGGCATATTGAGATAAGATCGTCTTTATCTCTTCAGGATCCAAGCCAGATCTTACTCCAAAAGTAAAAGCCTCAGCTAATGCCGTCATATATATACCAGTAAGCAAATTGTTGGCGATTTTAGCATAAAGAGCAGATCCGTTCTTGCCCACATAAATAACGTTAGCAGCTGTTTCCTTTAGAACGTCCTGAACTATGTTGAATTTTTCCTTAGGTCCTCCAACTAGTACAGTTATCTTCTTTTGCTCAACAGCAATGGTAGTGCCTATAACAGGTGTATCAAACATAATACCTCCGTGTTTAGATACTTCATTAGAAAGTGAGATAGATGTGGATGGGGATATGGTTGACATATCTACTATTATTTTGTCTTTTACATATGGAAGCAAAGGAGTGATAAAGGATTTTACAGCCTCGTCGTCTGAAAGCATAGTGATTAAGAAGTCTACTGACTGAATTAACGACTTTGGGTCTTCCGCGTATTTAACACCGTACTCCTTATGGAATTGCTCTGCTTTACTCACTGTCCTGTTATATACCATATTTAATTTTCCTGCCTTAGCTAAATTAGCCGCTATCCTATAACCCATTATTCCTAAACCAGCCAATCCTATACGCATAGAAAGAAATATGACCACGAGAATATAAGGTTTTTATAAAATCAATTGACGTAAAAGCCAAATACAAGAGATTTAGTCTCAACACTAAAATTATTTTGAGAAGAAGAAAAACATTAAACAGATTTTAAAGCTTCATAATTGATATAGAAAAATAAAATGTTGTTTTTATTTTTTAGAATCCGTATCCGTGATGGTGATGATGGTGGAAGTGTTCTTCTGCATACATGTCTTCTTCCAGTTCTTCGGTCATATTCTTCTTCACTGTCTCAAGATTATTTAGAACGTCATTCAATGTTTTTAATTCTGTTGGAACGTACTTTATTCTCCCGTGGCTCATCATATATGAACCAGGGCATAAGAACTGTTTGCCTACTATAATCGCCTCTGGTGGTGGATTTATAGCATTAAGTATAATGTCCATTGTAGCCTCTTTACTACCCATACCTGCATTCTCGTATTGTTCTACTTCTTTTTTCTCTTCGTCAATAATTCCTATAATTTCTGCCTCATCTAAGGGCTTTAGATTATACTCTTTATCATAGGTTACAGCTATTCTCATTTTTAATCATTTACAAATCACTTTACAGGTTAATAAGTGTGAATATAATATGGAGTCAAATACTATTATATTTCTTTTTATAGTAAAAATAAGATTTACGAAATCTACACGAGTAAATGCTAATATTCTTCATTGCTTCAAAAGTTAATATTAAGACTTTTAAGCTACTGGCTACATTATATCATTATGCCGACCAATGTAAAAATAGTTTATTGTAGACCCTGTGGATTTTTAGATAGAGCCCTAAATTTAGCTAGAGACCTACTTTCCTATTATGAGGGAGTTAATGTAGAGTTAGAACAAGGCAAGAATGGGATTTTCGACGTATATGTAGACGGTCAACTGATATTCTCAAGGTTCAAAGAGAAGAGATTCCCCGACAGTCAAGAAATATTGAAAGAGCTATCAAAGAAAGCTACAGCTCAATAAGAGTAAAGAAATAAATTTCTCTTTTTATTTTATCTTTACCATTTTTACATCTCTCTCAATTTTAACAATCTAGCCCCTACACCCAGGAAGACTAAAGTTAAGATGATAATCGTAATCAAGTAGATAGGATTTGGTAACACGTTAAACACTATTGCCTGCCTAACCACGTCATTAACAATCGAAACTGGCTGATACTCTGCAATTAAACCTAAAATTGATGGGAATATTGATGACGAGTAGAAAGCATTACTTATGAACATAAGTGGGAAAACGATAAATGTAGGAACAACATTAGCTAAGAAGATCTTATCCTTAGGCGTCAAACCTAATATAATGGCACCCAGACCAGAAAACATCAACGTCGAGAGAATTAGTACTCCCAAGAACTCTAATATAGAAACAGGGGTAAAGCCCAATATTAAACCTAAACCTAATACAACTATAGAGGATAAGATAGTGATGAGAACCTCGTAGATCATTAAAGATAATACCCACTCATAGTCACGTAATGGTGAAGAAGCTAATCTGTCCACAAGTCTATCCCTATAATAACCTGACCCTACACCAGTAACACCAAATATACCATTAGATAAGGCTATTACCCCAATCACACCTGAAATCTCATATGCTACAGGAGTATTTCTGGTTAAGATAAGTTGAGAACTAAATATACTAGTTTGATTTGTGTAGTATGAATTTAGATAAGACTGGAGTAAAGGGACATATTCTTGTTCTAGTTGATTATAGTAGACGTTTTTGGACGTTAAGTTGATAAAAATTACAGGCTCATACTTGACTATAGAAGGAGAGCCACCAATATAAGCTGTAAATAGTCCTGATGCATTAACGTATTTTCCAACCTTCTGAGCGTTTTCACCAGTCAAATACACTGTAGCATGGGGTTGAAATGCATTCCCTAACAGCGAGAACACCAGGGCTAAAATTAACGGAAAGAATATCACAAAACCTAATGTAACTCTACTACTCAGGTTATCCTTAATTATAGCCCTAGTAGTCGGAATTACGTTTCTCAAAGTTTTCCCCCCTTAACTCTCTCATTAACTCAAGATAAGCATCTTCCAATGAGGAGCTATTAAATTCATTTACAAGCTCCCTGGGAGAAGTCTCCTTGATCATTTTCCCCTTATAAATAACCACAACCCTATCTGCTAACTTTTCAGCTTCGTCTAAATAATGAGTAGCTAGAAATATTGTAATTTTCTTTTCCTTTAAGGCTCGAATTATATCCCACATCTTTCTCCTTGACTCAGGATCTAATCCAACAGTAGGTTCATCCAGAAACACAATCTTTGGGTTACCGACTATACCACAGGCTATAGCTACTCTTCTCTTTAATCCCCCAGACAAATTCCTGAATCTCTTCTTCTCATGTTCCTTTAAATCTAAAAGTTCTAAAACCTCTTCGACCTTATTTTTCGCTTTATAAAGTGAGGCAAAGTACTCAATATTTTCTCTTACACTTAAATCAGCAAAACCTTGAAATTCCTGTGGTACACTACTTACCATTTCTCTTATTTTTTTACATTCCTTAGGAACTTCATAGCCTAAGACTATAACCTTGCCCTTAGTTGGCTTTAATACACATGAGAGGATTTTCACTGTAGTCGTCTTTCCAGCACCATTGGGACCTAGAATTGTGAAAATTTCTCCTTCATTAACATTAAAGGATATGCCCCTCAAAGCCTCTATTCCACCCTTATAAACTTTCCATAAATCTTCAATAGTTATAATACTCATATAGTTAGCATGAGTTAGGGAACCTATTATGCGTTTCGGAAAATTAAATCCTAAAGCCTTCCTCCACAGATTACCCATAGGAAATTGTGTAGTATGCCCAGGCATAGGAGAAGACGATGCATACGTAAAAGTAGAAGGCGAATATCTTGTTATACACTCTGATCCAATAACAGAAACAGGCAAGGATGCAGGATATTTGTCTGTTGTAGTTGCCTGTAATGACGTAAATATGAAAGGGGTTGAATGTAAGTCAATAATTACCACCCTTTTACTTCATGACGAGGAAAGTCTATCTCCTGTCATTGAGGGGATAAGTGAGGCATGTAACATACTGAAGTGTAAAGTAGTTGGTGGGCATACTGAGCTAACCAAAGGATTAGACAGAGATATTGTAGTAACTACAGCTTTTTCATTTTCTAATCACGTTCTACGCCTCTCAGACGTAAGGGAAAATGACTATATAGTTCTTTTCGGTAACCCTGGAATTGAGGGCACTTGGATTTTGGCAAATGAATATGAGGATAAACTGAGTAGACTGGGAGTTAGTAGAAACCTCATTGAAAGAGCCAAGAGATTCAAATATCTTATTCCAGTGCAGGATAAAGCTATGAAAGTTAAGGACTATGCAATATCAATGCATGATGCTACGGAAGGTGGTATTTATCAAGCATTATTGGAAGTGGCTCAAGCTACTAACCTAAGAGTAGTTGTAGAAAAGGAGAAAATACCTTTACTAGAGGAAACTGTCGAGATCACTAAAGCACTGAATATAAACCCATATACGCTAATTTCGTCTGGAGCCTTCATAGTTATAACTAGAGACTATGAAAAATTAACTCGATTAGGAGGAGTTTTAATAGGTAAACTCAAGAGGGATACACCTGCACTTGAGGTAAACGGTGAAGTTTACACTGAGGATTTTGAAGAGGAGTTGGTAAGGTTTGAAGGCTATAATAATGGCGGGAGGTAAGGGAAGTAGAATATCCCCATATAAACCAATCCTAGAAATATGTGGTTTTCCGATGTACTACTGGGTTTATAGAAGTCTGAGAGAGTTTGCAGAGGAGATATACCTTGCAATTACCCCTTGGAGTTCCCTTATCTTCTCAGATATTCCTAAGATCATTACATATGGTAATGGTTATGAGAATGATGTTATAGAAGCTGTTAAACAAGTAGGATTTCCTGTTATAGTCACACCCTCTGATACGCCATTAATTCCTAAACACGTGTTTATGAAACTGATCAATGATTGTAGGGCTCAAATCTGCTCCATCAAGGACGTAAAAGACTACGTAGGAATTAGCCTGTGGAAATCTTTGAAGTTAAACGAATACCAGGATATACTAGTTGAGGAAGAAATCCTAAATGTAAATACTCCTGAAGATTATAGGAAAGTCAAAAATATATGTGGCAATATAGATGAAAACTAATGGCTAATAGAATTATAGTCTTCTTTCCGGTCAGGGGAATTACAGCGATTCTTTACGTATTCCTCGCCTTATTTCTGTTCATTATCTCACTTAGCTACTTCACCTATTTATTTAGACTAATAGGACTGTCCCATGGATTAGCATTCGTTTTCTCTTCTTTATTAACAATCTTCAGCTTTTTATTCAGCTCCGTGAATATTGTTGTCAAAGAGGTTCAAAGGGAAAGAGAGCTAGTACCAGAAGTAGATGTAGTTTATGTATTTGGAATCCCTCTTCCTGTTACAAGATTGTCCATAAAGCCTAGGAAAACATTGATAGCAATTAATGTTGGAGGATGCCTAATTCCCCTAATAATCTCCATTCTATTAATATACTTTGCTTTCCATAATTTACACAACATAATACTTCTCGTTGTAGATGTTATAATCCTGATTGCAGCATCAAAATACTTTTCAAAAGTCATGGAAGGTGTAGGAGTAGTTATGAATCCTTTAATTCCGCCAATTATCGCAGGGATTTTCAGCGTTTTACTCTTTCTACATAACCCTTATCTAGTTCCTATATCGGCATATATCAGTAGTGTATTTGGCACACTAATTGGGGCAGATTTACTTAATATAAGAAGTATATTAGAAGCCAACCCTCAAATTGTGAGTATAGGAGGAATGGGAACATTTGATGGAATATTCCTATCAGGCTTATTCTCTATAATTATAGGAGAACTCCTTTTAGCCCTAATTATCTAAACCTAAGCGGTTCTCCTCTCCTGGTCTTTATCTCAGCTATACCTTCTTTTCCCTCCTTATATCTCATCTTAACCTTTCCACCTTCAAAGACAGCCTCAATGTATCTAATATCCTCGTCATCCCATCTGGCGTACTCTATGATGTCACCAAGCTCAAACTTTTCAGAAATACCCCTCAGCATCCTTAATTCATAGTCCCTTATTGGCTCTCTTCTTTTAGGTGTTGTAAAAGCGTATAGTCTTCTCACAATTATTACTCTTTGGTCATACCTAATAAGCATACCGTTTTATGCTTCATCAACTACTTTCTTTTTCGGTCTAAATGAATGTGCATGGGAAGGATCGTACACACTAGACCTTATTTGATCCTTATATCTGTTTGGATCTGCAACCTTACCCACAATAATCATACTGTCCTTCGTCAACTTTTCAGCCTTAACTTTCTGAGCTATATCACCAACTGTTCCTTTGAGTATCTTCTGCTCAGGCCACGTTGCTTTGTATACTACAATTACTGGCATATCGTCAGGTACTCCTCCCTCTTTCAGTTCCCTAACTACCTTATCTATGAGTTGAACACCTGTATATATTGCCATTGAAGCACCTTTCATAAGAAAGGGTGCATAGTCTTTTATTGAACCCTCCATAGGAACTGCACCGGAAGCTCTTGTGATAATAACTGTTTGTGAAATCTTAGGTAAGGTTAACTCAATACCTAGAACACTTGCGGTTGCTATTGCAGCAGTTATCCCGGGAACTAATTCATAAGGTATTCCTGCATCTTGCAGAGCCCAAATCTCCTCTATAAGGGCGCCATATATGGAAAAGTCTCCGGATTTTAACCTAGCTATTAACTTTCCCTCGTTGGCTTTCTTTATCATTATATCAGTTATCTCCTCCAAAGTTAAGCTTGCTGTATTTACTATTTCAGCGTCCTTCCTAGCCCACTTTAATACTTGAGGATTAACTAATGATCCAGCGTAAAGTACTACATCAGCGTCCTCTATAACGTTTTTAGCTCTTACAGTAATAAGTTCAGGATCTCCGGGACCTGCACCTATGAAAACAACTTTACCCTTTTTCATTATTTCTCACCTTACATATCAACATTGAAAAATAATCTTTATCGTACTCATTTTCACTCCACGGTATAACCTTCTCCCCGTCTAAATAACACCTCCTTGCATACAGAAGATCATAGTCGTCTTTAAGTTCCTCCGATATTTTGTCCAAGTTCTCATTACCCTTCAATACTATGATGGTCTCAAAGTCCTGTTTAACCTTTGAAATCAGATCTAATCGGTCAGCGGGAATAATTGCTATAGCCTCATTTCTTAAGGCTAAAGGCATGAAAGCCTTTGAAGCACATGCAGTTATAGACGAAACACCGGGGACAATCTCAACACTATTAAAACATCCAAGATAATTACTTACCCTAAAAAATGTACTGTATAGGGAGGGGTCTCCAAGAGTAACAAAAGCCGAGAGAGACTTAGATTTACTACAAATTTCCTCTCCTATTCTTTCCAAATCCTTTGGGTCAACGTCCTTTTTCATTGGAAAACCCAAAGTGACTATCTCTGCCTTACTGTACTTCTCCACTATACTCAAGGCTAAGCTCCTGTTAGTGCCAGTTGAATAGGGCACAAAAACGACCTCAGCTTTACTTAGAATTTCCGAACCCCTTACAGTTATCAGATTTGGATCTCCAGGACCTAAACCTATAACATACAACTGTCTCATTTTTTCTCACCATATATTATGAAAATTGGGTTTCTTGAAATCATAGCATATCCCTTGCTCGTTTTCATTCCCTTTGCAACTATTACTTCAATCACTTCAGCCTTATAGCCTAATTCGCTGAGAGTGTGTAAAGCCTTTACTGCACTTTCAATCAGAATGGCATCAAGGACAATCATACCTCCCCTTCTAATCTTTTCACTAACAACAGGTATGATTTCTTCTAACCTTTCAGTACCACCTATGAATGCAGAGTCAAGTTCATCATTTATTTTATTCAATACCTCTGGTGCTTCACCCTCAATAATCTCCACGTTTCTAAGGGAGAATTTCTCCACATTTTTCCTTGTAAGTTCCACAGCCTGAGGATCCCTCTCAACAGCATACACTTTACCCTTCTCCCCAACAATTAGCCCTGCCTCTACAGAAACACTACCTGTTCCACTGCCCACATCTAGGAACTTTGCACCGTAGAATAGCCTAGCCTTGGAAAGAGCTAAAACTCTTATCTCCTCCTTAGTCATAGGGATCTTCTCCTCTCTTATAAATTCCTCATCAGGGATACCTGGGACTCTCATACTTCACCACTCTTTGCCATAATTTTACCATCCTCAGAGATAACTACAACTCCTAATTTTAATTTACTCACTCTTTTTAGTTTCTCGAGTGCTCTATCTGATACCACTTTCATAACCTTCTGCCGTTCTTCATCTGTGAGATATGATAACCCCTCTGAGATGGAAAGGGATTTCACTATTTTTTGGATTTTTTCCAGGGAAATGCCTGCTACTACCGACGAGAAAGTCAAAGTCTCTAACCTTGCGTCACCGAATTTACTGTGAGTGTTTAGCATTCCTGCAGCTACCTTAACGAGTTTTCCGGGTAAACTAACAAGAATCACTTGAGAAAACCCTAACTCCTCAGCTACCTTTAACGATGAACCTACGTTGTCCCCTATCTTGATGACTTTATCACCGTAAATTTCCCTAGCGAACTTAAAACTAGTATTCCCTGGAGCAAGGACTAAAGTTTTATGACCTGTACTTTTTACTACACACGCTTCAGACTTTATATGCTCGATATAATCCTCATCACTTACAGGATATTCAATTCCTGTAGTACCAAGTATTGAAATACCTCCTTCAACTCCAACTAAAGGGTTCATAGTGTTCTTTGCCAACTCCTCTCCCTTAGGTACATATAATTTTACGTAAACACCAGAACTTACCACTTCCTTTACAGCGTCAATAATCATCTGTTTAGCTATTGGACTAATGGATTTATCTCCCACATCTCCTTTAAGTCCAGGTCTAGTTATTGTGCCCACCCCTTCTTCTGCTGTAATGGTTATAGTCTGAGAGTTACTCCTACCTGAACACGCAATAATTTCAAGACCGTCAAGTATATCAGGATTGTCCCCAGAAAACTTCTTTGCAGAGGCACAAAACTCACTCTCTTTTCTACTGTAATTTCCCACTGATATCTCTAGTCTCAGACCAATAGGCGTTGGGATGGTGACAGTTTTTGGTGTTTCGTTTTTAATCAAAAAGATAACTGAAGCCTTTGATGCTGCTGCGGCAGTTGCACCAGTAGTTATTCCAAATCTCTTAAGTGTTGACATCAAGGCTGTATTTCCTCTCATACCCTCTTGGCGTCAATATTCTATTTCCCCACAAATAGCTACGTGAATTCCCAACAACCACTGTAGTAATCATGTTAATTTTATCTTCGTATTCTCTCCAGTTCGAGAGCGTCGTGGTAAATACCTCTTCTGACTCCCTATAAGCACCTTTCACTATTCCCACTGGAGTCTCAGGCTTCCTATACTCTGAAATAATTTTCATGGCTTTTTCAAGAAGAGGCTTATTTATAGGGTTATACAGGACTATTACAAAATCTGCCTCTGCAGCTTTTCTCACCCTGAATAGGATATCCTCCGCAGGGACTAGTAAGTCACTCAGACTAATTGAGGCGAAATCCATTGATAGCGGTGAACCAAGTCTAGATGCTGCAGCTAACCCTGCAGTAACACCGGGAATTACCTCAAAGTCTACCTGAATTTTATTCTTATACATCATTTCCAAAGTAATTCCAGCCATTCCGTAAACTTGTGGATCGCCACTTGAAATAAGAGAGACAACATTTCCTTCCATGGCTTTTTCCAAGGCTGTTCTAGCCCTATAGATCTCCTCTTTCATTCTGGCAGTTATGACTTCCTTACCGTCAGTTAGGTCTTTCACTAAATCAGCATAAGTGGTGTAAGCAACGATTACATTACTCTCCTTTATGGCTTGAACTGCTCTAATCGTTCTCATCTCTGGTGAACCAGGACCTACACCAACAATATACAATTTGCCCTTCATATCCTGACCCTCCTAATTAGTTCATTAATTATTGCAACTGCAATATTACTTCCACCATAACTTCCCCTTACTACTATACATGGAATACCACTTTTTATCAGTTGTTCTTTTACTTCGCTTGCGTTAGTAAATCCTGGAGGAGATGCAACAACTAACGGAATGTCAACCTTTCTTTCCTCATGAATTCTTAACACCTCTAACAAAGCAGTAGGTGCATTACCTATTACAACAATCTTTGATGAGTTTAGCCCAAGTCTCATTGCAGCTGCAGTCCTGGTTATACCCATTTTTTTAGCTAATTCTGATGAGTTATCAAGGTAATTCTCGACCTGTTCCCACCTAATACCGGCTTTCACCATTTTAACATCAGTTAGTATCGATATACCTGATCTCAAAGCTTCTAGACCACTCCCTATTGCATCATAAGATATGTATACATGTTTAGCTAATTCAAAGTTCCCAGATGCGTAGACAGCCCTTGCGATTACCTCTAGCTCTTCATCATTAAAAACGCTGAAAATTTCTCTTAATTTCTCTCTTATCATGTTCATAGTATTTTCCTCAATCTCCTCAGGGTCTTCAATATAATGACCTTCTTCAACGTCCTTAAATGCGGATTTTATCCTGTAAAAAATAGCAAGTTTAACTAGTTCAGAATCTGCTAAAGGTTTGGTTATATATGCATAAATCCTCTTTCCGTTGTATGTTGTCTCACTCCATCTGTAAAAGTCAGAAACGTTTAACTCGCCCATAATGTCATGGGCGACGTGATTTCCCCTGCCGAGAAATGCTAAGGCAAAAATAAAATGATCATAACCATGTGATAAAAGTTCATTTAACCGCGTACGCCAATTAGGTTCAGTGAATTCATTATGTGTTAGATAAACTGGAATTCCCAGTTTCCTTTCCACATACGATGTGACCTCTCCCATATCTTCAACAAACGTATTCCTTCTAGAACCATGAGTTAAAATTAAAACTGCAGTATTTTCTCGCATTATGATGGATAGGGTATCCAAACATATAAACTTATGGCACAAACACGAATCTCTATAAAATTAAAATCGGAAGCACTATTTATAAAGCGTCATAGATTACATTAGTTACGTTAAGACTGTAAAAATTCCCTCTATTTAGTCACATGTAACTTGTTCAGAAAGGCACTCTACATCTTACACATACAATAAACCTGAACTTGTAATCCCTTACCTTGACTAACTTAATTTTACATAGACTATACTCATGTCACTGAATTTCAAGTCCATATCCAATATTTCCTTTGCCATGAAATGATTAACCTTTTCGTCACTGAAACTGAGCCTCTCCATCACAACCATTTCAGGATTTAGACCCAAACCAACTAACCTCTCCGCTATCTTCTTTACTCCATATGAATAAGGTTCTGGGATTATCAATAGATCCCTGCCCAAGGCTATACTCTTATCTATTTCAGTGTAATCTAATTCCCCTCTAATATGAAAAGTCATAAAGACTACCTGAGATAAATCCTTCTCAACTAAAGCCAAAGCCCTCAATACAGAGGATATCCCAGGTACAACTTCATATTTAACATCAAACTGTCTGCATGATTCCCTGATCCTTCCAACGAACTGAAAATCAGAGACTGAGGGGTCGCCATGGTCTAATATAGCAACATCTTGTTCTCTGGCTCGTTTTACCAAATCGGGTATTTGCCTATCCTGGTCTTTATAATTTAGATATACTACCTCTTTTCCTGATAAATTAAATCTAGAAACTACACTCTGCCAACCGGCAACTATTTTACACTTCTCTATAATCTTTAGAGCCTTAAGTGTTATTAATTCAGGGTCTCCTGCACCTACACCCACTATGTAGAGCGTTTCAAACACCTGCTATTGCAACTGTTATTTTGCTCTTATAACTTATTTTCCTTAAGATCAACTTCGCAGAAGGACCTCCTGCTATGAATGCGCTGATCTCAGCTACGCCCTTTATTCCGAGTTCCTCCAATTTCTCACTAGGTGGGGTTAAACATTCGTCATTAAATGAATTTATAGTCTCCCAGTCGATCTTTTGAAACGGAATATTCAGACTTTTAGAGACTTCCTCTACAACCTCCCTTACTGAAGCTATCTTCAACACCCTGTCCAATCCTACTTTCAACTGACCTAGAGCAAAATATATTGCCTCCTTAATTTCCTCGACAGAGGCTTCTTTCTTTGCACCTATTCCAACATACAATTTCAATGGTCTGAGATAAACAGTGTTGTCGTCACCCATGTTCTCGTTTCCGTCCTTAATAACTTTAACAAAGTACTTACATTCAGCATCTTTACCTAAAACGTAATTGCCCTTAACTACTGGTAAAGAGTTCACGCCCTCAACACATACCTTTTCTCCCCTAATTAAAGCTGAGGTTACCCTGACTATCGCGTTAACATTAATCACCTTGCATATTAGTAAATTTGCCAACTCTTCTACGCTAGTCACCTGGTTTATCTCACTTGCTGTGGTTATTACGGGCGTGGCGTTTAATATTCTGGATATCTCAGAGGCGAGTTGGTTTGAACCCCAGTGGGAGCCCAACAAAGGAATAACAAACTTCAGGGAGTCATCAACTGCAATAACGGAGGGATCTACGTCTTTACTCTTAGCATACTTACATACAGTCCTTACAACTCCACCTAATGCCATAACGAAAACTAGTGCATCATAACAATTCCAAATCTTGCCTAACAAATTATCGTCATATTTAAAAAGCACACTTGGGTACTCTTTCTTAATAATGTTCCAGAGCTTTCTTGCACTGTCCTCAGCTGTAGCGTAAATTACTGCTATCCCTCTCCTCCAGTATATCACAGCTCTCCCTCAAATACATAAATTCTTTTTACCTCGCTGTCCTTTACCCCTCTTGCCATACCAATAGTATTATAATAAGCAGATACGAAACCCTTGCTGTCTAGTCCGATCATTCCTATGTTGTCCTTACCGAAAATCGAGGTCACCTTATTTATAACGCTTCTTATGGAGTCATCAATAGAAATACCTAAGGATACAAGAATATCAACTTCTTTAGCAGGTAATGTCCTGAGTATAATTTCTCCTATTCCAGTGGAGGAAACTGCAACTCTCTCGGTTGCGTAAAAACCTGCCCCAGGTATAGGCGAATCTCCAACCCTTCCGGGTAATTTCCCCGAAATCCCACCAGTACTAGTTCCTGCAACCAGATTACCTTCTTTATCAAGTGCTACTGCACCCACAGTGTCGCCTGATCTTAGGGGAGACGTAATTGAAGTTTCTATGGTGACAAGGGATTCCTCTCCTCTATTACCTACCAATAGCACATGTCTTCCGTTCTTGAGAACTTTTAGAGCTTCCCTTATTGGGTTTTTAACTTTGACAGAAGCTACAGCACCAACCCTTAATGTGTTACCATGCATTATCCCTGCATCCATCTCGACCTCGCCTTTGGAATTTTTCACACTTCCCACGCCTGCATCGAATACTCCGCAATCCTCCATGTAAGCTATAGCTTCCACAACAGCTTCGAGACTTGATCCCCTCTTAAATTCATCATAACCCCTTTCAAGAGCTTTCTCCAGTTCAACTAAAGCTCTTTCATGATTCCTCTTATCCCAATTCCCAGCTCCACCATGGATACCTAAAATAGGAACTTTATATTTCATAATTACTAGAGAAGGAGAACACATAAAAATTATTCGTGTCTTGGATAATTACTCTTCAGAACGTGTTCATAAAGTGCATTCGGACTTTATATCCCGTAAATTTTTTCATAACACTAGAAAAATTAGTATAGTTAGGATGATGTACTTTCACCCTCACTGAAAGGTGAGGATGAGTCCGACTACTGACGCAATAGAAAACTCAAGGAGGGATTAACATTCACGTTTTCAGTAAGGCCAGGTGCGCTCACTAATCGCCTACTGGTGATATCATCATGAAGAGTATACTGTTGCGTAAACTATGCCCCAATTAGCATATGAACCCCCTGTATTTCCGCCTATAGCAAAAGTGTATTGTCCTGCAGAATATTTAAGACCTACGTTATACGATAGAGTAGCGGTCTCACCACTATTTAAATCAGTAACTTGAGTGTATAACCATCCAGTGGATGGGTTATAAGTAGCTTTCATGCAGACGTAAAAGTAATTGGAAGTCTGTTGAATTCCAAAACCGTTATTACCAAGTGGACCATATGGTGTAATACTACTTATATACCCATTATTTGACGTTACGTTAAATAAATTGAAAACAGATGCACTACTTGCTCCAGATTCTATCCAATAAGGATCCCATTGTACCATAAAATAATCTCCATTAGAATAAGGAAATATTAGTAAACCTTGTGCGTATAGCAATTCGCTTCCTATTGACGGATCTGATACATAATTTACAATACTCCCATTACGAATATATACAGGGTTCATGAAAAAGTAAATTTCGAATCCATCTGCAGGAGTATTTGAACCTGCACCAAAACCTCCAATTAAAAATACAGTAACATTTTTATTTTGCTGAGTAGTATAATTGAAAAATATTAGACCTTGATCATAGGTTGGTATAACTGAAGACATGCCTGAAGATATGGGTACAACTAATTCTAAGGATTGCTGATAATAATTTGGTGACCAACCAGACGGAGACGTTATTATGGGAATGTTATTATAATATAATCCGATAATTGACCCAAGTCCATAATAGTCTAATGATCCCATCTGCCTATCTCCGTCTAGGTAATTGAATATATTAGCTGAAGGCATCTTTGTTAACGAAACAGCCAATTGATAGTTATATATTGAATTTATTGATGTCGTAAAATTAATGTAAAGATTGTGGGTGAGTGGAAAACTTGTTAACCCGTTTGCAGACTCTAACAGTAAATAATTACCTGAGTAGGCGTTTACTGGTAAGCTATAAGTCGATGTGGAGTTTCTTAAGTATAGAGAAGCTCCTTGCAAATTAGAGTTGCCATTAACATAAGATTTTGTGGAAAGACTGAAATTAAGAATAGGAGTGTTCAACAGATTATAACTGTTTTGTGTAGATTGAACTGTGATTGCTGGCACATTTTCACTGTAAACTCCGTTATTAACTGTTGGTGTGATTAAAGAAGAATAATCTGGCAAACAAGAGTTTACCAAATTTTTCAGAGACACGAGAACAAAGGGTGTAAAAATTAGCTGAGCCTGAAAGAAGTAGTACACAGATGCTGACGTTATAACGAGAGCTACAAATAATAGAGGCAACAAGAAGTAACGCCTCAAGGGGGTACACCCCTAACTAGACTATCAGTCCCATAAGAATAGTACATGGTCAAGGAAAAACTGGATATCTGATAGGAGCCAGTGAAGTAAACTACAAAACTAACGTTATAAACCTGGTTCTGATAAACCTTTAATGGGGACTGGGAGAGAGGATAAATAGTATATGTCAAGGTTTTGGTTGAGTTTTTCAATATCATATTTACCTTATATACCATGTTCTGAGAAGCAATTGTCACGTTAGATATGTAAAAGTATCCATTGGAGTTTACTAATATCTTAAGTACATTCAGAAAATAAGCTTGAGTAGAATTAGTTATATAGAAATATAATGAGACCTTACCTTGAGAAATCTGAGAATAAGCAAACTGGCTTACACTTAAGCCCAAAATCACTATCGGCGAATTACGGTATGATATTGTATTTGTAGACGTATAAAAAAGCACGTAATCAGATAAGGTAGTCAGAACAAATGAGGACGCAAGCACAAGGACTAATATTAAAAAAACTTTTTTTAGTTTATCCAAAACCCCTGCCACCTTGTCCTTTTTATGGTGAGGGTAGAGGTATAGGTGGTGGAGATGCTGTCATTGGCGAAAATCCGAAGTTGACTGTTATTGTAGCTAGATCATTAGAGGGAGTCTTTGGCAGGGTTCCCTGATATGGAACTATTAGTAGGCTCACGATGTAACTCCCAGAATTAATTTGTAATGGGGTGCTAGGTAGGGTACTGTTAACTACACCATTCACGATTAATTTATATTTGTAGACAATTTGCCCTTGTTGATTCATTATATATAGTGTGGCATTCTGAATAGGATTATTAGTTGCTGTATACGAATATGCTACTTTTGCTAGATATATATAGCCTGTCTTGCTAACCGCTAATCCCATAAAGTTGAAGTAGTAATTGTACGTTGCATTCGTGATATTTACTTGAGCAGTAAATCCGCTTCCGCCAGAGGAGGGTTGAGCATTAATATAACTTGGAACATTAGAGTTATTTCCAATTTTAGCGTTACCATTTGGCTGTATCGCAAAATACATTGGTGGGGCTACATTACCGACAGTTATTTGCCCTTGGTAGTAGTAAATTACGTCTGCAACTAGCACTGGAACAAAAACAGATACAAGAAATACCGACAACAGAAGAAGTCTCTTCTTATTCATAATGCTCTACTGGACTACCTATTTTTAAATTTGCGTTAAAAAGTTTTTTACCCCTGCTCTGAAGTAACTAAATTAAGTAAGATATTTTACCTTTTATCTTTCTTTCAAATTGTTAATTAAACTTTAAATGAAAATCTATATATTTCGACAGATGAATATTCATATACTTATTCACATAAGCTATCTTTGTGTTTGATTTTAATGAAAGTATAACTTTAACTTTTTCATCTGTTAGTATAAAGAACTGTTACGTCGTTTTACGGAATCAAATTCCCCATTAGGGTCTAACATTGAAGAACATAATAATATTGAGGACTAAATTAAAGAGAATTTAGGTTTGATAATCTATTACCATAGTTAGATTGAACTCCTTTAAAATTTGGTCACCGTTTGGTAGTTCATATTTTAATAAAATAGTTATGCCGGCTGTATATATCTCTCTACTCTCTAAAGATGAAATGTGAAAAGGATTGTAACTTAGTTTTATGGGTATTTTTAGGTAGTTTGCACCCTGTATAAGTGAGATGTTAAGGTACTTTATACTGTTGTTTAATGGAACAGACATAGCGGCTACAACTTCATTATTAGTGTTGTCATTTATGTAGGCATTTTCAACATACTCTAGGGTACCATTCAAAGGCGTTATAATCCTTAAGAAAAAATATACCATAAGTTCCATTAAATGAAACGTTGTAAAGGTTAGCCACTAATATGATCTCTGGCTTTACCAGGTCACTGAAAGAGATATAAAATTTTGTAAAATTATACTCTCCCCCAATAATGCCAGAAATTTGTACATTAGTTGAGTTGACCACATACTCAAATAGATTTGAAGTTATGGGTAACGTTATGTTAAATTCCCTTACAGAATGAGGAGGAACTAACATTCCAGGGGATACAGAATAATTCCCTACTCCAGGAATAAAGACATAACCATTCATAAGAGGAATGTATGTGGAGATGGTGTTGTTCGCAATTAGCGATATTATAGTCTCATTACCGTACATCCCTATACCCATGACCTTTATATAAGGAGGTAAATTGGAAAACGTAACTACCCTTGCTAGTTTTTGCTGATAAAATGTTATAAAAATAGAAGCTACTAGTGTAACAACTAAAATTAATATAAATATCCTGTAATAGATGTTGGTACTTGAAACCATACTAATGTACTAGTTTATCATAAACAACTTTTGAATATTTATGCTTGCATCTAAAATTCAGCTAACTTAAACAACTGACATCGAATAAACTTTAAAAGATCAAGTTGTAAACCACCGCAAGTATTTATCTCTTCTTATTCTTGGTATACGCCCTTAAAATATGGAGGTGGACATAAGATTTTTATTAGTAATTTCATAACTACATTTCAAATGCGGACAGAGTCTATCATATCGTTAATTATAGCTTTAGTCACCCTAGTATGCCTGTTTCTTATACCTGTGATGGGCTTATCGACTTACACTTATAGCATTAAAGTTATGGGATTTTTAATGAGTGTAAGCTTTTACAACGTTAATTATACTATACTAATTCCTTCAATGGTTGCAACAATTGTCTTTGTAGCCCTGTCTGGTATAGTTCCCCTGTTTTGGAAGTCCAGGTATTCACTATACACATCTTTTGCTTTTTCAGTTTTATCCATTTCAATGCTGGTTGTTACTTATATTTGGGTCAGTAGGTACTTCCTTGTTAACAATTACCTGGTTGTACCTACAGAAAATGGAGTATTCTATCAGTTGTCCTCCTATAATTTAACCTTAGGATTCTCATCTTATTTACTCTTTATAAATGCTTACTTTGATGGTATGAACGCAATATCTAGAAGTACATGGTTAGATAGGTTAATAGGTAGAAAAGGAACATACATTGATCTAGTAATCGGCATAGCTAAGACATATAACATCCCATATCAAAAGACTGAGGACGGTGTAATAGTAGGTAATGACATTTTAATTACACAGGGTAACATAAATCATGATAAGTTAGAGTCTAAAGAGATCAAGAAAATGTATATAATCAAGGATTCACATATTTTTCTCATAGATACCAGTAAAGGTGAACATGATCCACAGTTATTTGAGCTGAAAGAGGGAGTGAAAAGAATTTTGTCGGATATTGTGGAAAAAGTAGGGGATAAGATAAACATCATGTATAAGGATGACTATCCTTGAGTGGAAAAATTGATATATAATTTGATTTAACTTTCTACCGTGAAAGCCGTAATTATTGAAAATGGCAGAGCGTCAATAAAGGATATGGATAAACCTTCAATCAAGGAAAAAGGAGATATTATAATAAAGATGAAAGCCTGTGGGCTATGTGGTACTGATATCGAAAAACTTCGCGGACAATACACAGCGTCTCAGCCAATTATAGGTCATGAACCATCAGGGATCATTGAGGAGTCAAGTGTAGATAGTCTAAAACCCGGTCAGAGAGTATTCGCACATCATCACGTTCCTTGTTATGAGTGTTATTATTGCACTCATGGAAGTGCAACCATGTGTCCTCACTATAGAAGGACTAATATTGAGCCCGGAGGTTTTGCAGAATACTTTAGAGTCCCAGCCTGGAATGTGAAAAGGGGAGGTGTACTAGTTCTTCCTGATCATGTTAGTTTTGAGGAAGGAGCCTTCATTGAACCTTTGGCAACTGTTGTAAGAGCACAAAGGAGGGTCAAGTTAAACAGAGGAGATAATGTGTTGGTAGTAGGAGCAGGACCTATGGGATTGCTCCACGTAATGCTAAGTAAGGTAAATGGAGCCTCTAAAACCATAGTAACTGACATAGCAGATTTTAGGGTTGAGTATGCTTATAAAGTAGGGGCTGATTACTCATTTAATTCTAAAAAGATAGACACTATAAATGAGGTTAAGAAACTAACAGACGGTAGAGGAGTGGATATAGCTATTATAGCTTCAGGCGCACCTTCAGCAATCTTATCAGGTCTTCTCTCTGTAAGAAAAGGAGGTCAAGTTCTCCTGTTTGGAGTTCCATTTAAGGGTACTGTCCTGAACTATGATATAAGTGATCTCTTAAACAACGAAATCTCAATAATCTCAAGTAATGCCGCTATTGAAGAAGATACTGTAGATGCGTTGAAAATAATATCTGAGAGAAAAATAGACGTTTCCAAACTAGTAACCCATAAATTTACTATTGACCAGTTCAATGAAGCCGTAAGGGTAGCTGAAGAGGGACAAGCCATAAAGGTAATAATACAAGATTGAAAAAATAGCGAGAAAGAGGATTAGAGTCACTTTAAATAGATTTAGGGCAATTTTCACGTGGTTATCTTCTGGTAAATTCCATCCATTTAAACCCACGTTATAAAATCCAATTTTTTCTAACCGGACGTTTAGTATTGATGAAGCAAATGAGATGGGATATTTAGCATTGGGGCTCTCTATTTTGCTCTCTTTCAGTATCCTTAGAGTGCTTTTTGGTCTTAACCCTAAAAGATATGCTGATAATAACATCAACAAGGCAGTTATTCTGGCTGGGATGTAGTTTAAAATAGTATCTAATTTAGCGGAGAACCATCCCTGTTCCCTGTACTCAGGTGTCTTATATCCGACCATGCTATCCATGGTATTCGCTAACCTTTGTAATAATGCACCTGGATAGCCTAAAACGAGAAACCAAAATATTGGGGATATTATTCCATCTACAGTACTTTCAAATAATGACTCTATTACGGCAGATCTAACGTGACCCTCACTTAACTCATAAACATTTCTCCTGACTAACTGCTGTGAGTATGACCTACTGTAAGTGGTAACAGGTGTGCTCTTCTTGACCAACGAATATAGTAACTTAATGGAAAAGGTGGTCTTTAGAAAAATGACCAGTAGTGGTAGTTCTACATACCAAGGAAAGTATAAAGGTATACAGAGGATGAACAGAATCGGAACGACAGACACTATCCAGAAGAATATTCCATAAAACCTGTTGGAGAAAGGTTTTATTAATCTAGATGATATTTTCCCTACCCATACTACAGGATGTATTATAACTGGAGGTTCCCCTAAGGTAAGGTCAAAGAGTATTGAAAGATAAAGTAATGGTAACAAGTCTTCTCAGCAACTAGTAAGTAAATTGGAAAAGATAAAGTTATAATAGCTCCTACTATATCGCCTGACATCCCGTCAAAAACTAACTTAGCCATTAGGTAGAACACGAGAAGTAGGATAACGTAAGCCAAGATAAGTACAGGTGATGAGAAGAGTATTGCAAATACTTGTACGAGGAGGAATTTAATAGAGAATAGTTTGTCCCTCATTTTATCATGAAACACTTTTCCCAGATAACTACCGGGAATCGGCTTCATTAGACCTAGAAGGGATATTGCGCTTGCCCTCGCTAGAACCTCGGATGGGAGGAAGAACCACAGATTGCTTACATTCAAGTTAAGTGTAGCTATAAGAAATATAGAAAAATAAACTAAAAATAGACCTATAGCCCCCGACCCGGTCTGTAGATCATGAAGAACTTGCGGTCTTCTCTCCTTTCCCACCATCAATGCGTCCCCCATGTCCAATAGACCATCCAAATGGTGAAATCCCCTAATTATCTCCACTGTAGGTATTAGTAGAAGAGCACCTAAGCTACCTATAAGCCTTATACCTAACAAGACAACAAACCAGTCTATTATACCTGTAATTATACCGACCATGAGTGGCGAGATGAAGGAGAACTCTGCTATCTCCTCTAAAGACGCACTCGGAGAAGGTATTATCGTGAAAAATGATAGTTGCCCTAATATTGCCTTTAATATCCTCCCCATAGGAATTAGTTATAATGGCAGTTATAATAGCTTCCACAATGAGTGACTCAGGAAAATCCACAATTGTGACGGGCTTAAGCAAACTATTTCATGTTAAACCTTTTAAAGCCCAAAACATGTCCCTGAATAGTTATGCAACATTAGATTATGGGGAGATAGCTTTTATTCAGGCTTATCAATCTATTGGCGCAGGTTTTTCCCCTGAGAGATATATGAACCCGTTATTACTTAAACCATCAGGTAACGGATTGTTAGAGGTCATCTTTTTTGGTGAATCGAAGGGTCTATTTAGACCTCAAGACTACTATTCAACACTCAATTATTTTTGGACTGAAATAGAGAAAAATTTCTCTAATGAATTTATTGTAGAATCTGCTGGTGGTATAGAGCCAAATTTTTTAGATAAAGATTTAGCATTAAAAGTCTCTGCTAATTTTAACGTTCCAATTATTTTAGTTCTCGATATAGATAGGGGCGGAGCTTTCACATCAGCATTGGGATCTTATTTATCCTTGCCTGTTTCTTTGAGGGAAAAATTAAGGGGTTTTATAATAAATAAGTTTAGGGGAGATGAAAAGTTCCTGGAACCAGGGATAAAGTGGGTTGAGGAGAGAACAAATATGAAATACTTAGGCAGCTTACCGTATTTCGAGGAACCATTAATAATGCCAGAGGACTCCATGAACCTCAATGAGGTAGGAAACGGAGAAATGGAGGTTAGTATAATAGCTTATCCGCAGATGAGCAATTTCAATGAGTTCTATGCCCTAAATAACTCTAATGCTCACCTTAAATTTGTAAAGAAACCTACGCAAATAACTGATTCAGACCTAGTGATCTTACCAGGTAGCAAAAATACAATAAAGAGTTTAGAGTGGCTTAAGAGCAGAGGCTTTACTGATTTCCTAAAGAGGAAACCCGTTCTCGGTATATGTGGGGGATTTCAGATCATGGGGAGTAAAATGATTGATAATAGTGGAGGACTAGAACTTGGAGATGTTAATCAGGTGGATGGACTAGGATTATTCGGAATTAACACTGTGTACGAGAAGGAAAAAGTCGTGAGTTTATCATCAGCCCAGTTAGGAATAGAGGGGTATGAAATAAGGAGAGGAAGAATAGAATACATCAATGAAGAGCCTCTAACCTACATCACGAGAAGAGGGAAAATGACGGTTTATGTGCCAGATGGAGTACTTAAAGGAGATAAGTTAGGTCTAAGTATTCATGGCTCCATGTTCTCCCCAGGAGGAAAGAAGGTTCTTAGCGAGGTATTTGGTCTTAAAATATATGCTGAGGATTTGGAAACTGAAATAAAAAAGCAGGTAGATAATCTCTCACGCGTCTTAAAGCAACACGTAGATGTAGATAAAATTTATGAGCTATACATTTAAGCTAGTCTTGTAATTTTTACACATGGAGTTCGATCCGAAAAATTTCATTGATGAAGTAAAGCCACAATTAGAAAAGATATTAGACGGAAAGGCAATTGCTGCAGTTAGCGGAGGAGTAGATAGCACAACAGCTGCCACACTTACCTACAAATTAATGGGAGATAAGGTAATACCTATAATAATCGATACTGGATTTTTGAGAGAAGGAGAGGTTGAAAAAGTGAAAAATATGGTGAAAAACGTCTTACCTTTACAAGTTGTTGACGCAAAGGAAAAATTTCTTAGGGCATTAGAAGGATTATCTGATGCTGAGGAAAAACGAAAAACTTTCCGAAAGATATTTTATGATATATTGTCTGAGCTGGTTAGAAAATATAACGCAAAATACCTTATACAAGGTACCATAGCAGCAGATTGGGTAGAGACGCAGGGAGGGATAAAAACACAACATAACGTCTTAGTACAATTGGGTATCGACACGGAGAGAGAATGGGGGTTTAAAGTTGTTGAGCCTTTAGCTGACCTTTACAAGAATGAGGTGAGAAAATTGGGTGAATACCTTGGATTACCAAAGGAGATATACAATAGGCAACCGTTCCCTGGACCAGGGCTTTTGGTAAGAACCGTGGGTAAACTTACGATTGAAAAACTAGAGCTGGTTAGAAAGGCTACAACAGTAGTAGAGAAATATTTAGATGGCATGGGTATATCACAGTATTTTGCGTTTATTTTTGAGGCTCAAAGTGAAAAACATGATGAACTTAGTAAAAGAGTTGGGAGCAATGTCTTCACATATAAGAAGATCAAAGCCACAGGTGTAAAAGGAGATGTAAGAGCTTATGGTAGGGTGGCTAAAATAGAAACTAATGAGGAAGACTATGAGAAACTGAGAGAATTAATGGAAATGGTTACGAGTAGTGACGTCACCCATGTTGTTATACCAGTCGCTAGAAGAGAAGATGGTGAATATACAGTAGGAATAAGAGCTGTCTCTACGGAAGATTTTATGACAGCTGAAATAACTAAACTTGATAGAGGGATTCTCAGCAAAATAGGGAATGAAATACTCAATATATCTAAAAAAATACATGAGGTTGTTTATGATATTACTACTAAGCCACCGGCGACCATTGAGCTTGAGTAAATTTGTCCAATAATTTAATTCTTTTTGCTGGATGTGGATGGTCACTGAAAAGGTCTGATAATATTCCTACTTTTTGTGTTCTCCAATAATTAACAAGTTCCTGTGCTTTATATGATGGAATTTCCTCATTACTCACATCTGTTCCAGAGAACAGCAGCATCTTTGCTACACCTCCACTTTTCTGCTTTACCCTATCAACTATTCCTGGGTCTGTGTAAATCACTATCTTGGCTAAGGCAGTCTGTAGGTTGCTAGCACCATTGGGAATTGTAAGTGCTGAATTAACATCAGCGTATGCTTCTCTCATCCTATTTAGGAATAACACGAAAATGTTGAATACGAAACTGACCGCAATTAATACTATGCCTATGAGAAACAGTAAACCAGAGTTACTATTTCTTCCGCCGCCTCCACCTCCAAGTAATCCTCCCCACCATAATGAGTAGCCTAACCAATACATTAAGGTCGGAATTAAACTTACAGCTAGTAATATCTCAGTGTCCCTATGTCTTAAATGACCTATTTCGTGTCCTATTACCGCTTTAATCTCGTCCTTATTGAGTATGTTTATAAGAGGAGTCGTTATTGCCATATTCTTTCCAAATAAAGGACTACTAAATGCAAATGCATTAGGGAAATTTACAGGTGCAACATAAACCTTAGGCATACTCATATTGTTATAGGTTGCTACTTCCTGAACTAAGTTATATACCCAACCATAAGTTGGGTCGTCAGCCTTCACTTCAATTAGCCTATACGCAGCTTTTATCATAAGAGGACCCAATAACCATTGTATGATTGTAAAAAATGTCACAAAGGCTAAAGCACCTGTAACGATAATCGATGTGTAAGCGAACCCAAACAAGTACCCAAGTAATCCATAAGCTACTAGAAATCCCAGAATAATGACAGATATTGCAGATAAAACCATTCCTAATCTAAATTTAAGGAGACTTACCGCCATTTGTATAAAAAATCCCTATTTAACCTAATAAAGTTTTTAGTAACTTTAAGAGAATAAGGATATGGATGAGAGCTTGAGTGAACAGGATATTGTAAAAGAGTATATGAGGTCGCCAGTGATTTCAGTAGATAAGAAGACGAAAATTAGTGAAATAGCCAAAATAATGACAGAGAAAAATATTGGTTCAGTGATAGTTACAGAAAATAATAAGCCAATTGGCATAATCACTGAGAGAGACATAGTGAGAGCTATAGGTAAAGGTAAGAACCTGGAAAGCACTGCAGAGGAAATTATGACAGTTTCATTAATAACCATAAGAGAGGATTCACCGATAGCAGGAGCATTATCCCTAATGAGGCAGTTTAACATAAGACACTTACCTGTAATTAACGATAAGAGGGAATTAGTTGGGATTCTCTCCATTAGAGATGTAGCTAGAGCTATAGATAACTTACTTGAAGGTGATTAGATTTTCATGAGAATCAAAGTGCCAAAAGAATGGTATGAAATTTTAAACCAAATCGCAAGGAAAAAACACATAACTCTTTCTAACTTAATTGCTGAAATAAGTAAATCCACAGAATGCCTGGGTTTACCATATATCTCCTCAACACAGTACAAGCAGATAAATGTAAGTATAGAGGACAAACAGATAGAATGGAAAATAGAAAAATTCTTATTCTGTAACTAACTTCGACTATAAGTTAGCAATAAGTGACTTTAGAGACTTATCTTTACAACGATTAAAAATAAAGTTCGGGATAAGAAACGGAAAAACGTGGAAAAGAAAAAGGTAGAGGAGAAGAAAATAAGACCAATTTACGTTGGTTTATTCAATTTCGGTACGAGAATAGTTAGTGCTCCCATTTCTTTTGTATTCACTTACCTGGTAGCCCATTACCTCAGTAATTTGCAGAACGGGCAAATAATATTTGCTACATGGCAGTCTATGTTCGTACTAATAATGGGTTACTTTACCTTACCTGCAGATATTTTCTCGTTAGTGACATCAAGGTTCTCTGTTGAAAACAGACCTGTGGGTGGAATATTATTATTAAATTTGATAACAGGTGCAATTTCCTCCCTAATATATGTAGTATTAACCCCTTATCTCATGTCAACTATAGGATATTTTAATACTTACGCGTTCTATTCAGGAATAATAGTTATATTGACATTCTACGTACTTCGTATAACTACTGCAATAACTAGAGGATTATCGCCAAGGATGATCGGAATCTCAGGCGTGATCTTTCAGATATCTAGATTAGTAATCGTTCTGGTATTATTTTACGTTTTTAAATTAAATATACTGGCTGTATCCCTAGCTTACGGTATAGGCTATTTAGCTCAAACTCTGGTATATTCAAATTTTATAAAATCTAACCTCAAGGTTGATTTTAAAACAACTGTAGAAATAGCTAAAAAGTCACTGACCACAATAATATCATTTCTGCAACTCATATTAGAGGCTACAATAGTATGGATAACACTGGCTATAACAAACGATGCGATTACAGTAGCTTACTTTGAGTCTGCAATAATAATATCCAACATAGTCACGTGGACATACTCGCTCTATGACGGGTTAATTGCAAAATTGAGTGAAACTAAAAGCGCTGAGGTTGTGGAGAATTTCGTTAAACTTTATTTTGTAGTATCAGCCTTTTTTCTATCCCTAGTTATAATAGAGGGTAGAGGGCTTCTATACCACCTTAGACCAGAGTATATGCAAGCCTTTATAACTTTCATAATAATTTCGATCTCCTCTTTCCTAAGAGGACTCAACACATTATTTTATCAGGCGGTTGTAATGATCGATAGGGCTTTAGGTAGCGAAGAGCGATTTGACATTAAAAAAAGTTACACTGCAAAGTTAAATGCTTCAAATACTATCTTCGCTATTATAGGAGTAGGTATTTCAGTAATCTTAGTCTATATTTACAAAGGATCCTCCCCTGCCCTATTATCTTCACTGATGACAATAGGAGTTACAGTAAATTCAGTTTGGATGACAATTTCCTCAGCTAGGATTTGTAAATCCCTTTATTCAATGAAAATTCCGGTAAAAGATATTGTAACTTCAACCTTCATAAGTATATTTACTACATTAGTAGGGATCATGTTCTTCTCTAGTAATTTTAGTTACCTTTACATGTTGGTATCTGCTCTGATCGGAAGCAGCATTTTCATAAGCCTCAGTTATGTATCAAGTCCCTTTGCAAGATATATTATTAAAAGAGGGTTAGTGGAGATAAGAAAAATTCTTATGCAATAACATGAAGAGAAATTTATGATTGGTTTTGAAATTAGGATGAAAAGACTTTTTGAGAGAGGCAAAGCCTTCGTAGTAGCTCTAGACCACGGTCTAGTAATGGGACCATTAAAAGGTATTGAGAGGGTAGCAGAAGTGGTTAGAAAAATATCGTTTAATGGACCAGACGCACTTCAAATGACGCCTGGTATGTTAAAGATCGTGAAGGAGAACTTCTTCTCCAGAGGATCTCCCATGTTAATAGCAAGATTAGATACGGCAAATGTATGGAGGTCTGATTATAAGAGATTCGAAAGTGGATATTATTCACAAATATATTCTGTTAAGGATGCTATTGAGGCTGGAGCTGACGCCGTAGTTACGTATTTCGTGGTAGGATATGGAGATGATCGTGTAGAGGGATATAACATCGAGAGTTTTGGCTAAAGCGAGAAGAGAAGCAAATGACTATGGAATACCGTTTATAATCGAGCCATTATTTGTCTCTCCTGATAATCCAGATTCTGTTAAAGATCCCAAGTTAGTTAAATACGTAACTAGATTAGCCTCAGAGATAGGTGCGGACATCCTCAAAGTAGATTATACAGGGGACAAAAACTCATTTAGGGAAGTAGTAGATTTGGCTTTTGCACCAATCTTAATAAGGGGAGGTCCTAAAACAAAAAATGATACTGAATTCCTACAAATGCTAAAAGACGCTATTCAGGCGGGTGCCTCAGGAATTACGGTCGGGAGAAACTTATGGCAGTCCAAAGAGCCGGATAAAATGGCAAGAGCGATTTCTGGATTAGTTCATGAGGGAAAGGATATTGGGGAAATATTAAAAATACTGGGTTGAAGTTTAAACTTGTGTTTAAACAACTAATAATTAAATATTTTGGGATAATATCTGTTGTAATCCTTGCAACAATAATCTCTATTTACACCTTTTACACTGTTTCAACATTTGCGGGTATAAAGGATTACGTTGGAGACGAAGTGTGGTACCCTTCAGCTGCATATAATATATTAAAGCTTGTATTTCACGTCCAAGTACCTATGAATTTTCCATATCCAAATGAAGCTAATATACAATACTACGTAAATCCGGAGCATCCTCCACTACCTAAGTATATCATGGCACTCTTCATATACGCTTTAGGCTATAATCCATTAGTCTGGAGAATACCTTCATGGATTTTAGGTGATCTCACAATTATTATTGCCTTTCTAATGGCTAGAAAACTTATCGGAAACAATGTATTGGGAAATGTATCTGGGTTAATTGCATCTGTACTGATTGCATTAGACCCAAACATATGGGTTATGCACGGAATTGCTATGCTCGAGATATATGCTGGATTTTTCTCCCTCTTCACACTCTATCTTCTGCTCTCAGATAGAATAAAGTCGTCTTCTGTAGGTTTAGGTTTAGCATTCCTGGCTAAAGAGAGCTTGCTACCCCTTCTTATACCATACATATATTATCTAGGAGAGATAGTAAAACAACGTACCAAGAGAGTTATTTATGGGATACTTATTCCGGTAGCAATATACGTGGCTTTTTCAATACCATTAATTATCTATTTTGGTGGTATAAAACAATGGTTAGATGCGTCATTTCTGCACATGCTAAGTTGGGATGTTACTAATGGGCACATTTCCCTTTCTGCAACAAACCAGATAAGTGCACCGTGGGATTGGTTCTTAGATATTCACCCATTTTTCTTAGGCTATGGACTATATGCTAATGTGAATCCGCTTCTAATGTGGGCTTGGGTCGTAACTACACCATTAGCCTTTATAATGAAAGACATTAAACTAATTATCTTCACCATGTCTGCATGGTCTATATGGCTGGGTTTTGTAGCCGTATACTTTCTGGGAAATCATACATTGTTCAGCTTCTATGTTACTGATTTTGCTACAATCTCAGATGTTTACGTGCCTATCTCATTATTTAAATTTCTTAACTGGATAGAACTAAGGAATAAGGGTGAAAATAATTGATCGAGAAGGCTGTTATTACCGCAGCAGGTAAGGGAAGTAGAATGAAATACATAACTACAGTGCTTCCAAAGGCACTTTTACCTCTTTTTAGTAGTGAAAATGGAGATCTAATTACGAGACCTGTTATAGATCTTATTTTTGATTCTTTGTCTTCTGTTGGAGTTAAAAAGTTCTGTATAGTTGTTGGAAAACATGGAAAATTATTGATGGACTATCTATTTGATATGGGGGTTACTTTTGTATTTCAACCTCATCCGAAAGGGTTCGGTGATGCAGTATTAAAAGCTGAAGACTTCTCTAGTAACGACCCATTCATAGTTCATGCTGATGATGGAGTATTAACAGGAGGGTATAAGGAGGCTGTCTCACTTTTTGATGAGGTAAAACCAGATGCTGTGCTTTTACTTAGAGAAGTTAAGAATCCTAAGAGATATGGTATAGTTGATGTTAAAGATGAAGGAGAGTATATGGGGCATAAAATGTATAGAGTGATTGAAGCTCAAGAAAAACCCCAAAATCCTAGGTCAAACATAGGTATATCTGCTGTATACATATTTTCTCCAAAAATATTTCAGGGTTTGAATAAGGTTAAAGTAGAGGAGGGAAAAGAGCTCGAACTAACATACGGAATTCAAAATATCATAAGCGAAGGCGGTGAGGTATATGGAATTCTGTTGAAAGATGAAAAATGGTTAAATGTAGGAGATCCAGTAAGTTATATCGACGCTTTAAACCTCACTTACTCTTTTCATGTTAAGAAGTATCAGTGATTTTCCAAGAACGATCAAGAAATCAAGTAAAAAGATAAATCATGATTTATGTTTATCTTACTCTTTTAACGTATTGTGGTTTTCTCCATTTAGTCTTTGGCAATATAACATGCTTAAATCTCTCTAACCTAGTCTTATAAGGTAGTAGATCCTTTATCATTATTTTAACATCCTCAGGTAATCTCTTTTTAGGATAAAATCCTAAGGATGGCAACACTTTCCTCTCAGGGTTGTAGTAATGCTCTTCCGCCTCCACTCTAGGATTTTCGTATGAACCTATTTCCACATTTAATCCTAGCTCCTCTCCAGCCTTCTTTACAAATTCAGCTATTTTCTTAACACTATATATCTCTGCAAACTGATTAGCAACTCTATATTCCCCTTGTTTAGGAGGATTCTCCAAGAGCAAGGTTAATGCTTGGATACTGTCCTCTAATGATATAAATCCTCTAGTTTGACCACCCTTTCCATAAACTGTTAGTGGAAGCCCGAGGATGGCTTCTACACAATATCGATTAACCACAGTTCCCCAAACCTCGTCAAAGTCAAACCTAGTCCTCAGTGTTTCCTCCACAATCTCTTCTGTTCTAGTACCGTATACAGGACCTTGCATTATATCAGTGACAGTGAGCCCGTAAAGTTCTTGGAAATGAAGAAGAAAATCAGTATCATGAACCTTAGTCCAGTGATAAACAGAACCCGCTTTTCTAGGAACTATTATCTTATCTTTCTTACCATTAACTATAGCTTCAACATATATACTCTCAGGTATATCGAAAGCAGGTGTTCCATACTCACCCATGGTACCCATCTTCAATATATGTATTGTTGGATCTACCTCCAATACAGCTTGGATAACTCTCAAAGTGCTTACCTCATTATTTATAACTGTGTAGACCGCGTGATCCATGTCTATCATAGAGTACGGAGCAGATCTCTGCTCAGCGAAGTGCACTATGGCATCAGGTTTATATCTCTGTACTATGTCCTTAAAGAATCCATAATTAGTAATATCCCCCACGTAAAAGGTTATGTCTACACCCAAATGTTTCTTTGCCTCACTCACCCTCTCCTGTGGTTGAGGCAAAGGAAAAGCTGAATCTGACCCAACCTCTTCTGAAAACCTCCTTGTCGACAAGTTATCGATACCAATTACCTCATGACCTCTTTTAGCTAACCTTAATGCCAATGGCCATCCTAAATGACCATCAATTCCTAGTACTAGAATCCTCATTACGCTTCGAGAATATTTATATTATATAGATTAATAAATGTAATCATGATTATAGTTGGCATAGACGCAGGAGGAACAAAGACTAAGGCAGTAGCTTACACTTGTGACGGTCAATATATAGGCGAGGGGGAAACAGGACCAGGCAATTATCATAACGTAGGATTAAGTAAGGCAATTAACAACATAAGGGAGGCTGCCCTTAAGGCAACAAAAGGAGAAGAACCTGATGTAATATCAATTGGAGCTGCAGGGTTAGATTCGAGATATGATTATGAAAGTTTTAACTCCTTAGCGTCAACTGTAGCTAAAAAAGTTATAGTAAACCACGATGGAGTTATAGCCCTTTTTGCAGAAACATTAGGAGAGAAAGGTGTAGTAGTAATCTCTGGGACTGGAAGTGTAGTGGAGGGATACGATGGAAAGGATTTCCACAGAATTGGTGGAAGAGGATGGTTACTCTCTGATGTAGGATCAGCCTATTGGGTTGGTAGAAGAGCATTAAGGGCTGTTTTAGAGGTAATGGATGGTCTTAGGCAAAAGAGTAACTTATATTATAAAGTTTTAGAGAAAATTAGAGTAAAAGACTTAGATGATCTTGTGCTTTGGTCCTATACTAGCAGTTGTCAGGCGGACATAATAGCCTCAGTCGCTGAGGCTGTAAACAGCTCCGCACTCACAGGTGACGAACTGGCAATCAGTATTTTGAAGGAAGGTGCGGAGAAGTTAGCAAATCAAGCTGTCCTAATGGCTAGAAGATTAAACGTTAACACTGTATATATGAAGGGAGGAATGTTTAAGTCACCAATCTACTTAGCAACATTTAAGAACTATTTATCGTTGTACGGGATCAAAGGAGAAGTAGGAAAAAGAAATCCTGAATTAGGAGCTATGGTCATAGCATTCAAGGAATTAGGGTGCAGTATAGAAAAGTTACTGAACGGATAAGCTTACACCCTCACTCCTTAAGTCAGCTACTGCATAGTATCTATCGCTTTTCCTCTTCAGAGCTTGAACTACCCCTACCTCAGGTGTGAAATAGTCAAGTTGCTGGAAAGGCAAATTCAACCTCTTCTCAGCTACAATCTTATCGCTCAATAATATGAATCTCGGAGCATTAACAGCCTCATCAATCTCCATGTTGTAATCAGCATAATACTGAAACACTTCAGCATGAATTTGAGGTCTAAGATCTCCACCAGCACATCCTATAAACAAGCTCTCGTCGTCTTTTTCTGCGTAGAGTATTGATAAGGTGTGCAATGGTCTCTTTCTGGGTTCTGGTTTGTTATTTCCTTCTGTAAATCCAAACCCCCTGTTATTAAACGGAAACTGTTTCACAGTGATTCCTGATCCGAAATGGAAAAATAGACTTTGTATGAAACCAACTTCATTTTCGCCATCTGCTACCACAAAGAAAGTTGTGTCCTCAGTTCTCAGTATACGGTTAGGTAATATACCCATCTCTCTCAATTTTACTCTTAATACGTTTTCATCTAATAGGTTAATTTCCGGTGAGTAAAAACGAGGGTCAGTAACATATCTGTCCCTATCATTATATCCAATTGCAAAGATTTTCACCATCTCTTTTACTCTTTCTATATCGTCAAACTTATGCTTCCATGTTTCCACCATTTCAGACAACTTAAGTATCTCAAGAGTCGTTATGCCTTGGCTATTAGGAGGAAGTTCATAAAGTGTGAAATCCCTATAAGTAGATTTTATAGGTTTAACCTCCTCACCCCTGAAATTGGCGAAATCAGAAAACTCCATTTCTACACCCTGTTTATTTAAGCCCAGGACTATTTCTTCCATTAGTTTGCCTTCATAAAACTCTCTAGGATTTCTAGAAATTACTTTCAGTGCTTCTCCTAGTTCTCTAAGTTTAATGAAGTCCCCAGCCATTCTGCCTTTGTACAGTTTAGACCAACTTTCAGGCATATCAATGGCTCTAGATATGGCTCTCCCCAGCTCTTTTCCTATGTAGAAACCATTTGTAGCTAACTTTACAGCTGGTTGCAAAACAGTCTGCAAGTCTAAGCTCATGAATTTCCTCTCTATGTAATCCCACATGTCCACTAACCCAGGAACTAAAACTGTTGATGGGTGTCTAGGGCTCGGTATTTTTTGAATCTTCAGATTTTTTGAAGTCCACCCTGAAGCGTTATAAGCTATCAAACCCTCAGGGGTATTTGCCAAGAGAAAACCATCTCCGCCCAGTCCACTAGTGTAGGGTAAAACAACCGAAAGAACTGCGCTTACTCCTACAGCTGCATCAAATGCATTTCCGCCCGTTTCAAGTATCTTAGCACCAACATATGTAGCCAACTGATTTTGACTAGCAACCACTTTTTTACCTATACTAACTTTCATACCATGTTATTTTTTATCCAAAAGTAAATAAGAGAATATGATGGAAATTCCAGAGAATGTCAAAAAGGAACTAAAAGATGGCGTTTGTGTAGCCTGTTGCGATAACATTGTTATATGCATGAGTGAAGATCTGCCCACGAACCCCAATGCAGATACAGATCTTGAAGTGGATAGGGAAGGTGGTGAAATAATAATTAGACACATAATTAAGGATAATCCTGATAATCCCTTATATTTAGAATATCCTGCAGACAGGAAGTTTGTAGAAAATGTTAGTAAAGCGAACGGAAGCGTAAAAATATTCTTTGTAGATCAAAAGTTCAATGAAAAGTCAACATTCATAGTGAAGCTAAATAAAGAAGACTTAAGATTACTAAGGAGGGAAATTGGTCTTGGACCTTAAGTACATCCAGGAAAAGATGAAAGAGCTTTATTACGTTAAGGATTCAGAGAGAGGAGTATACGCTACTTTTACGTGGTTGGTAGAAGAGGTTGGGGAACTAGCTGAAGCACTATTATCAAAAAATAAGGATTCGTTAGAAGAAGAGTTGGCTGACGTTTTAGCGTGGACTGTGTCAGTAGCTAACCTAGTAGGAATAGATTTGGAAGAAGCTTTAAGGAAGAAATACCACATATAAATGATGGAAAAAAAGGAATTCTTTGAAATTCTAAGGAACTCAATGTTAGATAGTAAGGATAGATATTACAGAAATTTAGTATTTATTCAAGATGAATCGGATATTTTACGTCATGTTTTAGAAGTTTTACAGCTTTACTTAGACATAAATCCAGATCCCCTTATAGCATATGCATTTCATCCCTGGGCTAAGGGGGCTAAGGATAGACTTGAGGAACTAAGAAAGATTGTTAAAAATAGCGAGAAACTCATAGATATCGATTACTCAAGCTCTGAAAGATATCTAGGTTCTACTTTTGATGTTGCTATTCTAGATTTAGTAGATAACTTTGAACCCAATCACATAGGTAGATTAGTGGATTTAGTAAGAGGTGGCGGATTAATAATACTTTACACAAACGACTTAAAGAATAATAAGATATTTAAAAATTCTATCCTTAGGGAGGGAAAGGTACTTGATGTTTATGAAACGAGATTTATAAGAAAACTAACCGAGCATGAGGGCATCTTCGTCATATCTAACTCCGAATACTACGCAAAGCCTTTTAAGGGTGAGGTGAAGGAAAAACCCTCACCACAATTACCTAAAAAGCCTACAATGCCAGTAGAGTTGCATTCCTTATGCCTTAGCTCTGATCAAAACAAAGTTTTAGAGTCATTTATCGGAATGAGATACGGATCAAGAAAAGTTCTAGTTATAACGGCTTCTAGAGGAAGAGGTAAAAGTGCGGTAACTGGACTAGGTATGGCAGGTCTAATATTTAAACATGGCTTTAGAAAGGGACGAAAATACAAGATAATAGTTACTGCACCTTCAATAGCAAGCTCTTCACAGACTATGGAATTCCTCAAGAGAGGTCTTGACGCATTGGGAGTAGAATACAGGGAAAAAAGATCTCCTATGGGGTTCATAAATAGCCTTGAAGGAGAAGGATTCAGAGTATTTTTTGAGATACCTGAAGCTACTTTAGAGCATGAGGGTGATTTACTTGTCGTGGATGAGGCAGCAGCGATAGGTATTGGGTATATTGATTCAGCTCTCAAGACATGGAAAAAGGTCGTTCTCGTAACGACTGTTCACGGTTATGAAGGTTCAGGTAAAGCATTCCTAAGATACCTAAATAGATTGCTTAAACAGAGAAAAACTACAGTGTATTGGGAGGAAATGAGAAAACCTCTAAGGTATGCTGAAGGCGATCCTATTGAGAAATGGTTGTACGATTCGTTATTACTTGATGCAGAACCGGAGGATGTGCAACAAGAGATCGATAAAGTGTATTTCGAAACCTTAGACAAGGAAGAGTTATTCTCAGATGATCGTAAATTGAGGCAAGTTTATGGAATTTTGGTCACAGCTCATTACAGAAATAATCCCAATGACCTGATGATAATGGGAGATGGGATTCATCATACAATAAAGGGATTAAGTATTGAGGGCACGAATAGTTACATAGGAGTAGTACAGATAGCTAATGAGGGAGGTTTATCTGATGAGCTAATACATTCAGCATTAATGGGTGTGACATTTGATGGAGATCTTATACCAGATAGAATGATAAAACACTCTAGGCTGATAGAATTCGGAAAGATGAAAGGATGGAGAATTGTAAGAATAGCAGTAATGCAAGAACTACAGGACAAGGGATTCGGAAGCCAGATGTTAGAGATGATAATCGAAGATGCTAAGAGGCAGGAAATTGATTGGGTTGGATCCTCATTTATGGGAGATATGAGAGTACTTAATTTCTGGATTAGAAACGGATTCTACCCTGTTCATGTTTCGCCCAAGAAAAATGAAAAACTTGGGGATTACCCTGTAATAGTAATAAAGCCTATAAGCGAAATTGCAACTAAGGCAGTAAGAGTAGCAGCATATGTATTGAAGGAAAAACTACTTAACACCTTACATGATGTTTACTTTTCCATGGACCCAGAAATTGCCCAAATAATACTCAGTGGTATAAAAGTTCATAAAGAAGTTAAGATAAACCCGATATACGTAGATAAAGCAGTAGCATTTCTTCAAGGAGTAAGCCCATATGAATCCTCAGCCGATGGGATTCACCTACTAGCGTTAAAATACTTTTGGGATGCTAAAAGGGAATGGTCCTTAGAGCCTGAACAAGAAATTTTACTAATAGCAAAAATACTGCAAGGCAGACCATGGAGATTTACTTCAGCCTCACTAAATTCGAATAGAACCGGAGTTAATGAAATGTTATATCAGGCTATTGCCGAATTATTATACAGGTACTATTCCTTAAATAGTGAAACAAAAGTAGGAATTAGCTTAGATAAATTGGATGATGACCAAATAGACTGAAAGATGAAGAAATGCACCTCAACTGACTAAATGCTAAATATAACCAAAGATAATACAATTGCGATTGAGAACAGTTGGTGTAATCCAACCACTATACCAGGCTTCTCAGGATTTCTGTTTATACCCCTGAAAACTAGTAAACCCACTATGCCTTCTATCAGAGCTAGAGCCAATGGAATCCACAACTGCAATAAAATTAATGAAAGAAAGAAGATTACTCCTGCTATACTGTGCACAATCCATATCCATTGTAATCTGTTCTTAGGCTTTCTAACGTCACCTATACTGAACCTCATCTTCCTAGTTCCTGTAACCACACCACCCATGAATATTACAAAATACAAAAAGTGTGGTGGAGTAATTGCGTCTATTATGAAACTAGTAAACCTGCTAGGATCAAAACCCATTGCTATTAGAAGATATATTACCATTGTCGTATACGCTGCAATGTCATGAAAACCTTGAAATATAGATGGTAATTTTCCTGCTAGTACGTAGAGTGTTGCCATTCCAAGTAACGCTGTAAATATAACACTGATAAATCCTGCAATAGAGAGCAGGTTAAAATCAAGAATTAAAATAGTTAAGGAAAGTAAACCCACTAAAGTTGCAGATATTCTATGCATAGCCTCAGGATCTGCTTTTCTAACAGCAAGATGAACCATGTCTCTAGTATAAGGCCATTTAGTACCCAATGAAAGACCATAGCCATAACCTTCAACTATACCCCCTAATACTATGGTCAACCCTGCTAGAAATGTGGTAGCTAAAGACAGTTCAATTATCATATGAGATAATTTTCTCATATGTTTAAAAAATTCATGTCAATGAAAATAGTTCAGAGTTAAGATGTATTTTCACGACCTATAGGAGGCATAATTGAACGACATGATGGAAACTCAAGTGCAATTCACATCTAATATGGTGCCATGATACTGTTCAATAGAAGACTTTATACAATTTGTCTGGGATAGAGATAATTCTAGAAATCAAGATAATTTCTTTTTGGTGTAAAACTTAATCTATCATAGATAAATGTTATATTCCTGTTGGTTTATGAACTTATTATGAGCCTAATAGATATAATGTGGAAGCTAGTTAATTACAGTATACCTCTTGCAAATGATGATTTTGAAACGTATTTAACTAAAGATGGTACCATAACTGAGGAAGGTTTAAATTTGTGGAAAGATGCAATAAAAGCTATTAGAGAAGCATATAGCAAAATAGATAAGGGAGATAAGCAGAGTAGTTTTAAATTGTTAAGTCAAGCTTTAGAAAAGCTAAATTCCATAAAATCGAACAAACCCTTACCTCCAGACGCTAAAGTGAGATTCGAAGAAGTAAAAAATAATGTTTCAAAAGCAATAGAATTATTGAAGTCCTAATTTTACACACGATTTTTATACTATATTTAAAAATCATTTATTTTAACTACCTTGATGATTAGTATTATATATTTTACCTATAAGCCATTTTTTATACTTTTCAAGGGGAACTCCCTTTAAGCTTTCATGAAACTAACGGGGGTAAACTAGGAAAACTTTTTAAAACTTTAGGACAGTAAAGCTTAAAGGGAGATGTAGTATGCAACTTTCAAAAGGTTCTTTGTCGATAAGAGAATCATATGGACAAGCAATGGCTGTAACTGCACCATTAGGAAGCGTTGTATCCACAACAACTGCAGCAATAGCTTATGCAGGAAAATCAGTCTTGTTTGCGACACTCCTAGCCTTTTTAGCGAGTTTGCTCTGGATGTTCACTTTGACAAAATATACTAAGAAAATTGCCTCTCCAGGAGGATACTATACATTCGGATCAGCTGCATGGAGAAGTAAGACCGTAGCCTACTATGAAGCTATAACTGAAGTAATAGCATATTCTTCACTAAATGCTGTTAATTCCTTCTCAGTTTACCTATTACTGAAAGTAACTTTTCAAATGTTAAATCTTGAATTGCCAGATTATGTTCTCCCTCTCTCCCTTGTGATAGGACTAATTTATCCCACGCTCTCTTCAGTAATTCTACACATTAGAAAAGTGTTGGGATACATAGTTAGTATAAGTGCTACATTAGAAGTAATATTCTTATACGTTCTTTTCGGCTATGCAGTAGCCACGAGAGGATTTGATATAACATATTTATCCCCTGTTGGAACGAATTTTAGTAGTTTAGGTACTGCGATGGTTCTAACAATTGTCAGTATAGCAGGTGCAGGGGCTGCTGCTTACTTAGGAGAGGAAACCAAAAAGCCTACCTCAACTATTACCACTGGAATAAAGATTGCCTATGTCGTAGGAGGAGGAGCAATTTTAGCAGGTACTTACGCGTTAGTAGCTCTATGGAATGAACCTATACAGACTCTAAGTAACTCTCCACAACCCTTAATTCAGGAGCTATATCCAATTAGTTTCATCGTAATGCTAATCAGTCTAATATTATCCATAAATAGTCTACTTGCTTCAAACATAGGAACAACAGTGGGTGCTGCAAGAATCTTATTTAACCTTGCAAGAGAGAAGGCTATGCCGAAAGTATTTTCTAGATTAAACTCCGAGCGAGAGCCACTTATAGCTACAGTAGTGGTCGGTTTAATTTCTGCCATATTTGCTATTTCCTCTTTAACTTATACTGGATCAGCTGATGTTGCATTTACAGAGATTAGTTTCATATCAAGCTTATTCTGGTTAGCTGGAAGGATAGTCGACAATCTAGGTGCACCAGTGTTTTACTGGAGATTAAGAGAGTTAACTCCTAAAATATTAATCGTATTCCTAGGCTCCACTACTATTAACTTAGTTGGTATGATTGGGTCTTTACAGGCACCAGACATGTTCCAGGCTGTTTACTTGATTTCCGTGTTGGCTGCAGCTACGCTTTGGTATATTATTAAAGCCAGAAAAGGTATAGCAGGTAAATATCTTGTAGACGAAAACAATCAACTAATTACAATGGAAGAGTATTTCGCAAAAGTAAGAAGTAGATAGTTCTAGTCCTAACTACTTATTTTAACTTTAGTAATATTTTAGTTTAGTCTAAATGAATAATACAGCATTCTCCTTTTTCGGTCATATAAATTAATATTCTACGATTCGCCGATTATTATTCAATGAACTCTAAACAGAGGATTGTTTTTGCAGTGGGTATCATATTAATGGCTATTTTGTTTGATTATTTAGGTTCATCATTTCAGAATATATGGATACTTGTACTTTCAATGGCTTTAGCTATTACTGGAGTGTTGATTGGGATAAGAAGTATAATTGAATATTTAGGTGAAAGAATGTAATATAAATATATCTACAAAATTCTACAAATATTTTACCATTATATATCTAGGAAAACTCATAAATCGTTTAAGCATGTATTAGTTAGTGCAGTTCATTAAATTACTATTTACTACGATTAACTAAATTATAATAAGTAAAGAATGAGCTCAGAGACTTAACAATTATATACTTATAATTTACACTAGATATTAATGATGAGCTCGGACGTACCGATGTGTGAGGAAGGTCTTGAGTACTGATAAAATCTATAACTCTAACTTCTAAAATGAGTTTTTAGAGATTTTTAATTAAAAATTAAAGTTGAACATAAAATATTAATTTTTGATGTAACCATGAATATGTATTCATATAAACTATCTTCAACATATGCTGTTTTAAAAGAATAAATAGAATCTTTAAGTATACTCATACTAATTTATAGCGAAAGTAATAATACTCAGCTTATGTACAGACGCGTAAATAAAGGAGAAGGATTAACGAGAAAGACAGCTTTTAACTAGGAGCTGATTAACGTTGTAAATGATTAGCCTTTAAAATGTCTCCATATAATCTTACGTTACGTAGGAAAAAGCCTCTCATTAGTACCAAAATCCACATAAACCCCTCAGTCGTGTAAAATATACGTCCATTACCTTAGTTATCACAGGAGAGCCAGTCTCTCCCTTATATATCCTGTATAACCCTTGTCTTTTTTCATTATCAGAAATTGGCACAATCATAATTCCTTTTTCTTTCATCTGTTGATATAGAGCATATGGAAAAGTAGGCGAAGATGCCCAAACAATGATCTTGTCATATGGAGATCCTGAAATGTAACCAAGGCTTCCATCCCCAAAAATCAAATGAATACCATGGTACTCCTTAAGATTATTCTTTGCTAAATTGTACGCCTCCTCATCAAACTCAATTGTATATACATTTTCTGCCCCAACAATTTCAGCCATTAATGCAGTATAATACCCACTCCCTGTACCAATCTCTAAGACCTTATCACTCTTCTTTAATTCTAAAAGATCCACCATTTTCACTCCTAATCCCAATGCAGTAGTATTGTAATTTTTAGTAATTTGGATAGGTTGATCTATATGCTTGAGAGAATAAGCTATATCTGAATACTTAGCAGGAAGAAACTTCCTCCTGTCAAGTTTCATGAAAGCCTCCAGTACATCTGAATTTACAACTATAGTTGAGAGGTATTTTAGAATAGCTTCTTTTTCACTCGTACTCATGTATACCTCTTCAAGTTTTCTTTTAATTCTTGTACATTGTTCTCAGCTTTAAACATTACTGGAATATCTTCCTTTAGTGCAGCCTTAAAACTAATCAATAGCCATTGACCTATATCGAAATTTAACGTCCTGTCTACCAGAGAATCTGATATACCAAATGTATCTGATATCAGTTGCCTATCATAGGGTCTTGGCAAGGTACTCACGAAGTAGGTGTGGATCTGTTGCAGTACGTTTGTATTAAGGTAAGCTAATCTCTGCGTGCTTATCAAAGCGTGAAGATGATACTTTCTACCGTGTCTAAGTAATTTTTCAACAGAGGAAGAGGACTGCTCTGTGTAGTCTTTTTGTCTAGTCTCAAACGGTATAAATTCCTGAGCTTCGTCTAATACAAAAAGAATTACCGGTAAGGAAGAGTAGGCTCTCTTCCTCCTCATATATATATTTTCAATCAGCAAATGGGTAACTAATCTAGCATCGTCTATATTAGGTGTCTCTACCACAAATAGTCTTGGTGAAGAGGGGTCTTGATCCAATATTTCAATAGCTAAGCTCTCTACATCGTATTCTTCCACCTCTGATGGTTTAACCTGAATATATGTCTTTATGGAAGATAAGAAGGTGAATATCACTGAGCCGTCTCTGACTCCTGCTTCTCTTGCTTTCTCTTCAGCTTCTCTGAGCAGTGGGTTAATTGTATCGTCTACAATATCGTCTTTAGTTAATTTACGTTCTCTCATGAGGTTATCGAGAGATTGAAGGAGAGCCATAAAGAGAGGCTTCTGGGATGTGGAAACATATTTATCTTCTATCTGTGAACGTATCATTTCAATTAATGTGCCATAACTAAGATAACTTATCCCCTGCGGGGGAATGTATAGCCTTCTTAGTTTTTGTTCAGTATACAATTTGATAAAGCCCTTCCTTATAGATTCACGAACGTCCTCTAATTCTTCAGGTAAAACATGTGTCCTCAACAGCCTTTTTCCAGCATCTAGTTCATTAGATGGTAACCTATCTAGGGTGACTAGTCTTGAGTTTAAGGAGAGTAATTCATCTAAAAGAAGAATAGAATATTCCATTGAAACGTCTATTATTACGACTTTAAGGTCCTTGTATTTGTTTAAAGCCCTCCTAACTATTAATGAGGTTAAATTCGACTTACCTGATCCTGTGTATGCAAAAACTCCTATGTGGTAATTTATAGCCTTTAGTAAGTTTACCTTAAGATCTATCTCCTCGTTGACTGACTTACCTAGTATTGTCCCTTCAGGATAGAAAATGAACTTCTCTAGAGCTTCTGATGTGAAAAGTTTCACTTTTGAAGCAGGCAAGGGGGGTACATAGCCCTTTTTAAACTCTATCTTTCCGTCCTCTTCTTTCATTATGTAACCGACAGGTGTTGCTATAACGTCAATCCAAGCTTGATTTGTATTCCACGTTTCCTCTATCCTTCTCATTATTTCGTTTCTTAACTCTGGGGGAATGGTACCATCTAGGTTTATCATTCCAAAATGTTGAGGAATATAGTCAGTTATTTCTAAAATTAAATAGACACCCTTCCTTATGGTCTCTACGAGCAAAAGTTTTCCTACATCAATCTGTGTATCTGATGAGAAGGGAATCTCCACCATAAACGTTTTGAACGTTATAGTGCCTCTTCCATCCGCTGTTGGTCTTGTGATAGTTTTTATTTCCCTTAGCCTTCCATTAAGTTCTTTAAACAACATAATTATCCCTTTTTCCTTTTCCACTCAATAAAACTTCTGAATTCCCTGTAATTATTATAATTGTGAGCGATAACATCTAGTGCCTTACTACCCTTATCCCTGTAATATTTAGCAACTTTATCTACCAAGAATAATAGATAATTGTATCCTAAAGCCTCTGGAATGGGCTCTTTGCCCAAAACATACAATAATGACAAAATATTTTCCCAGCTCCAATCTACTGTAACTTCCACAAGGAAGACCCAAGAAAAGCTAAATAGTTTAAAATATCCTCCTCTGATACCATCTCGTTCATAAGAGGACACGAGCCAAGGTGTTTCATGATTAATGTTAGGCACATTAGCGGGATCCTTTGCAATGCTTATGATATTTTTACCTGTAAATTTATCGAATGTTAGCTTCCTGTCTAGAAATATGAGATCAACGTCTAATTTCTGAGCCTCCTCATATTCCATTTTCCTCATAACATCTTCAGGATTACAGTCTTCGCATATGTTATCCTTGTACGAAATCTCTTTCACATTATATTCATTACCGCAAATTTCACCTTTCACTATACCCACTACAATGTAAGAAAGGTTTGCGACTGTATGGAAGCTACCGTCTATAGCCTTATAAGTTCCACACCAATTATTTTTTCCAAAAGTAGTATAAAGTACTGTGGCTGAATCACCATTATCAATCATCGCAGACGATCTCATTCCTGTAATTAGAGTATTCGTAGCTAAAAAACTTAGAGAGAGGGGTATGACGCAGTCCAGGATAGCTACACTATTAGGTGTTAGCCAGCCAGCAATAAAGCAATACCTTGATGAGGACGAACAAGAGGAAGTTAATAAGATAAGGAAGATGGGATTAAATGAAGAGGAAATTTACGACGTCGTTAACAATGTAGTTGAACTTCTATTGAGGAATAACACTAAGTCTGCTATGTATTACATAACAGACTTTGGTTTAAGAGTATTAAATGAATTAAAACTGTGTAAATACCATAGAGAAATAAATAATCTAATACCGCAAGACTGTGACATATGCAAATTATTCTATCATAGTTCAGATGAAGAAATCATGGATATCGCAATTTCATTGATTCAAAATCCAATAGTAGCTCCACTTATACCTCAGGTTCTAAGCAATATTGCCTATGCAGAACAGAATGCTAAAAATGAAGACGATGTAATTGCAATTCCTGGTAGAATCACAAGAGTTCTGGGAGTACCTACACCTGCCTCAAAACCAATGAGGGGAGCTAGTAAGCATTTGTCTAGAATTCTCCTGGGTATAATAAAAAAAAGAGGAGATATAAGGGCTGTAATGAACATAAAATACGATGAGACCTTAAAAACTGTTTTCAGTCAACTAAAGCTTAAAGTAGTTTACGTTGGACCTCATGATTACGCTACAAATGAAGATATAGCAAAGGAAATTGTAGACGCATTTACTGATGATGCTGACTGTGTAGTTCATTTAGGAGGAAAAAATATTGAGGCTAATACTTATGTCTTTGGACGAGATCCTATCGATGTAACAAAAAAAGTTCTTAATATCGCAAGGAAGTACAGGGAATTAACTGAAAATGAATAATGTTGGAGTAATACCACGTCTTATGTACGTACTGCTTAATTATTACTCAAAAGGAAAGAGTGAATATGTCACAACTTAAAGATGCTGTTAAAATGTTGGAGGAAATTGAAAGAATAATAAAGAACTCGGATATAAAAGAAGGGGACGATGGTAAAGTTTTAGAAGAGATTCTCCTGCGAAATATGAATATAGAGGCTGAAATTTACGCAAGATATTTTAAAAAGCAAGAGTGAAGTTTGATTTTGTGTTTGATGTTTATGTAAATCAATTAAGAGGAGACTTCAAAATATTAAGTAATCACAACGTGGTCATAGGTCTTAATAGGAATGTAATTTCTGAATTAGATAAGGTAGGACTTCCATATAAAATATTCGTAGACAATCTCTCAGATTTCATACTTAACAAAGATCATATAAGGACTTTTTACCTTGTCGGTAAGAAGCAAGGAGAAAACAGGGGAACTGCGTTTAACTTAACCGTTCATACTAATATTGACGAGGAAGATAACATTTTCTTTCTCGTTATAAATCAGGATGGGAATGTTCAAGTTAACTTTGCTAAAAATAATTATATAAATGAGAGCATATATAGAGCTACAGAAAAACTATTAAATACCGACAGATTAGAGTTCTCATTGCCTTATTTATATAGATTTGTAATATTTGAAGCTTTCAATTCATTCAAAAAACTTACAAACACAGTTTTTGAAGGGATAGTAGATGATAAATTAATAGTTATAGATGACAGGAATAGAGGGCTAATATGGGAGGTCGATAATCTAACTTTCATGTATTACTCTGAGATATCAAACCCTATTTCCTCGAAAAGTTTAGGATTATTAAGGAATAAATATTTTAAACATAGAATTAACTAACTTTAGGATATACTTTGAGTAACTTACTAAATGAACTTGAATGGAGATTTAGGAATCTGAATGAAGGCTTAGCGTTTCTTTTGGCAATACTGTCCATAGCCATAGCGTATATAAGACCATATTCGTTGACCTATGATCCCTTAGTCTATTTAGTATTTCCGATCGTAACCGCAACAATAGCCATAGTTCCGCATGAAATAGCACATAGACAAATTGCTAGGAGGTATGGTTCATATTCGAGATTTGCCCTGAGTTTCACAGGATTTCTAATAACGTTATTAGTTAATTTGATAAGTGCCTTTGGAATATCTCCATTTGTAATATTTGCGTCAGGCTATACACTAATTTTGGGTAGATTCGGTGTACCTACCCAAGAGGTTGAAGGAAAAATATCTTTTGGAGGACCGGCTGTTAACCTTGCAGTAAGTATAGTTTCATTCATTATTGCTGGCTTTACATCAAATCCTCTTGTATACATTTTCTTTGCAGAGCTTTATAGTTTTAATGCATGGGTAGCATTCTTTAACCTGTTACCTATTCCTCCCCTAGATGGATTTAAGGTATTCAGATGGAATAAAACACTGTGGATAATAGGTCTCATAGTATCTTTAGCTCTTGTAATATTATGAGATGTGAAACTGAATGTCTAATCCAATAAGAAATGCTACCTTTTTTATAATGGTATTGGTTACTATAGGATTTATAGTGGGTTTAATACTTGAATTTGTAAATCCGTTCCTATTATTTTTATTAATTCAATATAATAGACTAGTGATAGATTATCACTTTTATTGGCAATTACTGACCTCTATATTTGTTACTCCTTCAATATTGGATTGGTTATTTAACACCGCAGCTCTGTATTTCATCTATTGGTTATATAAAAGTAGGTCAGCAAAACTAGAAATACCTATCTTTTTAGTCTCAGGAATTATTGGCAATCTAGTATACTTATTATTGGATCCCAATGGACCTCCTTCAGCAGGTGCCTCAGGGGGTATATTTGGCTTGCTTTCTTTCTATGCATTGAACGATTATTTAGAGAAGAGAGAAAAGAATGGGCTTCTACTTCTTCTCCTCATATTTCTGCTTAGTAATTTGTTTCCTTTTCTTAACGTGAATGTCTATGCACACACAGGTGGGGTAATAGCGGGGTTATTACTGTCTCTAATTCTTTATAAAACTTTCAGAAGAGACTATTATATGTGAATGTAGTAGAACTCATTTTACTAATAGTAGGTATATGCATGTTTCCATATGGTATCTATGAAGTATGGAAAGGGAATGGGGACAAGGATCTTAAATTAGTTATTATAGGAATCTCCCTAGCCTTATTTATTGTAGAAACAGTTTTAGTCTTCATAACTAAATAATTAGAAGAATGATTATAATCGTAGCAGGGACACCGGGAACCGGAAAGACTACAGTTGCAAAGGCGTTATCTGAAAAATTAAACCTAAATTTTCTTCTTCTCTCATCATTTATAATAGAAAATAAGGCTTACACAGAATATGATGATATTAGACAAAGTTATATCATCGATGAAGATAAAGTATTTGAGTTAATAGAGAAATATATAGAGAATAATCCTAATGTTGTGATCGAGACAATTTACCCTTCTCTTGTGCCTAAAGCGGATAAGATCGTAGTTCTGAAAAGAGATCCTTTCATCTTGCATGAGGAGTTGAAAAAGAGAAATTGGAATGAGTTAAAGATAGCGGAAAATTTAGAGGCTGAAATATTAGGTGTAATAGAGGCAGAGGCAATAGAAGCTTTTGGAAAAGATAAGGTATGTAGCATAAACAATACAGGAAGGACAATTTCTCAGATATTAGAAAAAATAATTAAAAATGAATGTGAGCAAATTGATTGGTTAGATGATGAAAAAATTCAGAATTTCTTATTATCATTAGATAAGGTTATTAGTAAGTATGAAGATGAGAAAAGTTGAGAGTGAAAATTTTTGAGTGATAATCCTTTCAGAATGTCTTCTCCCCAGCAACCCACAAAACAACCCAGAGACCTAAGAAAGGTACAGCCACAAGCACCACAAGCAGTAGATATGAAGCTACAGCTTAGAATGAAGAGGGTTAAGTATAAGATAGCTATTCTTAGTGGAAAAGGCGGTGTAGGAAAATCATTTGTATCGTCAAATTTAGCTATGGCGATAGCAGCTAGCGGAAGAAAAGTAGGCATAGTCGATGTAGACTTTCACGGTCCATCAGTACCTAAAATGCTAGGAGTTAGAGGACAGTATTTAACTGCAGATGATAATGGAATTAATCCAGTTACCGGACCATTCAACATAAAAGTAGTTTCCATTGATTTCCTCTTACCTAAAGACGATACGCCTGTAGTTTGGAGAGGGGCTATAAAACATACTGCAATTAGACAGTTTTTGGGAGATGTAAATTGGGGAGAACTAGATTACCTATTTATTGATATGCCACCGGGGACAGGAGACGAAGCATTATCAATAGCCCAATTAATACCAAACCTTACAGGGATGGTCATAGTTACAATTCCGTCGGAAGTGTCAACACTAGCTGTCAAGAGATCTATAAATTTCGCAAAGACTGTAAATGCAAAGATTATAGGCGTAGTTGAAAACATGAGTCATTTCGTTTGCCCAGACTCCGGTAAGACTTACTTCATTTTTGGTGAAGGAAGAGGCAAGAAAATGGCAGATGAAATGGGAGTACCATTATTAGGTCAGGTACCATTAGATCCAATCATAGCTAAGGCTAACGATATGGGTGAACCATTCTTCGTAAAATATCCTGAGAGTCCTACTTCAAAAGAATTTATGAGTATAGCTCAAAAAATTATAAATAACGTAGAAGTAAATTAGATTTTAAATAAAAACTTCTTCTTTTCATAATCTGGTTCCTTTTTGATTTTTCCTTCTCTAACCAAATCCGCTAATATTTCTCTGAATTCTACCATATTAAATTGTATTCCTTTCTCCATGAGGATATCTCGAATTTGGGTGGAGGTAATACCCTGTCTGTTCTCTTCAATAATCTTTAGGATTTCTGCCTTTAAATCTTCCTTTCCCATTGCATAATACAATTAGTTTTAAAAGATAAAAAGTATAAAGACAGTAGTAGTAAGATTTAAAAAAACATACTAAGATATAAATTAACAAAGGCGAGATTAAAATGAGTATTGAAATTACTGAAAAATATGTAATTTTAAAAAGATTCTTATCAGTAGCCTATGGTCTTTCTGAATCAGAAATAGACACATTTCTAAGGATACTTGAAAGCAAAGAAGGTAAGGATATTGATGCAATATCTGCAGAACTAAAAATTAGTAAAAGTAGAACAAGCATAATATTAAAGAAGCTTTCAGATGCAGGATTAGTTGATAAGGAAAAAGGAGATAACATGAAGGGAGGAAGACCCAAGTACGTGTATAGTGTAAATAAAGAAGAACTGAAAAATAGATTAATAGCTAAGTCTGAGGAATTATGCAAAGAATTAAACCAAGTTATTAAGTCTTTTATTTAAATACTCCTTCAAAAAAGGAGTGTCCTCTATCTTTTCTTTCGTTAAGTATTCTATGTAAATACCCTTTGGTTTTTCTCTTTTATTTGTTGTATATACTACTTTGGTGGGCGTCACTATAATATCGACAGGAACGTCAAATACCTCAGTTGGAATTTCATCAACTATCTGAATATCATGGATAGTTGTTACCACTGGAGTTGTTTCATCAATCTTTCCAATTTCCCTCAGTATAGCATATTCCAGCTCACTATAGCCTTCACCCTTTCCAACCCTATCTCCTCTTGAGGTTAAAGCCACTGAGCCTACTACTACAAGATCTACTTTGGGTATAGAATATATGTCTACTAACTCCCCTAAGTATATAAAACCTGATATGGTTGAGGCTTTCTTATAATCACTGATTTTCGACGGATCCAAAAGATAGAAACCGCCCTTCAGTCTCGGTGTAGGTACTAGCACAGTTTTACCGTCAATTAAAGCAAATTCTCTCACCCATCTTTGAGGAGAATCAGGATTTACCTTGAGTACTTTGGCTTTCCTGTATTCTACTATCTCTCTTAGTCTCAGCGCAGCCTCTTTAGATCCCTTGAAATTAGGAATTCTACCGAAAACAGGTCTCGGGAAAGATGCGATGTTCTTATCCTCCAGTAAACTCCAAATTTTCTCTCTTATTTCAGCCTTAGATAAAATAATGAACACCCTGATATAATATGTATGCGCCGAAAATAAGTAAAATGGTGAAGGAAAATATTTTTACATATTTTACATATCTTTGCCCTATCCTGTTTATCAGGAACGGAAAAGCTAATATCCATATTAAAATTCCTATAAAGAAACCTGGTGCTACCAGTACAGAGAATTGATTAAGCATGGAGATTCCGAATGTAAGCCACCAGCTTATTTGATAAGGATTTACTATTGCTACACTGAGACCCTTAACATAACTACCACCTGTACTAGATGATACTTGCTTTGCTCTAAGAACACTATAAGACAGGTACAACATGTACACTCCTCCTACTATGTAGAAAACAAACAGAATATTTGATGGTATAATAGACTTAAACAAGTATGTGATCCAAAAGAATACAAAATCTGCAGTCATAGCCCCTGCGCCTACTGCGATTCCATTTAAAAATGATCTAGTAGACTCATTAGCCATCATTGCATTTATAGGACCAGGAGGAGCAGCAATGGATAAACCCATTAAAATTCCAGTAGCAAGAGAATAAACTTCACTCATAAATATTCTTAACCCTATTGATAACTTAAATTTTAAAGTATATTTTGTTGTATTCTGAAAGATCTTTGGCTACACGATGTAAGAATAGATCATTCACGTGTTTAAGCGAATATGAAAGATAATTACACTTACACAATCTGATTTCAAATTTAATTCAAATGAAGTTTAACAATACAAAGATTGGGAAAAAATTTATTTTAAAGAATGTAGATAGCTCAATTATGACTGAAGCATCCGTAGATGAGTTGAAAAGATTATATAATCAAGGAAAGTCCATGAAGAGTATAGCTAGAGAATTAGGAATTAGTTATACTAAAGTGAGAAATATTCTCTTAAATGCAGGAGTTAATATAAGAAAGAAGAGGATTAATGAGCAGGAAGTGGTCGAGCTAGCTAAACAAGGTCATAGTGCAAGATATATCAGTAAGATGTTAAAAATAAGTGAATCTTCAGCACTACGAATACTGAAAAAGCATAACGTGGGGAGAAAAATAAAGAAGCTGAGTGATGAGGATATAAATAAAATTAAGGAAATGTATCTTAAGGGAGAATCGATCTATAGAATTGCAAAGACTCTAGGTAAGTCCACTAACCTGGTAGTATATCATTTGAAGAGATTGGGAGTGTATAAAAGAGGTTATACATGAATTCTTTTCCACATATCTCTTGCTAAATCTCCATCAAATTTGAATACGTTCACTAAATCTTTAGCCTTCTCTCTTTTTTCTCTATGTTCTTCCAGGAATGCATTTAACTTGTCTACCAAAATTTGCTTAAGTTCTCCTGTCAGCATAGCACCAGACCTATAATCTTCCTCAATCTTCCTTATCCGCTGATCATCAGGTTCAAAGAACATGTAGAGCCACTGGAAAGCAACATCTATATCTGGATTTCCGCCATATTTCCTGTGAAGTTCCACCGTAGCTTGCCCACCAGAAAATGCATATTTCATTATTTTTCTCTCAACAGTTTTGGGATCATCCGTAAGATATATAGCAGTTTCAGGCTGCGAGGAACTCATCTTTCCTTCTGGTCCTGTAAGAGGAGGGAGGAACTTACTATGTATTTGGGCTGCCTTGAAGTACCCTAAGCTTTCAGCTATATCTCTTTGTAATCTCCAATAAGGATCTTGATCAATACCTGCAGGAATTAAACATCTCCTTTTCTCGAACATTGTGGGGACTATCTGTAAAGCAGGATAGAATATAATACCTATATTGGAGGAAGTATCAAGTCCAAATGTAGCTCTTACTTCATTAAAAGTTAGTTTTTTAGCAATTTTTACGGACAGTGGGTACATATTTTTAATGTACTCAGTATCTTGGAATATGAATGTTTTATTGGGATCGAACCCAACAGCTATTATATCTAATATATTCTCATATGACCACTCCTTTGTCTGATCCAATGTATAATCCACGTTCCTTAGGAATTTCTCGTCATCTGTTATTTCAATATATACATTCACCTTAAACTTCTCTTGTAACCACTTAGTAAATATGAAAGGAATCAAGTGACCGATATGCATTCCTAATGACGGTGCCCTACCAGTATATAGAAAGAAACCATTACCCTTTTCATAATCATTTAGTATCAAATCGAAGTCCCTATGTGAGAAAAATACATCTCTCCTCAACATTACGTGCAACTCGTCATTAATAGCCCTCTTTGCCCTCTCCTTGAGCTCACTAGTCATTTTCTGCGTACCAAATTGCACAATTAATTTATCATAATCTACTTTCCCTTTAACTTCCCAAGGTGTTACAGTAAAATCTTGTGCCATATAAAAGGAGTGAGAAAATTACAAATAAAAGCTTTAAAAATGGTAAGGGAGGGAAAAATTAGCTCTTTTGTTGCTGTGTAATTCCTGCAGCAGGTAGAGATGGGAATTTCTCCTTCATCCTCTGTTCTGCAACTACAGAAGCTTCCTCTAATATCTGTCTTGCCTCTGGTGAATAGGTTGCACTTATACCACTTACACCGCTGAATTCACCAGCTTCAATTACTATTTCTTGTAAACCTTCACCTAGTTCACCTAACTCTATAGACAGTTCGGGCATTACGCCTTTCAACGAAGTCTTTAACTCATTAATTACACCCATTACGGGTATCAAGTTAGCAAATATATCACCAAGCTCAGTTACAGTCTCTAGCCTTAAAGAGACTTGCTCCAATGCTATCTGGGTTGTCAATAATTGTTTTGTGATCTTCCTTATTTCTGCTAATTCGTTAGCGTACATTGCTGCCCTTGACTGGTCTTTACTCATCTGTGACTCTACAACTCTCTCAAATAATACTTTATCTCTCTCCTGCATTCTTCCTATATAAACGTCAAGTCTACTAACCATGGATCTTACTCTATACTGAGCCTGAACAAGCCTGTACTTGAGAGGATCTTTACTCTTGGGAATCTTTACTTTTTGATTCCCCTCCCATATCTTTTGGAACTCTTTGCTTATCATGGTCAATATATATATTGCGGTCATACCTCTTATAAAACAGAAGGTGCGATATTATACTACTAAAAATTAATATAAAAGAGAAGAAGTAGAATAAAGTCAATGAATCAAAAAATATATCTTTCTGATTGCTACGTAAAAGAATTCAGTGCAAAAATACTGAAAATCAGTCCTCAGGGAGTAGTTCTAGATAAAACTGCTTTCTATCCTGGAGGTGGAGGAGTAGAAAATGATATGGGATATTTTGTAATAGATGACAAAAAATATAAAGTAACATCTGTTAGAGAAATAGATGATGAAATATACCACGAAGTCGAGAATTCACAAGAGTTAAAAGAAGGACAGGAAATTAAGGGAGAGATTGACTGGGGAAGGCGTTATAGAATGATGAGATTACACACAGCGTCACACGTTGTCGCATCCATAGCCTTTACTAAGTATAACTCCAGGATTACCGGAGGCAATATTTCTCCTGAATATGCAAAGGACGATTTTGATATAGATGATAAAAATAAGTTAATAGAGATAATAAATGAAGCGAATCAGGTAATTAAGAAAAATATTCCGGTCAAAATTTACTTTCTAAAGCGGGACGAGGCAATGAAAATTCCTGGAATAGTGAAATTAGCCGAGAGAATGCCCCCAAATGTAGATACTTGGAGGATAGTAGAAATAGAGGGAATAGATATTCAAGCTGATGGAGGACCCCATGTCTCAAACACAAAAGAAATAGGTGAAATTAAAATTATCAAAGTCGAGAATAGAGGGAAAGGCAGAAAACGAATATACTATACTGTTTCACCTTAGGTATTTAGTACGTTAACATTTTTTGAATTATAGTTACAATGAAGTGCTCCAACTGTTCTTCGATCAAGAAGCTCAAAGTTTAGCCCCAAACATACTTGAGGCTTAAAATAAATCTTACTCCAAAACCCCCTACAATACCAATGAAATTTATTGCTGCAAGATAAATTGATGAAAGTTTCAGTGAGGAAAAAAACAGTAAAAACAGTAATTCAGTTAAATTTGAGTAATTCACAAATAAGATCACTAATCCTATAACTATGACATATTGTACTGCTCCACCTACAAGCGAAGATACATGAAATCTCAGTAACCTACCACCAATACTACCAACTCGGCTATCCCTGAAAGTCCATATATCATTTAGAATGAAATTTGAGAGTATAGAGAATTCTATGGCAAGTGCAAGACCAACAGTAAGAGGTAAATAGTCACGGAGTAGTAGCAACACTCCCTCATTAACAATAACACCTAGTGCACCTACTAGTGAATATTTCAGGAACCTCCCGAACATACGATAATAAAATGAACCCTGTGTTATTAAATTTTCTCACAAGTATTTTTAACCCTTATTTATTGAATACTTACTAAATCATATATCTTTTTGAATAGAACATTAGTGTTATGTTTTACAGCTACCCTCCCATAAAATTCATTTAGCCCTTTAAATCCCTCTGAATCCCTTATTTGATAACCCAATGGTCTTAGCATCTGATTAACCCTCGTGGCAGGTATAGGAAATTTAACCAAAACGAATGGTGCTACCGTTTTGTATATTTTAAAAGGGGAAGATAAACCAGATATTAGACTACTTAGATGATCCTTACTCTTTCTAAAGAAATCCCTAACTTCCTTCGCATGAAGATTAGAAAATACATAATAGGCTATACTATTTAGCCTCCAAGGTGGAGATTTATCTTCAAGCTCCTTAGATCTCTTACCTATTGTAAAACCTATCCTTAGACCTGGTATTGCTAAAGACTTGGTAAAGGACGAAATAAAAAGTAAATTATCAAACTCACTTGCTAAATCATAGTTAGGTTCAATTAAACTAATATCGGCAAAGGACTCGTCTAGGATAAGTTTGCCCCCATTGGATAGGAAGTCAATTATCTTTTCTCTCTCTACAAAAGATCCAGTAGGATTCACAGGATTGCTTGTAATTACACAGCTACCCTCCAAAGAGTAAATAAAAATATCGTCTGACTCCATTGCGTAATAACTTCCTGCCCTTTTGTACTCAGAATAATTAGGCTCTGGTACATTGCATGGTTCCAACAACGAAATTACTTCTGATGCTCCGTTAAAAATTCCCACAAGTGAAATGTCAACGTTATAAAGATCAGCAATGAACTCCTTTATATCTCTCAGTTGCAAAGGCGGATAATACGAATACACTTTATTCATTAATGCGTCTCTTATGAGTTCATCGATGAATTCTGGTGTACCTAGAGGATTCAGATTAACACTGAAATCATCTATCTTAAGTGGTCTTCCATGAACCCATTCTACGCCACCATGTCTCATAAGTCTCTCTCCCTTAGAAATGCCTCAATTATATTTCTCTCTGCCCTTCTAATAATTTCAGCAAGTGTAGATGTACTAATGTTTAATTTCTTTGATAACTCATTCAGCCTAATTCTTCTGGGAAAGTCAAAGTACCCTAACTCTAGTGCGATCTTCAGAATTTGCTCCTGTCTTCCTGTAATTATTGAAGATGGTTTAGCCTTTAGAACCTTGAGAATTTTAACGTCTATCTTACTATCGATAAAGTCTCTTAACAATTTTCTTAATTCTGTGTATCCGTTAAGAACTACAACCCATACGACAGAGTCATTACTTACTGTCCCATTAATTATAGAGTAATTACCTAAGACTCTTATAACTCCACTAGATCTTACTTTGATGATTCCCATATAAGTATCCTTAGATACCTTTGAAAAGGACTCCTTATATGTATCTGGAAGGTTCCCCTTGAGTTCTATTAAAAGTCTGAATGTAGAGAAATTTTCCTCAGGTTTGATATCTAGAATCGTAAAGGAATTTCTTGTCCAATCCATATTTGTTATCCATTCATCAAGAGGAGTAAGAAGCGTTACGTATAATAGCATCCCGAATAGTTTAGGGGCGACAAATATTTTAAACTATCTGCTAGTATAATATTGGGGATTAGAATGGGTATAGATCCGAATTATAGAACAAGTAAGCCAGTAGTAGGTGACCATTCAGGTCACAAGATTTATGGACCAGTGGAATCCCCTAAGGTGTTGGGTGTACATGGAACTATAGTAGGGGTAGACTTCGATCTATGTATAGCAGACGGTTCATGTATAACTGCGTGCCCTGTGAATGTGTTTCAATGGTATGAGACACCAGGTCATCCCGCATCTGAGAAAAAAGCAGATCCAGTTAATGAACAAGCCTGTATATTCTGTATGGCATGTGTAAACGTTTGCCCAGTAGCAGCAATAGATGTGAAGCCTCCTTAAGAAGTTAAGAATTTTATTTTTCCAACCTTATTTTAATATTAAAATTTCTAGAATTGTCTTGAATTAAGCTATAGGCTTATATCGAGAATTATAAACAAAAATAGAAGACAAAGAGCTATATTTTATACACACAATTTGTTAAATCACATTAATCTAGATATAACATCCTTTCTTATTTTTCTAGTTCTAGAATATTAGACATAAAATCGGCAATTAGTGATGTCACTCTAGTTAAAAATACATAAAAAGGGCTCGGGCCGGGACTTGAACCCGGGACCTATGGGTCCACAGCCCATCGCTCTAACCAGGCTGAGCTACCCGAGCCAAACTACAAGACAATAGATTCATGCAAAGAATTTAAACTTAAACCTTTCTACTTACTTCGTATTTAACGATATCTAACAATTCTCTAGCTATAATTGTCTTATAGTTCTTTTCTAGCTTCCTAACGAAAGAATTTCCTATAACTATTACCTCATTATATTCTGAGGAAAAGCCTATGTCCTTTCTCTTCACGTTATTTGCAACTATTATATCAAATTTATGCCTTTCTTTTTTCATCTTTGCCTTCTCGATCAGCTCCTCATCACTATTTACGGTTTCAGCAGAAAATCCCACTAGTAGTGGGCGATAGATTGACAATTTTGAGGAAATTTTAGGAGTCGTCTCTAATTCAACTTTAGGAACTTCTGAATGGCTATCTATTTTACTTGAAGCAGTATTCTTGGGCTTAAAATCAGCTGGTGCACCGGCTAATATAACTATACCATATTTCTCATCTCTAACCAATTTTTCTACATTTTCAGCCATCTCTTGCGTAGTATCAACCCTGATTCTTTTAGTGTATGGCTTAACGCTTGAGGATAATGGACCGTGAACTAAGATAACGTCTGCGCCCCTAAAATAGGCTTCATTAGCTATCGACACACCCATAGTACCACTACTTGAATTTGAAATAAACCTGACCGGGTCAATGTATTCTCTAGTTGGACCGGCAGTCACCACTATTTTATATCCTTTAAGATCTTTTCCCCTGAGAAGAAAAGATGTGATATAACTAGAGAGATATTCAATATCTGGGTAATGAGCCACATCCCTGGTAATCTCTGGGCTAATTATTTCAATGCCCTGTTTGACAAGTTTTTCTATATTCTCTTTAAACTGAGGAGCCTCATACATTGTCAGGTGCATTGCAGGTACCAAAATAACAGGTTTCTTAATTCCAACAAAGTTCAGTGCAGTCAATGTTATAGAAGTGTCCGCTATTCCGTTGGCTAATTTAGAAATTGTATTAGCTGTAGATGGTGCTATAACTAGTGCATCGTATTCTTCAGCAAGTTCAACATGTTCTATTTCTCCTCCTACACTTACTACAGGCTCTTCCCCTGTAGCCCAATGGAACATCATGGGATTAATCAATCTAATTGAATCCTTACTCATTATGACTCTAACATTTGCTCCCCTTCTCATCAATGCTCTGACTAAATCGAGACTTTTGTAAATGGATACACTAGCTGTTACACCAACCAATATCTTTTTATTTAGTAATTCTCTAGAAACCTCTCCTATAATTTTTTTCGATGGGTGTACCATATGACCAAATATAAATTTAAGTGATCACTAAAAACCTTATATTATGGAAATAACCGAGGATAGTAAGAGGAAAATCAATTATCAAATCAGGCTTGCGACATTATCAGACATAGACCAAATAATTAGGATAAATAGATCTGCACTACCCGAAAATTATCCATATTATTTTTTTGTTGAACATTTAAAGGAATATGGACAGGCATTTTATGTAGCTGACCTAGAAGGTGAAGTTGTTGGTTATGTCATGCCGAGAATAGAATGGGGATTTAGTAATCTTAAACACATTCCGTCTCTAGTTAGAAAAGGTCATATAGTGTCTATTGCTGTTCTTGAACCCTTCAGAAAGATAGGTGTCGGCACATCACTTTTACAAAACTCTCTCAAAGCCATGAAAGATACATATAATGCTGAGGAAGTATATCTAGAAGTAAGAGTTACAAACTATCCTGCAATATCACTGTACAAGAAATTCAATTTCAGAGAAGTTAAACTCCTTAAACACTATTATGCAGACGGAGAAGATGCATACTTAATGGCTGCTCCTCTTTAAAATAATCTCGTTCATATTAGAATCGTAAATAACATAGTACCCTTTTTCTCCGCTTCCAATAGATACTATTTTAGTTAAACCTAGATTGTATATCTTCTGAACTTCAGAATGACCATGAAATACAATCTTTGGGCTATTTGTGAGTATTTGGTTTCTAACTATCAACGATCCATACTCTAATCTAGGAGGAAAATGTGTAATAGTTATATTCGAAAAGTTAGTACTAAAAGTAAGGAAAGAAGACTCTATTAATTTACCTGTATTTTTCAAATACTTCATTGTAGTTATGTTGTCCATCTCCCCTAAAATACCATAAAAATCTCTTAAAAATTGTGGACACTCCACGTCACCTAAACCAACAACATAGTCCACATTCAAACTGTTTATTTTCTCTATCAGGGAATTTTCACACGGAAGTCTGGTTATAAGTGCCATTATCGCCATAAAGAACACCCAGTTCGTGAATAGCTATACCTACTGCAACTATATCTGCCGTAGAGCCAGGATTATATCCCCTAGAGACCAAATATTCATCTAAAATACTCACCAATTTTTCATTACTCAAACATTGGCAAGCCAGTTTTGATACTTCCATTGCTATTCTTCCACCGTTTCTCCTAAATATTAACCCATCTGGTAATTCACATAAAACCTTTAAAAATCCCAATAGAATCCCTCTATCATACCCCTCCTGCTCAACAAGTTTTGCAACCCATAGAGAATATTTGTAGCCATCCAACATATTTCTAACTGCACTATCAAAGGCTGATATCTTGAGAATTTCAAATAGGGAAAGATTATCATCTTGCTCTCTATAATCATATGCCCTATCTAATTTACCCAAATAGCTTGGTTGCAATGTTTCCAGAGTCATCTTAAAATACCTAGATTCAATACTATCCAATGACCTAATTAGCTGTGTTGCTCTAAAAATAAGTTGACCAATGGAGTCAGCTGAAGAGGAAGAATATGCTAAGGGTAGAAGTTGCATAGCAGTACCTAATATGGAAAAATTAACTTGCAGTGTTTTACTAATTTTAGCCATCATGTACAAAAGATCATACAATGGCTTTTCCTGTGAGCTACCCCTTATACAAGCGGTTTTATAATAATTTGTTGAAAGTAATGCAGACTGTACAAGGTCCGAGAACTTGACACCTTTAATATCTCTTGTTCTTGAAGCGTTTCCAGGTTTGTAATATGATGCTTCTAAGACAGTGGCGTTAGAAAGGATAAATGCTACTTTCTCACAATATTCTCCTAACTCTCCCTCCAACATTTCTATCGCCCACTATTACTTGACTGGAATTTTCACATTTCACAAGTAAGCCATCAACTTCTATTTTTCTCGAGGAGTATAATAGATAAGAATATATGCCCTCATATGAAACTAAATTGTCTACTTTTTCATCGCCTTCCACATGATACAGACTCACTTTAGAAGGGTAAAATAATGCTTTACAATCAGGTTCTATTTCAGCCTTAATTTTAACTCTTTTATGAGTAGGAATGCACACATCTTCACAATATCTTTGAGGTTTATCATCTACAAATAAAATAGAATATTTTACGTTATTGTAATATTTGCCCCTAATTTTTCTAGTATATAATTTTTTAACTAAGTCTAATTCTAAGCCGTAATTCTTACTGGTTTCATAGATCCATTCCTCATCGTCATTGAAACCTTCAAAACTCTCAATCACATTCAATGATTCTTTGCATCCATATATTACGATATCTAGATCAGAGAGTTCATGATAGGTGTTTGTAAGTAAACTGCCAGAGACTCCTAACCTAGATGTATGAATGTACTGAATTATTTCGAGGAGTGTAAGCTCTTGCTTACTCTGTGAGGGATGCTTTATTATTTCCCTTATTTTCTCTTCAGGCTTGAGGTGATTAGAAATTGCTGATTTTCTTAGTACGGGAAAGCTAACACCATAACAGCACTCATGGATAAACTCCTGCTTTACTTTTAGGACGTTATGAATCCCATAATATTTTAAAGCTCTCTCATATCCTTTCCATAATCCCTTACCAGTAAAAACGTACTTTAATATCGCGTAAATATATCCAAAGGGATTAATATTACTGTACACGTAGTATATGTTGTTATCCCTGTCTAGTACTAGATCCTTGTCAAGGAAATAATCTCTTCCCATCCCTTTAGCCTCACATGTGATAATGGAGTACCTGCACTTTTAAGGAAATCTATATATTTCCTGTAGATTCCACCATAGAGAGAATTTGCTATATAAGCTGAACCTATGGCTGATTCTTTGAAAGGGAAAGAAAATTTCTTACCAAAATCTACATCCCACTTTCTCCTGCCAGAAACTATTATTGGGAGATCATATTTAGATGAATACCATTCAGAAATTATCCTGATTATTTCTACTCCTCTTTCCCAGTTACCTCCTGAATAAATTGTCTCCTTAGAAATTTTAGCGTACTTGCATAATAAGTATGCAATTTCTCCATCTAAGAAACCAGCAGAGGAGAAACCAGGTAGTATAGTCCCACCAAACCCATCTGTAATCTCGCCATTTTGAACTACCAGTATAGAGGAGAAATTAGAACCAATTTCTACTAGCACAAAATTATCGTACATTGTCCTGTAAAAAAACGCTGAGGCTACCTTATCTGCTGTTCCCATATCTATTACGTTTATCTTTCTATACACGGGTACTGAGTCTAGCTCTATTACTCCTGGAATTGTGAACCCATTGAAAATATATGCTTTTGAGGATCTTATAAAGTTCCTTAAGTGTCCCTCTTTCTCAGGGTCAGCAAGTGTTAATAGAAAAATTTCCTTTTCAGAGAGATCGGTAATTTTCTTAAACGGTAAGCCATGACCCGATGGCATTGCAACGGCTACAGGTCTTTCGTCTAACAAATATCTAAGTAAAGAATAAGAAGCTTGCTTCACTAGGTCTGTAGGTATCTCAATTTTCCTGGAAATATTTCCGGTTTCGGTTACAGATATGGCTTCATAAGTCCTACTCCCGGGGTCAATTCCAGTAAAAATCATGATACTTCTTGTATTTTTACCACCAACACGTCCTTAATAATCCTTAGTTTCAAATTAAGTTCCGATGCCACAATGTTAAATAGTTGTTCAAAATATTTTGCTTGCTCTTCACTGTTAAACATCACATTAACCAGCTCAGGGTCTTTACCATGAAGATTTAGGAAAACCACCTTACCATCTAGCAGTTTCGCTATAATATTAAGTATAAAGATGAATTCTGGTCTCTTTGAATCTACAATTCCCTCCGATTTAAGGTAATTGGAAATACTAATTCCTATTAACTTAGGATCATATTTCTGGAACTCTATTTTTATAAAATCCCTGATGATAACATAAAATTTAATCTCTTCCATGAAGAAATTCATATTATCTATTCCTATTTTTTCGTAAACTTTCTCCAATAGATCAATTGAATAGTTAGTAAGTTCATAAATAGATTTACCTGTAACTGTTGATAAATTTCTAATAAATTGATATTTCTCGTCAGACATAAAGCAAGGTCGTCTACCCATTATATACATTACGGTTAATTCAATTATAAAAGATTTATCAATATAGAACTTATATTCTTTTTACTACTATCTTAATCAATTGTTCACTAGCAGATTTACCAATTATCTCAAAATTTAATTGGTAGAAAAAGCTTTCTAAAGCATCTAATAATATATCATTCAAGTCCTTCGTCGCCCCCTGAATACTTATAGCCAAATCAAAGTTTGAACCATTTTTTGACACAATAACAATGGGATTGAGCCTAGATATGTAAGGACCAAATTTTATAATAGTTTCTAAATCCTTCTCAGTTTCTATAACGTAATTCATGTTCTTTAGTATCCTCGAGTAGTTAAGAATCGACAGCTTCATCGATTGATGTATATAATCTCTCAACTGTTGGTTACTCTTCAATAACTCATTTACAGAAGTCAAAGGTATTGGAATATTACCGCCTGGTGCATTTTCAGACGTGTAGGAAAAGTAAACTAAGGATATGAAATTAAACACTTCCGCGTCCTTAGATATTTTTAGAATGTCTACTACGTTCCATAAAATTTCCTCTAGTCCTTCTTTCCACCTATCCTCTGCCCTAAAATTTCCATCCAAAGAAGTTGATCTAATAATCATCAATCTCAATAACTCAGATCTCAAAGTATCTATCAATTCCTCTGATAACGGAACAACTTTCTTACTCTTTTTTCTCTCTTCCGCTCTCTTTACCACAAAAATAGATTCGGGTTATGATATATATGTTCTCTATCAGTGGCTGCCCACAAAATTAGATGTCACTAATCCATTCGGCTCTTTGTCATCATCAAGCATATATCATCACAAAATTATTTAAATTAAACCTAGTAGGCAGAACAAACTAAAATTACCTGATAAATTCGAAGTTCCCATACTTAATTAAGATAATGATTGATACAAATTGTAACAACACTATAATGTAGAAGAAAACCTACATTTGAATACTTATACGACTATTACGTAAGAAATACTACTATCGAATACATAATACTATAATGTTATAATATTTATTCCAATAATTTTCTTTATATCCTCAAAGTCTTTATCATAGGTTATCAAAACCTCATTATTAGACTTGACAATAGAAGCTATTAGAACATCGATATCTTCCTTTATTTTGCCCCGTGAAGCGAGTTCTCGATATATATCTGATGCAATTGAAGCTTCTCTAGCTGTGAAAGGATATATAACCATTTTTTCAATATGCTCTCTAACCTTATATCCAAACTTAGATCTTAGAATCTCATAGACGTTAAATACCGTTGTAGCTATCGTATCTTCGAACTCCTCAACTACTTTAAATGTGTTTTTGTCTCCTCTCATTACTCTTATTATCACATTGGAGTCAAGTATCACCATTTTCAACAGCCCTAAACCTAAAACTCTTTCTGATATTCAGTGTCTCACTAGCCATCTCCGTAGCCTCCTCTTCATTAAGAATTCCAAACATTTGGAGTAAAACATCCTTATTCCCCTTTCTATTCTTGTTATAGAACTCAATTAGCTCATTTATAGTTTCACTGAATGACCTACCCTTCTTTAATTTCGATAATTTATCATAAACATCATCTGATATTGTAATGACTTTAGGCATAAATATATTTATGCATGCATACATATATTAGCTTTCGCCTAAAGTAAACTACGGCCACTCTACTGTGTAGCAACAAAATTCTCTACTAGAGAGGGATTAATAGCAATACATATTTATCAACGTATTTATGAGAAAAGTTTTAGAGCTTATTATTACCTGACTTCCTCTCCCGCCTTGAAAGGCGAGGCTTTCCTCATCTTGTAAACAGGCTAAAGGAAGCCTTTGCTCGATATACTGGTTAGAACTATTTCAGATCATTAAACGTCAATCTTAATTGGTAGTTTAAGAGTCGAATTTATTAATGAAATGTTTGGCCTACAATAAATTTATGAAGAGAATGTACAACTTATTTATATCCAAACCTTTAACATAGCTTTAAATATCCCTTCTGAAATTTTATGATTTAGATTACGCCGCGGTAGTATAGCCCGGTCAAGTGTAATGCGCCGATAGTATGCGGGCCTTTCGAGCCCGTGACCCGGGTTCAAATCCCGGCCGCGGCACTTTAAGGTTATGAGGTTTCCCCCTAATACCCCCATATACGTTTCTATGATCTTTTCTAAAGGACCTATGTAATTGTGCCTTTCCTTACCATCTTGGCCCTTCTCTATATTATAGACATAATACTTTCCCTTAATCTCTTTAATATAGAATTTAGAACTAATGTAAAAGTTAGGCATCCTATTACGATATTTTTCACCAAAATTTATAAGCTATTCTAACTAGAGGATCTTCTCTAGAATTGAAACAACACGTAAAGGATTCCTCGTTAGTAATACTAATAAAATGGTATTATCAACATTACAATTTTTATTAAGTTAACTGGGGAGTTAATTGAAAAATTTGTGTATAGTAGATGAGCCTCATTTTATGAAGAATGGAGGAGGCTGCATTTTGGTGTTACCACAATATTGCATGTAAAAAATTAATTGTAGGTTTTGACTAAGGATAATAGAAGGGGGTAAGAGGAAGACTATGTCTGCTAAAAATGATTCGGAAAGTAGGGTAAATAAAAGTTTCGATTCAACTCAACAACCTAACATATCCGAACAAGCTGGAAGTATTGCGCCTCAGCAAACTTCTGATTCATCTGCACCTCAGCAAGCTCAACAGAGTAATATTCCTTCACAGCCTTCTAATCAAGCCTCAGTTCAACAGGTGAGCCAGTCTCAACAACAAACTTACTATATCGGAAAGGTCATAATTTCAAAAGATACTCCAGCGAAACATAACGAGTTTTGGGTATGGACAAAATCCCATATAGACATTGAGGTAGGCTCATCCTTCGTAATAGTTGAGGATCCTTCAGCTAGCAATAGAAAATATATTGTGGGTTTAGTAGTTGACTCAATGACAATGTCTACTTCTGAGAACGGTATTGCAGAATATTTTAGTAGTGGAGTTGGGGAACCTTTAATTAACCCGCCCATTGAACCAAGAGTGATTACTTTTTATAAGGTCAGAGTCATAAGTAGGGAACCTTCTATAACTAAACCAGCAGAATCTAGAATGTTAGTGAGATTAGCTAGTCAAAATGACATAGATAGATTAAATTCCATCATAAAGCCTGAATATAGAGTTTTAGCAGGGTTTTTATACAATTTCACTAATCCATTAGATTCAAACAGCTGGATACCTATTTACTTTGACTCAACTTATCTTGCGGGTAAGCAAGGGGCTCATGTTATGATAACAGGTAAAACAGGCTTAGCTACCAAAACCAGCTACGCGTTATTTTTAATACCTAATTTCCTACAACATGCCAAAATGAATAATAAAAGAGTCGCGGCAGTTCTTTTCAACGTAAAACAATGCGACCTATTTAACTTACACAATCTATTATTGTATAAAGATTGGGACTCATTATATAGTACAATCAAAAATTTGTTCGGTAATAGAACTGATCTTGCTGAATATAATATTGGAATGTGGAAAAGAATCAAAGAATTATATAATTTAAGTAAACCCAGTGATCTTATTCCAAAGGATTCCAGTGGAAGACCTATGTTATATTATTATACTTATGCTGGTGATAATATATGCAGTTCTCAAATCTCTAATGCTGCGAATATACTTTTACAACAAACAATTCCGACTTATTCCTATGGCCTAATGGACTTAGGAATACCTGAATTAATTACCGCTCTTTCGAACGGAAAATACGATACTATGAGTGAGCCACAAAGGGTCGCTATAAGTCTTTTAGCTAGGAAGGTAATTCCAGAATTGAAAGAAGAAATAAGCTTTGATAAATTATTAAATGATGCAAACAAGCAGCGTAGTATTTTTATGAAACTACTTACTAATAATGTAGATGAACGCACTGTTCCCGTTATAATAAGGTATCTAATAGATTTTGTAGGAACAAACAGAAATATAGGATTAGAATTACAAAATGCTCATGGAAACCCAATAAAAGATACGAATATTCATGAAGGTATTAACATAATTCAGTTAAATGGCTTGTCCGACACAATGCAAAATATAGTGTTCAGCTCGGTACTGCGAACTTTAATGAACATTCAACAAGATCAAAATAATAATAGAAGATTCGACTATATCATCGTATTTGTAGATGAACTAAACAAGTTCGCTCCTAAAAGAGGCGAATCGCCTATTAAAGATCTTATAGTTGATATCGCAGCAAGAGCTAGAAGTCTAAATATAGGTTTGATCGGAGCGCAGCAGTTTGCGTCACGGATAGAAACACAGGTATATGGAAATGCGTCGACTTATGTAGTAGGAAATACAGATGCAGCAGAACTTAAAGAAGATGAATACAAAGCATTTTCAGACTTTAAGGACATGATTTACCAATTACAGAAAGGCCAAATGGTCATTTATCAGCCGTCAACCTTTATCTCACCTATTAAGATAAGGTTTCCAGTAATTCCCTATGATGTAAGCTAACATTAGGTGAAAGAATGAGTGAGAATGAAAACGATCTGAAAGAATGGTTAAAGGGAAACCAAAGTGTTAAGCTCTCAGTTCAAGGATTTTCGGATGATGATCCCGAAGAAGAGATAGTAGGTACCGAAAACGTATCTTTAGATGACAGCGACTCCTTAAATCTTCAAATTCAGCTAAAATATCCTCTACCTCAAGCGACTAATAATGATCTAATATTTATCGATGGTACTAGTAGATATAGAGTGATAGGAAGTTTTAAGGCTAATAATGTCTTAGTTCCTATCGTATTCGGGAATATTATCGCGGGTGCAATGAGATTAGATGCTGGAAATAAAACATTAAGACCCTTAAAAGTGAAAATATTAAAAGTTGTTCTCTTCCCTAAGAAGACTATAGAAGACTACCAGTCAGCTATAATACCGCTACCGCCCAATATACCGATAATAGAAGATAATAGTTCTACGAAGTTCATGAATTTTAGTAATAATCTTGTTGATACATTTATACGAATTTCAGATATATCATATACACTTGGTGAAAATGAAAGCGGACAACACAGACAACTAATTTATAGAGAAGATTTGATTTCATCAGGGAAGATAAGACAAGTCGCCAGAAATAGAGTTAAAGAATTAATGAGGGTCTTAGAGTTATCATTATTATATGAATTAAGGCAGCTTTACAAAGACAGCCTAATTTTAATGGACGGTCCTATAGGTCCTTTAATTAAGTATGCTGGACTCGTAGATATTTATCTTAGAGAAGTAGTGAGGTTAAGAGATAATGACTCTAATAATATAGAGAAGGCATATGATCTGCTTCATAATGTTATAGGTGTAGTTAAGAAGGTGGTCAAAGTTCCTGTATCATTAATTGATGCTATTTCTAGTGGTAATTTGCCTAAAATATATAGATGGAATAAAGTTATAGACGATGGTATAGACGCCGAAGGGAAGGAAGACTCCTATTTAACTAGTTATATACTTAGTGCTTTTTTAAAACTAAGAGAAGAGTTACAAAACGAGAACTTTCCCGCGTTCTCAAATTTATCTGGATTAATAAGAGTCGATATTCCTTTAGCATCTATCATAGATAAAAGTGAGTGGATTAGTTTCTTCAGCTACACTCAAATAAAGGATAGCGATGATAAGGGGAATATTATACTTACTGATTATGGTAGGCAAAAAATATACGACTTAGTTGTAAAAGGTGGCAAAAAACTAGAGGAGCTATTAAATATAGTATACAGTTTCAAATATCCGATACCAAGCTCCTCCCCATACAGAAATTTAGTAGAACTTTATCCAATAAAGGAAGTAGAAGACTGGATGAAATCTCATTTAATGAGCAAATATGAGATGGCATCATATGTATATTCTTAACCTCCCGTTTGTCCCCACACTGTCATTCTTCTATCACTTTTTCTAACTTCTCTCTCAGTTCTTTGGTATCATAGCCGAAAGCCTCAGGCTCTTTTTCTAATACCCCTATGAAAACTTTAGCAACCTCTTTCCTCCCCTCCTCATTTAAGCTTCTTGGTTTTCCATTTTTATCGATTATCCTATACCTAAGATCTCTGCTGATGTCCATTATCATCTTCCTCGCCTCCTTTAAGGTATCACTTACTGGCATTTTGTCGTTTTTGACTACAGTGCAGACCCAACAGCCAAACCTAACGTCAGTGGTTAACGCACAACCACAACCGTCATTGTCTTCTTTCACTTCATATAAGTTCAGTAAATAGTCGAATTCCCTACCGTCCCACCTCCTCTCGCTACGTAGGTACCTAAACACGTCCTCAGTAGTCCAGTCGAGTATGGGCATAATAATCGGATTACCTAACCTTATTATTTTTTCATGCTTTCCGTTATACGCAGTCTGTTTAGCCCTTTCACTACTTTCCGTCATCCTTACACCAGAAAGTTGGACAAATTTTCCCAATTGCTCCATAAACCTCTTCATCGGTCTTAGCTTCAGTCTTTCCATGCACCACCTAAACCTGTGAGATGGTGCAGGATAGCCTCTTTCGACCATCATTGAGATGAAATCCTCTATGGGAGTTAATCTAATAGGCTTAACATTAGGATAAACCTTTAAGCTCTCTAAAGCGTCTAAAGCCTCTTTTCTCAAGATCGGGTGCTCTAGCAAAGTGTCTGCGTAAACTACGTACAGCGTCTTAATCATAGCACCTCTTTCCATAGCTTTCAGAGTTAAACTTAGAACTGTAGTAGAATCCTTTCCTCCACTAAAACCTAATTCCCATGGTAAGTTTGATAATTCTTCGCTAGCATTAATAATAAGTTCAATTGCCTCCTCTACTCTTGTTTCCATATTATTTACACCTCACCCTTGCAAGATATTCTACGAACGATTGATAATACCCCTTTATTATAACTCTGAGTTCAGTGATATTTTTCCAAAACTTGACAGGTATGATATAGTACTGACTTTTCGCACCATATTCGTACTCATTTAATCTAATCTTATTCTGCCCATAGAGATTAAGGATAGAGAGTGCTACGATTAATTTCAATTTATCTTCTCTATCGTTATAGTGGATAAAAATTGTTCTTCCCAACACATCAAATTCTTGCGCAACCCAAACTTTGGTAGATAATACTGCATAGATAGGTTCACCATATCTTTGCTCTGACTGTTCTTCAGTCCATGAAGATCCTGTTGTGTCAATAAACAGCCCAGGCCAGTATCTGTCTTCCCCGTTCTCTTTATAGTGATAATAAATCGTGAAGTCGTATTTGTCTAAGACGTCTTTGTAGTAGTCGTGATTAATAACGCTCGTCAGCGTACCTATACCAGTCCTCCTAAGGTAAATATTATCTGGAATTAGGCCCTTTTCCTTCCACTGTTTTAACTTAATGTGAAGTAGCCCGTAGATTAGGTACTCCCTACCTAGGTGCTCGTTTGGGACCTCAAAGCCGTCAAAGTTAGAGTTGGCCCAGTACCTTTGCTTGAAATCAGTTGACATTCCTTTCAGCCTCCTTGAAGTAGATGCACTTCGAGTATGAGGTAAGGCAGTAGATCAGTTGTGGTATGTAGCTCGGGTTAGCCTCGCTCAGGCACCACACTCTTGTCTGGTCCAGGAACGGGCAGACTTCACTCTTGTCTTTCATTTAGCTCAGCCTCCAGCTCATTCAACAAAGATGAGATTTCTGATACGACGCGCTTTGCCTTCTGGACCTTCCTATAGCCCTCCGCCCTTTGTTTCAGCCTTAAGTCTAGCTTAGCGTCCTTTGCCAGTCTCTGGAGTAGCAGTATCTGGTCTTCTAGTTCCAATAGCAAATCATTTAGGTCCACTTGCTCCATCCTTCCTCAGCCTCCAAGAACTTCTGCAGAGCCTCCCTTATTATTTCGCTCCTTGAGACCCTCTTGTTAATGGCGTACAAGTCTAGCTTACTGACCAAATCTTCCTCCGCCTTAAAATTGATCACTCGCATGGTCCTCAGTCCTCTAGATTGTTACTCATCTGGCTCACCCCATCCGTCAAACGTTATACCCTGATTCTCTTCTTCCCTTAGTAGTTCTCTTCTATGTCTCTGATAGTAGTTATATAGCTTCAAAACATGTTTGCAGAGCATCCCATATGAAGATGCCTCACAAGAGCACGAAAACCTTAACCAAGAACCGTTAAGTATGAGCATAGTATGATGATATAGGCCGTCTCTACTTTCACTCCTTATATCAGCACTTATCTCTATAACGCCCTGCTGGTCCTTCATCACTTTTAAGATATTAATGTCTTTATGTGGTTGGGTCCTTATCGTAAGTTGATTGCTCACTCTTCCTCACCCTCAGCCTTAGCCTCCTTTTCTAATTCTGCTGAAACTTCTAACAGCTTCTTTGCCTTCTCTTTCAAGAGCTTTGCTAAGAATTTCTTCGCCTGGGTGTTATCGTTTACCAGCTCTAATACCCTGTCATCAGATAAATGAATAGCCCCAGAGGCTAACTTGTAGTAGGCTGGCTTACTTAATTCCCCAGCCTCGATCAAGCTCCAGAAGTAGTCCTCAAATGCTGTAAAGATCTCTTCCCTTTCCTCCTTAGTCAAGCTCGAAATCGCATATAAAAAAAGATCAGAACTTTGCTCCCCTTGGAACTGGGGAGTTTTCCTCTCAACTACTTGGGTGGACATTTTTGTATTACCTCTATCTTCTATTGTAGAAGGTGGCTTATAAATCTTTTGTCTTCTATTATAGAAGGTAGATTTCACTTTCAGTTAAGCGTCTTATGTCTTTAATCCTTTTGTATAATATGGTGACGAAGGACTACTACTTGGGGGCGAAGTATGTTATCCTAAGATTAAGGGAAAGCCTAGCAACAAAATTAGACGATAAGACTTATATGATTCTGGAAGAAGAGTTGACTAAAATTGGAAAAAGAGCTTGACTTGAAGTTTTACTTTTCTGAAAAACATTATGATTAACGGATTTGGGTAAGCTTTTCAAATCCTATCTCTTTCATGAGCTCTAGTAACTTCTTTCCCTTGTCTGTGAGAGACACGAGCGTGCTCCTCCCTTTCTCTTCGTACTTTATTAGGCCCAGCGCTAGCAAGTTCTTCTCGATCGTATTGTAATATATTCCAGTGCTGACATTCGCCGCCTCCCACAGCTCACTGAGGGTTCTCGGCTCTTCTAACGCTAGTAGTACCCTGTACAAATGTTCACACCTTAAGGGGTTTGAAAGATCCCTAGGCATATTTCCTCTACTATTTACTAATGTGTAACTCATAGTTCAGATACTTTTTCATACGCCATAAAAAGTTTTGAGTATATCATGTATTATAAAATTTTTATAATATTGCTTCTATAGTAGAAAATAAGGAAGTGAAAATGAGAGAGTTGAGTAACCCAGTGAGATGTGTTCACCTATACCTTATCTTGAAACATGTTCAAAGCGAAATATCGTTAAATGAACTCTATACGAAGACGAGGATCGCGTCTAGTGCTTTCTATTACACTGTCATACCAACAATGCTAAAATTAGGCTTAATTGAAATAAGCTACGAGAATAGGAAGAAAATCATAAGGCTCACCGAGAAAGGAAGAAAGCTCCTGGAGGTCCTTAACGATATTGAGTTCGAGAAGGTAATAGCAAAAGAGGCTTTGGTTGTAACGCCATGACGCCCCCTACTCCTTCTTCTTCTAATAATAATATTATGAATAGTATACTAGTTAGGTCAGAGAAGATAGCGAAGATGTTGCTCAGGCTAGTTCAAGGGCCTGCATTAGCTAGAGAGTTAGCACAACTGATAAACACAACGTCAAACGAGGTCTACCCCAGGCTGGAAAGGTACATCTTTAAGGGGCTAATACAAAAGGCCAGGACAATCAACAGGCTCAACATTTATTCTTTGACTGAAAAAGGGAAGCAGCTGCTATTTCTTAGCAAGGGGTCTGACTTTGAGGAGGTAGTAAAGAAGGCTGAGAAGAAATTAGGAAGGAACCTGGACGAGGAAGAGAAAGAGGTTCTAAGAGTATTTTACGAAGAGAAAGGGTACATTGAGGCATCATCGACTGAGAGCGTTGCAGAGAAGGTCTACTATAAACTGAAAGGAAAGGTCAAGCTGTACAGGATTGAGCAGATACTAGACGATCTGACCAGCAATCACATTATTTTCGGGTTCAGGCCTAACAAGAGAAGCCTTGTGATGAAGGCCAAACTCGATAGGGATCTCTTGCACTAGTTCTTTTACGTTAAACAAACACCTAATTCTATGCACTCTTTTTCTCACTTTTGTAATAAAAATTCAAAGTACGTCATTCTTTCTCGCTAATTCAGTTAACTCCCCAGTTTATATGAAAGAAATAAATTGAATAAAAGTGACATAGATCCTATCTTTTTTGTAAAAACTCCCCAGTTAAATGAGAAAAATTATAACTGAAACAAATACAACTACTATTATTACTACTACTAACTGAAAAACAAACAAAACTCAAACAAACAAACACAAACTTTTACACTCATTTTTACGCTTGCTAATTTACTATAATTATTAGACTAATTCAATTTTTTACATTTTTTAGAAATTTTTTAATGACGTTAAGATGACGTTAGGGCTCCGTCAAGCCTTAGAGAGCCTGGGCCCAAGGCTACTTAACTGTGCCAATGGCCAAACTGTGAGTAGTAGTTAATAATGCTAGCTGAATTTCTCTCAGTAAACTGGGGAGTTTTCCTTAGGGCTTGAACCACAGATGTGACCATTTTCTCTGCCCTCGGTAGATATGGCCTAAACTTTAAGATTTATTAACATTATATGTATTATGTAGAGTGGAACATCCATGGAAATCAAGATTAATGAACAGCTCTTCGAGTTGTTATCAACAGAAATGAAGTTCGTCTTGTACGTAGGGCTGTTGAAAGAGCCCACCTTAAGCGAGCTTAGGGATGCTACTAGGGCGAGCTGGAGTACAGTGCACAACATTGTCCCTAAGCTACAAGGCTTGGGCCTGATAGAGGTCCAGGAAGAGAAGACGAGGGTAAAGAGCGTAAAGAAAATAGCCAAACTAACAGACAAGGGCCGCATGGTCTTTGAGAAGATTCTAGAGTTAAACCAGCTCCTCTCAGAAGACAAAGCATGAATAGGCGTCTTACGAGCTCGATAAAGACTTCGAGGCTTTTTTCATTTCGACGATCCTTTCAATCTCAACTAATAATTGAGCGACCTCTTTCCCGCTCTCTGTCAATATTACGAACCTGCGGCGTGGGAACGAGTGCTCTCTTTCTTCATTAACGAGGCCTAACTTAATCAAATGTTCTAATGAGGGGTTAAGCACAGAAGTGGACGAGTGTGAGGCGTCAACCAGCTCTCTAGCTGTCATCTTGTCCTTCTTTAATAATGCCTTGAGAATCCTCTGCTCTACTTCTGACAGCTCCATGTATTATGTATTGGTAATCGTTACTTTTGAAAATATGTAAGTAGTTTCGTTAACCGTTAAACGAAACATTTCTAATTAGTACCGGCCGATCCTGGATTAGGACTGAAGCAACTCATTGATCATTAATATGTGCTTTATGATGTCTACTCCTTTCTTGGTGACCTTAACTAGTTTCTTCTCTGTCCCTACCGAAGTTTTGGTGACAAAAAGACGACAAGCCTCGCCCTTTTAAGGCGGGGAGGAGGTCAGCTTGAATGTCAATAAAATGACAGGGATGACAGTGTAGGGACAAACGGAAAGGACGAAGTTAAGGAAACAGAAACAATCAAAATCCTTTAATTGAATATAAGATGTGATAGTAATGGTAGAACAAATAATTGAGTTTCCGGACGTCATGAAACAACACGAGACATATACATTACCAGATGTCATCACGGATCCTGACGGCAAGCCAATAATGTACCCTAAGGAAGAGATAGGTAAAAACCCAATAGTGGTCAATAGGAAGAACTGGAGGCTATTTGCAAACTTCGACCTTGTACGGAGTAAAGGCAAAGAGATAGTGGTCAGAATCAAGACGACCGGGCAATTAGTGAGAATACGTGACATGGATGCGGCGACTGTAATGTACTACGTCGAAAGGATAAAGCCTGGTGCAACAGTGCATGAGGCTATAACTTATGATATCCAAAAAACTATCGAGGAAACTGGTGATTTTGAAGAAGACGGCGAGTTTATGTTCTATATGTGGCAGTTGTTCGTCGTTCTCTCATACCTCATCCAATACGGCGTCCTCATCCTCGTCAAGTGATTTCATCCTTTTTTTACTCTCTTATAACATAGCATAACGTCACCATCCTTATTCTCTACGCTTAGGACAAACTCGTCGTTTTCAGAGATACCTAATGCCCTCACTACATCTATTGGCACATTTAAGTAATAGGTCACGTGGTTTCCACTTTTGTATACTCTGATTTTCATAAGTCAAATGTGTACACAAAATTATATAAGTTTTATCACCGAAAGCTTTTTATTTGTGTACACAAAGTAGAATTTTGGTGAACACGGAATGTCCGTAGAGTTCAACTTAACCCTTAACCAAGTTAAGGTAAAGGGAAGTGTCTTTTCTCTAAACCCCTACTCTTTTGAAGCGATAAAGAGGTGGTATGACAAGTTCCTAAAGTGGTGTGAGAACTATGACGTCATGACGTACTGCCAGAAGGACATGGAAGAGGAGGTAGAGTACTTAGCTGAGGCTTTCAGACTGTTAGCCCCTAAGAGCTTAGAGGAGGCTGAAGAATATTTCGCCGTCTTGGAAAGGGCTTACGACTCTACTGAGGGTAAGATAAAGGAAGTGTTTGTTAGGGCTATGTAAAGGTTTTTTGAGGAGTAATGGGCGAAGGAAAGTGAAGAGGAGTAATATAGTTAGACTAGTTGTCTCGAAGGACGTGGGCAAGAAGTTGAGGGAGCTAGCAACATGGACTGCCAAGTGTTGGAACGAGGTTAACTGGTTGAGGATGCAACAGTTCAAGGAAGGGAAGATGGTGGACTTTAACGACACTGAGAAAGTAGTGTACGCTAAATACAAGGAGTACTTAAAGGTAAATGCCCAACAAGTGTGTAGGAAGAACGCCGAGGCATGGCGTTCCTTCTTCTCGCTAATGAAGGACAAGAAAGACGGTAAGTTGCCTAGCTGGTTTAAGCCTAGACCACCAGGGTATTGGAAGGATAAACGTGGTAGCTACAAACTGTTAATACTAATCAGAAATGATAGGTATACAGTAGACGAGAACGCTAGAACAATTTATCTGAAGGACTTTGGGTTAACACTTCACTTCAAAGGCAAGCTTAAGTGGAAGGGCAAACAAGGAAGGTTAGAGATATTCCATAATGGACTACATTGGTGTGCATCTATACCAGTTGAGGTGGAGGTTAACGCTAAGCCCAAAGGTAATGGTATAGCTGGAGTAGATTTAGGTATTGTTAACTTGGCTACTGTAGTGTTCGATGATAGCTCGTGGGTGTTGTTCAAAGGTGGTTCTGTACTATCAGAGTATGAGAACTACTCTAGAAAGATTGCAATTACGCAGAAAAAGTTGTCATTGCATAAGCAAGAGAGGAGTAAGAGGTTGAAGGCGTTGTTTCTAAAGAGGAAGAGGTTCTTAAAACACGTGTTGAACTCTATGGCTAGGAAGACTGTAGAGACTGCTTACGAGAAAGGAGTATCGATAATTAAGGTCGGGTATCCCAAGGAAATATCAAAACACCACGGGAATAAGCTCACTGTAAACTTCTGGAACTACAACTACGTTATTAGGAGGATGCAAGAGGTCTCAGAGGAGTACGGCATCAAAGTCGAAACGGTGAACGAGGCTTATACTTCAATTGTGTGTTCCCTATGTGGGGAAGCCCATGAAAATGGGCGTATACACCGTGGTTTGTTTAAGTGTCCCCACATAGGGAAAGTCGTTAACGCAGACTTGAACGGGGCGATAAACATCCTACATATCCCCAAGTCCCGAGGAGGGTGGAGTGAGGGTAACTCCACCAAAGGGATAGGGGTAAAATGGCTGAAGACCCAGCCAGTGGTCTACCACTGGACGAGCGGAGCGGGGTGGGTGTTTAAATCACCCACTAGCTGTGAAGCGATGGGAATGAAGGTGGTGAACCACAGACCTGTGAACCGCCCTAGGGGAACCCTCACCCTTTAGGGCGGGGAGGAGGTCAGCTCCACACTAACTAACCCCAACCCCTCTAACTGTCTGACGTATTTTGTTATTGTGCTAGCACTCATCCCGCCACTCTCTTTAATTAGCTGCGAGACCGTGGCTTCGCCAAGCGAATATATGAGCAGTAATAGCCTCAACGGGGGTGAGAGTAACAAGTCGAGGTTCTTGCCAATTTTGGTTCGTTCCATACTATTTACTGTTTATGTACCATGTTAAAAGTGTTTACTCTTCTCTGTTCCTTAATTTTCTAGGAGGCTATATATCTCGTCTAGCTTCTTCGCAACTACCTTTCCCTTTCCTGTAAGATATAGGAAGCGCCTCCTTGGGAACACTTCTTCCCTCCTCTCTTCTACAAGTCCAACCTCGATTAATTCACGTAGAGCGGAAGTGACAGAATTTGGACTAGAACGTGTCTTCTCAATGATATCGCTCAGGGCGGTCCCGTCGTTTTTCAGCAGAAACCTTAGAACCCTCTGTTCTATCTCACTTAGTTCCTTATGCCTTATACTCATTTCAATTACTAATCTACTCATAATACCTTAAAAGCTTTATGCTTTACGTAAAACATTTTTACATAATACATAAATTGAAATGTTTAAAAACTCGTGTTCGATAAAGCTCCTATGGATCTATATAAGCATAAAATTATATTTGTAACTATTTATTCGCTACTAGAATCTATAGTTGCTTGTATACTTTTAGGACAACAATTTCTTCATTTCGTAACGTCTGTCCTTAACCCAATAGCGATATCAGTAGAAACTTATGCTAATATCGTCGTTTTCTACGCTCTAATTATCGGTGGCCTATTTATCCTTTTTTGGCCTATTAATTTCATCTTTCTTGAGATAGGCTTTAAAATAGCAGATTGGATCCAAGACCGATACCCATGGTTTTTTTAAATAGAGAAAAATCATAATCACCAACGTTTCTAAGGAGTTTAGCTAGCTACAGTCTTCTAGAGAAATTAGAGGGCATAATTTATGAAAAACAACTTTACAGTTTATATTTGATTTTTAACTTAAAGAATATTAGAGGTGAGTTTTCATTGGTAGCAGTAATCCAGATCCTCCTAGGATAGTCAGAAGGGCAGTAATTAGGAAGATTATAGATACTTTTCTACCAAACTTTCTACAGGATATTCTAAAGCAGTCAAACGGCCAACTGGCTTACATTAGAATAAATAATCGTAGTAAAAATGATGATTATACTGCAGAGTTTATCAAAGATCGTAATCTAGGCATAGAAAAAGTAAAAATAAAGCGGTCAGTTGTGGACGATCTCTCAAAAGGTATACAAGGAGTGCAAGTAGCTCAACTAAGTATCGTATATAATAATGGAAGCCTTACTAAAGTTACTAATTGTAATAATCAACCTAATTGTAACAACATTGAAATCAAACTTGAAGATATCGAGAATTATGTTACTGAGGACTTCTTCTTGAACTTGCATCACCTGAATTATGAACTTGACATGTTAGTAAACTTGATCTTTAATCCGAATGTTCAAAAGTATTATGACATTCCATACGTTGGAAATGCGATGGTAGAATCTTACAGAACACATTTAAGAATGTTCTTTACGTTTTTTGGATATGATTTACAAGCACAAAGTCAACAGCAAATCCAGGGAGGACATTTTGATGAAGCTAGATGTGTTGATTATGTAGATTATCTTAACAGCTATAGGAATGTCTCACCTCAAATACCTATAGACATATGCGACATAACAACGAATACCAATTTAACTAGAGACCAAGTAGAACTGTTAAAGGCTAAATTAAACTTAGCAACTGAACATTTGTCTTACATTAGGTCAGAAATCGATAAAGACATTAGGGAGCCTGGACCGTACGAAATATTAATTGCAATAAAAAGTATATGTAAGAAGATGGACGTGTTTTATAATAATATTTTAAATAATTACATAAATACTCTCATTAACGTGAACTCATTAATAGTGAAGTGGCAGGCGTTATTGCAGAGAGCCACAGGTTTGCCAACTGACCCTCCACAATCACCTAACCAATGGATTCTTACTACCTTAGAGGGCAATATTAATATCCTTAGGGGCTACATACAAAAGCTAGGCGGAAATTGTTAGCTTTTCACTATATCCTTGCTCCTCTATACCCTTAAAAATTAGCATTTTTGGCTTTAAACACTTCTCGCATTGGGGTTAATGGGTTACTTAATTTACAGGCTTACCCAAGGCAAGCTTTGATAATTTCAGACAGCCCATCTATAAGTCTACGTCCTTAAATTTATGTTACAAAGTGACGAAAGCCTCGTCCTTTAGGGCGGGGAGGAAGTCAGGCTATAGAAATTAGGATAATATGAAAAAGGTATCTATTTCCATGAGATTCTACATAAGACGAAATTTCTATTGTCAATAAACGAGATAAATTTTTCTTTTCCCCATGTGAATAGAACATCGTGACCCTTAACATTATTTATGTTTATCGGTATTGACCAACCAGGATCAAATATGATTCCATGGGCCACAACTGTATTATTTTTTAAATCTTTTCCTCTTATCTCAAATTTTGCTAAACAACCCAAAATTAAAGTTTTACCTATTTTACTGACAATGTTTTTTGATATGATCATATCTTCCATAGTGACTATGTCTACGTGATCGAATGACAAGCAGTAGCTTGACGCAATCAATCTTAGATTCTCTGGAACCCTGAATTCTGTTTTTACTTTTTCAGTTTCAGTAAAAGGAAGTAAATAGAAAGTAAAATTTATCTTTTCCTTTGGCGGTAGTGATTTTAAAAGTGATGTTAGGAAGGAATCCTTACTTATAATTAATCTATCTATGGCTGTGTTGAGAATAGAAAGCCATTCCTCATTTTTTTCTGTTATTTCATCCAAGGTTTCCATATTACATCCCTATTCCACATAGTGCTAAACAACCAGGAGCTGCTCCAAACCTGACTTCCGCTCTTGCCCAAGGTACTTTACCCTCATTCTTTTGCAACTGTTCGATAGCGGAACCTTTTCTGATGGGTAATATCTGTTATCTGTATCTATACAGCGTAAATGGAAACCTTCTTCCTTTAGGCTATCAGGTAATTTAAAGCCGTATATTTCAGCAACCTTTAGTGGATCTTTTACGAATTCAGACCTTAGACTCGGATTAGCTGACAATTGTCTATCCAGTTCAAACAATGGGGTGAAGTCGATTTTACTCATTTGCACAAACATCATCCTAACTTTTTCCTTTATATTTTCCTCTTGTTCCATAAAGAATAATCTCAATAACATATATTAAATTATCGTAGGTGTCATCCCTACCATAGACAACCAGCTTAATGAATATCATTAATCTGTAACGGAGTCCTCCTTCTCGAAGTATTCGCCTTTCTGGTCTTGCTCCCAGAAGCTAACCAACTCCAACTTTCTCACCTTCATCCCTTCACATGCGTATTACTTTCAACTCACGAAGAGATAGGGAACACCTACGCTTCCGCTACACTTTGCATGCCCTCTCTTCTCTACATTAAGACGACATAATATAGAGTATAGTTAACTCCCCAGTTAACTGAGAAAAATAAAATGTAAAAGTCTGCTTTGGTCCTGTCCTATATTCAATTAACTTATCAGTTTCTGTAAAAGTAACTGTAAACTGAAACAAATATAACTAACACTATTACTACTACTTAATCTAAAACTCTAAAACAAAAACTCAAACTTTTACACTCTTTTACATTTAGGCTAAAGATTTGCTAAAGTCTTGCTAAATTGCACTTTTAGATTTATTTTTGAGAAAAAGTTTAGAAAAAGCGATAAGAAGGAGGCTCACAAAAAGGCATTTGGACCCAGCTAGAGGAGTATAGGCTATGGGTAAAATCTGCTACTTGTGCATGAGTAGTAGTAAATAATAGTAGTTGAATTTCTCTCATTTAACTGGGGAGTTTATTCAGTTTATCCCACGTCGTCAGTTTGAGGATAGGATCCTTCCTTACTTTTACGTCCCATTTTTCAAAATTGTAGCTAAAAAATTAAATTAAGTTTCAGCTGCAGCTGATATGAGTTTAGATTTCTCTCGATTGATAAAGAAGTTTTTACAATTATTATTTTTTAAACAAAGCATAAGACATAAATAGTTAGGTTACATCAAGTTAACTTAGAATGTCTTTAACAGTAGAACTTAGGAATTCTATTGAGCAAGTTTACTTGTTTAAGCCAAGTGGAGTACAATTACGGTCATTGGGGATTCCTCAAGACTATGTAAAAAAGGTAGATGAAGAGATAAAGAAGTTACTTGACGATGAGGAGTTAAAGAACGGCACGTTAGAAGTGATGTCTGGTCTGTTTAGCTATTTAACGACACTAGATATTGACGATCTTACTAAGATAGAGGACTTCATGAAAAAATACCCAGCGAAATTACAACAGCTTGATAATCTTTATAAATTATTAGAGAACCTCCCTGCTGAGGAGTATAAGGAGTATTGGCTAGGCAAATATTATGGGCTACTGGACAAGCTTGTGAAGGCGAAAGAGGAGTTCATGAGGACCATTGAAGAGAGGGAGGGGGTTAACACCATAATGGAGTTCTACTACAAGGTCTTCCTAGGACTGTTAACTGACCTAGTAGAGAACATTAGGCGTTACGAGACAGTAGAAAGGTTAAAGGCTAGAGATGACGCAAAGCTGAGAGCTTTAATGTCAACGACAAATACTCTCATATTTGTTCTTTCTTACCCCATAATTGCATACTTGGAGGGGGATAAATTAGATTATGAAATCCTAACTTACCTGATAACCATTTTTGCTAAACCTTCCACAATTAAGGATAAGTACAGTGAGATTATAGGTGAGGCACTTTTTGGATAAATGTTTTGCATTAGACACAAATATACTCCTTGATTACTTCTATGACTTTATGGATAAGAATAGGCATCTACAAGCCGAAAAACTAGTCAAAAGTTTGAAGGGTAGGTCCTCCGAGATTTACATACCCAATACAGTGAAGACTGAAGTTCTTGAAATAACAGCTGGGTCCTTTGCAATATTAAGAAATTCACTTATATTGGAAATGCAGAAGATTAATTGGGATAACCTCTCTATAGAAGAACGAGATAAAGCACTAGATAGGATTAGGGATAACTTTGATGAGCTGTTTGAGAATACACGAAAGAAGCTTTATCCTGATACTACTCCAGGCATCAGGTTGTTCCTCGCAAAGAGGCTTTTCTCTAAACTTCGTAATGAGCTTATAAATAGAAGGCTGTCAGAAATTAAAGATTTTGTACTTACAGAGAATAGGATAAAAGATTCAGAAGAATATTTAATTCGCAGAATATCTAATGAGTTTTCATTATTTCCTAGTTTAATATCTATCAGTAGTTCTTCTGAAGAGCTTATGAAGTTGAATATATTTATGCGTGCGTTTGGAAAAGTAAAAAACATAGGCCTTATTGACTCGACACTCTTTTCTGAAATTTTTCTGGCGTTAAAGGGTGGTGTTTGTGAAAGTATAACTCTTATAAGCAATGACTATGACTTAGCCACAATAAAGGAATCTCTCTTAAATAACTTAAATGATTTCATAAAATCTAGCAGTAACAACGATCATAGGAATTACGCTGAAGAGATGAGGGACCTAATTCATTCTAATTTGAAAGTTGTAAAGCTAGAAGAAATATTAAATAAGCTGGCCTCATCACCTACATAACTGACCTCCTCCCCACCCTGAGAGGTCTCTTTCATTTCTTAAAAATATATCAGGTTAATAGTCGTTTTGGCACTTTTCATTACAATATGTGAATTTCGGCCAATTATATTCGTCTGCTAGTTTTGTTATGGTCTTTTCCTTTTCATCTTTTGTCTTCATAAAATTCTCGATATCTTTGCATTTTTTATCTCTCTGATTAATTGGCACATCTTCTTCAGGAAACAGAAGTAGTCGCCCTCATTGACCCTACTATATGACTTACGTATGTAATGCTCAGCTATGCATCTATCCCACATCACAAAGAAGTTTGGAAAAAGTATATGCAGTATTTTCGATGTAGCAGTTGGGCCAACTCCTTCTATATTATCCAGACGTCTGTATGCCTTCTTAATTATATCTTCATATTTTTCAAGATTCTCATCTTCGCATAGTCTTTTGTTAGAAAGGTCTTTCAATAAATCGAACTTGATATATCTTATCTCACTTGCAAGTTTATCTTCGCTTTCGCTAATGTCACTTGCACTTAAAACGTGCCAGCTCTGCAGGAATTTGATTAACTCCTGCGCTGCTGTTTTAGAGTTTACTTCATCATTCTCATTTCTAATTTTCTCTACAGCATCTAAGGCTCTAAAATACGCTTTATCATCACGTCTAAAACAACAACGCCATATTTTAAGATACTCCTTAAACTCTTCACAATTTGGTATATCGACTTTTTCAGAGCATTCCTCATTAGACATATATATAATTACAAAACTGAATTAATAAAATATACTGAGATGACTGACCTAAAGGTAAGACTCTTGTCCTTTAGAATGACCATAGTTGAATTTTTTCTCAGTCAACCGGGGAGTTAATTCAAAATGGTTTTTCATCAGGCTAAGGAAGACCAAGACCATGATCTCATAAAAATGGGAAAAGGCTAGTCTGAGACTAGATTTTTAAGGGTAATGTTAAGCCTCAGCCTATTTTTCTTTTTCCTCAGCTTGGTTGGTCTCTAACAGAGATCTGACCTTTTCTTCTACCTCAGAAATATATTCGTCAAACTCGTCCGACTTATAGAGCTTACTTATTTCTTTTTTAAGCTCTACCAAGTTTTCTAATATTTCCTTCTGATGATCTTTTACATCTTTCAAATACTCCCAATCTTCATCAGTTCTACCCTTAGTAAACCTCTTTATGTAAGCGTTTGTCAAAAACGCTGTATAAAGAAGGTAATCAAACAACTTTTGATTACCAAGGTCTAGCATGCTCAGTATTTGGTCTAGTAGGTAAGGTTCATCTATGAGTGTAGAGATTATCAGTTTTTGCTCATCAGACAATTGCTTACAGTATCCCTCAGCCTCCTCTGGTGGTGAAAGTAAGCACAATCTCATCAAGTTAAGTATTCTATCGTTTAGATTCCTCAGACTGAAACTATTTACTAAATCCTTTCTAATATTAAGCAATTCGTCATATCTTCTTTTCTCAGGTGGTTTAGTTATATATTCCTTTACTCTTCTATATAACCTTCCTAGTTCTCGTTGTTTTAGCTCAAACATCAGCTTGCTAGTCGTAGATAGAAGTTCAGCTATATGGGACTTCCCTATAGGGTCATGTTTAAGTTTTTCCGCAATTTTCTCTTCATTTACAGCGTCCTTTACTAAGTTGGTAAAGCTGTTTATGACATTCTGAACTAGCCTAGGGAACCTTAAGTGGGCTTTATTACTAACAGAGATAATAGAGACGGGGAGTAGTATTAATACCCCATAGCCGGCCAAAAAAGCCTTAGAGAAATTCTCATAGGAAGACGCTATGTCCTCTATCTTTTTTTCCTCCAAAGCTTCAACATCTGTTATCTCGCTGGCCTTGGTTTTAAGGTACTCATAAGTGGCTATCGCACCTTCTGCGTTCTTAATTGCATCCCTAATATAACTGTAAAACAGAGACTTCTTCCTGCTAGGCTGACTCAGCCTTATTTCCCTCTCAATATCTTATCCCGTATAATGGAGTAACTGGTATACTCAGGATAACGATAATAGACGTATTTTAAAATCTCGCTCCTACTTTTCCTTACCCACTCCCTAAAGAAGTCCAATACTTTTTTGTCTACTCCCTTTATTTCCATGTCTTTAGCTAATACATATTTCCTCCTCACTCCTACCACAAAGCCAGTTATCATATCCTCCACCGGGTCTTCCTCCACGCTCACTATTCCTGCGTCAATAAGCTTGTTTATTTTATTTTGCAGATACTCAGAGTAAGGGCCAAAATAAAAAGGCTCAAATCCTAATCCTAAATCAACACCTCCTTCCTTTTCTAACAAAAAGAATATCTTCTGGAGCTTTGTAGCAGTTACCTCAGCATTTTCCTCCTTTGCCACCTTAAGGAGGGCAAGGATGTAATTGTCAACAGTGTCCATAAATGCCACCAACTAAAATATAGTTTACACTTTAAGCATTTATTTTTTAATACGGGGTCTTCATCGAAACTAAATAGAAAACTATGGAGTTAATTTAACACCTCATCCAAATCCTTTTTATACACTCCCAATGAGTTTACACATATGAAGATTGAGAAGAGAGAGGGTGAAGAGGAAGTAGACATAATCTTTGAGAGCAAGGAAGATCTAGAGGAGTTTAGACAACTACTTATTAAGAAGTATTATGAGCTTAATCCCGACCGCAAACCTCCTTATGGGACCCAATCCTCCAGATAATCATGAACAGTTTTCGTCTGGCTTCCTGCCCGCCCTGAGGGGCGAGGCTTGTCTCATCTTTGTCAGAAGCTTCCTATTTTTCCTCATCTTGGTCAGTCTTTAGCAAAGACCTAGCCTTTTCCTCAATATCAGCTAAGACTTCGTCAAACTCATCGTTGTACGCTATTTCATATAAGGCATCACTAACGTGTTTTAGGTTATCAAGCATCTCTTTTTGGTGATCCCTAAGTTCTTCTAAGTATTTTTCGTCCACATCTTCCCTACCTTCGGAATACGCAGCAATCCCGCTTGCGGCATGCGCTAAATATGCCGTATATAGTAGAGTGTCGAGGAGCTCATATACGCCTAAATCCATTATGCTTAGAATTTGATCCAAAAGGTAAGGTTTATCTAACAAAATTTTCAAAACTTTCTTATCCTTTTCGCTCAGTGCCTGACAGTATTCAGCAGACTCTTCAGGATAGGACAGTAAGCATTCTTCCAATAGGGAAGTTACCTCATTGCTTAACTCTCTAAGCGTAAATGAAACTGTAATTTTCTTTCTTAGGTCTTGAAGTTCTTTATAATTTCTATCTTTGGGAGGCTTCTCTATGAATCTATTTATATCGTCAAACAGTTTCTTTAACTCGGTCTGCCCCAGTTCATTTAACAACTCGCTAGAGGCTCTAAGTAGTTCCACTATCTTAGATCCTCCTACAGGGTCGTGGCCCAGCTTTTTCTTTATGACCTTAGGCGAAGTTCCCTGCCTAATTAACTCTCTAAAAGAGTTCTCTATTCTCTGAAGATGTCTAGGAAACCTCAGATTAGCATTTGAATTCACAGAAAATATTGCAACTGGTATAAGTATAATAGTGCCATAAGTAGAAAGCAAAGCCTTTGAGAAGGCCTCATAGGCCCTTGCTATACTAAACATCTTTTTCTCTTCGAGAGAACGGACATCCTTTACCTCTTCAGCCTTGTTTTGTAACCTATCATACGCCGCTTGGGCCTCTTCAAAAAAACCTATGCCATCTCTAACAAAGTTGTTAAAGATCGACCTCTTCTTACGCGTTCCCAATAAGTTTTCCCCTAATCACCTTATCCCTTATTACAGAGTATCTAGTGTAGTCAGGGTAACGTCTGTAAACGTAAGTTAGTATTTCCTGTCTGGGCTTGGATACCCACTCCTTGAAGAACTGTATGATTTCATTCCTTACATTATCCACTTTGACGTCATTTGCTAGTACATACTTCCTCTTTATGCCTATGGTGAGCCCTGATATGACGTCTTTGACCTCTTCTTCCTCAACGTCGACCATACCGAGCTCAATCAGACTGTTAATACGGTCTTGGAGTAGCTTTGAGTATGGTCCAAACAACCATGGTTCAAAGTTTAGACCTAGATTAACTCCTCCCTCCTTTTCTAACAAAAAGAATATCTTCTGGAGCTTTGTAGCAGTTACCTCAGCATTTTCCTCCTTTGCCACCTTAAGGAGGGCAAGGATGTAATTGTCAACAGTGTCCATGAGTATATCACCAACTAGATGTTTTCATTTTAAGTATTTATTTAAAGATGGAGTCTTCCTCAAAACTAAATAGAAAACTATGGAGTTAATTTAACACCTCATCCAAATCCTTTTTATCCACTCCCAATGAGTTTACATATATGAAAATAGTAAAGAGAGAAGGTGAAGAGGAAACTGACATAATCTTTGAGAGCAAGGAGGAACTTGACAGATTTTTTGACGAGCTTATTAAGGAAGCTGAGGAAAGGGAAAAGGCTAGAAGTAAACCTTCTCATGAGGATAATTCGTTAAAGTTTTAAGTATAGAAGATAAGAATAATAGTGGGGCGGGTCAGCCTAGGTGGACTCTTCATCGGATCTGCGTGTCAGCCATTCATCACCAGACCCCGCCCCGCCAATTCTACTTCTGTAAAAACACATTTGAAAATCTTTCGCTTTCTTATTTTTATTATCTTTAATATCGTGATTGTAATAATATTACAAAATGAGGAAAGCCTCGCCTTTTAAGGCGGGGTAAAGGTTTTTTAAGTCTAAGAAGCACCTTTTCTTTCGTGGCACTCCCCTCTGGTGAACTTCGTAAAGATGAGGAGTGGGAGCCGATCATTACTCCCGCAATACCAGAGGGTAGTGTCCGTACAATCGTAGTAAGGCTGTTCCCTAACGGATACCAACAGAGGAAACTGAGGAAACTAGCAGATGTAACTGTAAAGATGTGGAACGAGATCACTTAAGAGAGAAGACAGCAGTTCTTCCAAGGAAAGAAAGTAGACTTGAACGGAACGTGGAAGAAGTACTATGAGAAGTACAAGAAGGTACTAGGAGTAAACGCTCAGGCCGTTCTTCAAAAAAAAAACAACGAGGCTTGGTCTTCGTTCTTTTCGCTACTGAAGAACAAGGATAAGCTACCGTTGTTCATGAACCATGTTTCACCACCCGGTTATTGGAAAGAAGACGGAAAGAGGAAGCTGATCCTTGTGGTTAGGCAAGACCGCTATAAGGTCGATGAAGAAAGACACGCCTTAATCTTAAAGGACTGGAAGATGGAAATACCATTCTCAGGGCGTCTTAGGTGGTCTGGTGTACAAGGTAGGCTAGAAATTCATATTATTAATAACAGGTTTTATGCATACATACCAGTTGACGTTGGCAGAGTCGTAGCTAAGAGGAGTGGTAAACTAGTAAAGGACTCCCTCATTATTCACGGTGAGAGGGGTAAAATACAGATATCCTCACCTAAAGGTAACAAGGTAGCGTCTGTCGATCTCGGTATTAACATGCTGGCTACCGTCATAGTTGACGATGGTACCGTTCTCTTTTACCGTGGCTCTGTTGTTAAGAGTGACTACTTCTACTTCCAGAAGAAGATTGCTGAGCTGGACAGACTGAAGAGTGAGGCTGAGAAGATCCAAGAAGTAGAGGCTAGGGAAGAGGTATTAGAAGAGAGGAAAAGGCTCTTCAATAAACTATACCGTAGACTTCTTCATTACTACAGAACTTTAGCGTCACACCTAGCTAAGGCGTTATGGAACCTCGGTGTCTCGACGGTGTACTTAGGCTACCCATACTTTATTTCTCAGGACAAGGGCAATAAGTTTACTGTGAACATATGGTCTTACCGCAAACTCATCGAGGCTATAATGAACAAGCTTCATGAGTACGGTATAAAGACGTTCCTAGTTGTGGAATATAATACTTCTAGATATTGTGCTTACCACGACGTTGAAGTAGTAAGAAAGCCTAGGGGTCTGACCTCCTCCCCGCCCTAAAGGGCGAGGGTTCCCCTAGGGCGGTTCATAGGTTTGTGGTTTACCACCTTCATTTTCATCGCTTCACAGCTAGTGGGCAGAACCCACCCCGCTCCGCTCGTCCAGCGGTAGACCACTGGCTGGGTCTTCAGCCATTTTACCCCTATCCCTTGGGTGAGGTTACCCTCACTCCACCCTCCTTGGGACTCAGGGGTATGTATAGAGGGCATGTGTAGAGGGACACATATATTGGCTGACCTGACTAACTTTTACCTTATGGGCTTCCCTCTACACAACAACACTTTCCTTTCACAAATAAAAATCTTTACCCCGCCTTAAAAGGGCGAGGCTTGTGGCTCTTTTGTCATTCCTAATAATATAACAAGTAATACAAATAGACCTAAGGCTCTCATTTTTACTCAAACTATACTATTTTAAAACTGGATAAGATGATGGTAAGTGTTTACTTTACCATATTGATGTCAATTTCTTTAATGGTATTCTATGAGGCTACGATGTATAGGCTTGTAAAGAATAGTGTATACTTGTATCGTATTAATAATGTAGAGGTACGTTTACTTGATAGGGGCGAAGAGAACGCTATATATGTAAACACTCTACTCCTCAAGAAGAAAATTATCCTTCTGAAGAGAGACCTCCCTGAAACTATACTTAAGCATGAGTTGGGCCACGTTGAACAAGTCAACATATACTATTTAGGATTAATATTAGCGCCGTGGGTGGCGTCATGCAATGTTCTGCTCCTTATTCCACTGGCCTTTACGATTAAGGCCATTGGGGTTTACTTGGAGTATAAAGCAGATAAAGCGGTGGGTAAGCCCCTTAAGTTCAATGATCCTAAGCCACGACCTAAAAGTAGACTGAAGAGGCTTTACGCATGGATATTAGAAAACCATCCACCTGATTGGGTAAGAATGAGGGAAGACTATTTGCAAAAAAACATTGTAACTTTATTTCTGAGAGACATACTTAATGGCTAACTCCTCCTTAAGCTCCTTACCCTCCTGTACTCCATTATGCCTCCGACGAGGGCGGCAAACCCAAGTATCCCCAGGAAGTCGCCTATATAGGAAGCGTCGTTGCCCAGTAGCGATTTGAATGAGCTGTCGAACGTAGATGCTATCGAGCCCCCTAACATCGCTAGGCCTGCCAGTATCCCTCCCATCGCTCCGTCGTGGTTGCCCTTCCTGTACTGGAGCACTGGGGTTGCTATTTTTATGGCGCCCTTCCTTACTGCCGACACTATTTTGTTTAGTAGCTTCATCTTGCTTCAGAATGTATTGTTTTTAAAAGCTGGTAAAGTGGAAACAGAATGAAAGAAGAGCGGATCGGCTGGATTTATACTATCAGCTCACTCGAAGAGAAGAGCTTCCCGTTGTGGATTAAGCAGGTCAGTCTGAAACAGTTGGCAGTAATCTTCCCTAGTGCACTGCTTGCGTTAATATTCTTCAGCAAGAGCATACTTATTGCAATGGCTTCGCTGATCCCAGCAATTTACATCATAACGTATGACGAAAAGAGTATGGACGAGTTCCAGTATGTCTACCACTTCGTTAAGTTCTATTTGCTAAACCTAATAGCACCTAGCGAGAAGAAAGAGAAGAAGCTGAAAGAAGAGAAAGAGAAGATCGTAGAGGGGAAGACTACGAAAAAGAGCGTGAGCTTGAGCGAGATAATTGCAAAGTATAAGCAAAAAATGTTGATGTACAAGAAGAGGGTAATAAGGGCAGGGGTAAGCGGAACGACCCTTGCCGTGTTGCTCATTTTAGTTGCTAGAGACTTCATAACAATAGCAAGTAATCTGATGTATTTGGTCGCGGTCTCTATCGTTATCGCCGTTGCAATTATAGAGTTCCTTAGATCCATTTACGGGAAGATCTAGTCAGATTTTATGAGCTCTACTTTTCTTCTTGACTTCAGACCTCCAGCACTCTGCGGGTCGTTAAGATAGATCAATAGCTCCATAGGATATCCTTTATACTTTCTCGCCAGCTCTACTATTTCTTTAGGGTCTTTCACTTTGATTACATACATATGCTATTATTAACTTCTCAGTTTTTAACGTTTAACTATCCGTGAGTTAGCCCTAAAATTAAGGGCAACTCCCCGGGAGTTTAAGGGGGGAGTTAAAGGGAAAAATAACGCCAGCTCAAGAAGAGCTAAACGTTTAAATTTTTTGAATAGAATAGATAATTATGGGAATGGAAAGAGAATTTAGATACAATGAATTGGTATTTCTGAATCAGCTCCAGACTAGGTATCAATTATTTACTTCGAGAGTGATGCAAGGGCTATACGCAGTAAACCAGGAGGGCATTTTCTTAGCGAAGAGAGGCAAGACAGCGAAGCAGAGGTTCCTAGGAAAAGGTGGTGATATAGTAGTAGCTGAGAAAGTCGCTGACTGGGGCGAAGTTAAGTCAGTCATCGTTATGAATGTAAGGCAAGAAAACGTAGCCAATAGGCCTAGTCTAACTTTGAATATCTTATCGCCAGTCTACAAAGAGATCGGCGACTGGCGAGTAATCTTGAAAGACGGCAGAGAAATAGTAATACCTAATGTTGATGACCCGTACAATAAACTAAATTATGTAAAAACAAGGTTTAACTTGATGTTTTGAGCTTTTTTACATGTAGTTGCGTCTTCTTTCTTCTTCACTGACCTCCTCCCCGCCCTAAAGGGCGAGGCTTTCGTCACTCTGTAATAGCAAGTAACGTTGCACTTTTACTCATAATCTCTCTGGTTATCGGTATAACAATAGTAGAATTGTTGAGAAGCATTTACGGAAAACTGTGATCAATCCTCTGATCAATCAGCTCTTATTATTTCAACTTTCCTTTTTAGCCTTAAGCCCCCTATGACCCGAGGGTTATTTATGTATAAAATCAGCTCCATCGGGTAGTCGCTGTACTGCTTAGCCAATTTTATTATATCTTTTGGGTCTTTTGCTTTTACGACAAACATAAGCTAATTATTGTGTTGCAAAATTTAAACGTTTAGCTGGCGTTGAGCTAGCCCTAAGATTTAGGGAAGCTCACCTTGAATTTGAGGGGGAGCTAAAGGGAAAATAAGGTATAGCTCAAGAAGAGCTTAAGGTTTAAATTTCTGAAAGAGAATGGATAATTATGGGACTGTTTGATAAAATTAAGAACAGAGTGGCTGACGCGTACTCACAACAAGACAGGTGTCTGAATCCCTACCCGTACCAGAAATCATTAGATTCATTCTTAGGCACGTTTGAAAGAATGGGCAGAGCATTCACATATGAAAAGTGGTACTGGGACGAGGAGGGATTATTTACTGGAGGGTATGGGATAGTTACAGGCAAAAAGGTAGAGAAAAGAATTCGATGGGATGAAATACAAGACATCGTGCCAATGAATGTGCAAAGCATTTCAGCATACGGCCTTAACCTTGCTGGTACCTCTAAAACTATAGGGGATTGGGTTGTAGTACTCAAGAACGGCGAGAGGGTTATGATTAGATATGTTTTGGATCCAATAAATATGGCTGAAGCTTTCAAAAAACTATATCTTAAATCTTAATAAGAAATAGTACTAACTTTCCTCTTCTTGTCCTTATTAATGTTGACTTTTCTCTATTTGTGACTGGATTTTAGAGTGTACTTTTGATACTAGTCCACTTCCTGAACTCAGCTCAAATGCTAACAGTGCGATAGTAGATATACTCTCGATACCGAGTACAACAGGTAGTAAGAATAACATTAAAGTACCTGTTAGGCCAAAACTGACAAGTATTGCTAAAGTGAAAGCGAGTATAAGCCCTGCTAGCATCATGCTGATCAGTAAATTAATCGCCATGAATGCTATTTTTCTAGTCCACTCGAAGATCCAAAGGGACGCTAAAAGTGGGATTAGAGAGACTATCGCTAGCATCACGCTCCATCTAAACGTAGCTATGGCCAGGGCGAGAAATATGAAGATCATAAGCCATGAAATCAGATAGGCGATGTCGTTGGCGAAGAACGGAATTGTCGCTAGTCCTCCCGTCAATGCTGTGTACAATATCGTCCCGCTGGTGAGCGAAATTGAAGCTATCCCCAGATTAGGCCCTGCGACTGAGTAGATTATCGCGTTTATGAAGTTCGCCGCATACGTATAGATAGTAAGCCCTGCGCTCGTGAACAGCCCCCATACGCCTAGCTTGTAGATTATATCTTGTGCTAGGTCGACAAGGTCGTAATAGCCCCCAGTGAACGCGTTGTAGGCCACTGAGAACGCTAAGAACAGTAACGCTAGGCCCACGCTGAATTTCTGCACGAGGCTGAAGTAACTCTGTGTCGTCTGGCTCGGTGCAGGCGAGTACAACAGCCAGTCTAGGGGCGTCGAGAACAGTTGTAGCAATGGATAAATGAGCGCCTGGAAGCCTGCTGTTAATTTGTTTATAACGCCAGTTATTGCATTTGTTATAGCGTTTGTAATCCAGTCGAGAATTCCAGGCGGATTACTTACAGTAACTGTTAATACTCCAACACCCTGCGCAAAGTTCTGTTGATTACTAACTATTGCAACAACTATGTACTTTCCTGTTCCTGTGAAAGTAATTGTTATCTGTCCTAATGTAGTAGTTTGGTTAAGAATTACCGAACCGTTATAGTACACTAGCCAGTCTATAGACGCTGGCATTGATGGGCTCCATGTAGCATAGTACGTCGCCGTTGCCGTATGCGTGACCGGATCTAGATATAGGTCAGTAGGTCCTGACACCTGGACATTAAGCTGAACTAATGCTATACTTACGCCGTACTGTTGCGTATTTATATTCAATATTCCTAACGCCCCTGCCACGATTAAACTTGCAGCAAATAACGTAAGGGCATATCTCTGATCATACCTATTCGCTAATATAGCTAATAATAACAACAATACTGGAAGTGCTGTTTGAAGTGTAGTAATGAATCCTGACAGGCCTCCAGATCCTCCGCCTCCTCCTTGTGCACGAACTATTATGTTACCTCCGCTAAGTAATGCTGGAAATAAGAATAGCACAAGAAATATAATCCCTACTATTTTCTTCCTATCCACTTTTCCTCATCTTATCCATTTTTAAAAAGCAGTATCTCGAGAAGCGATGTTAAGTTTAAAGAAAGTTCAAAAAACTCCCCAGTTAACTACAAAAAAATTGAAGTTCTATCGTTTGGAGCCTGTGCCGTTCTTCCTTCTCTCTGAAGAGGATAGGGATCTAAAAAAACGAGAACTTGCAATTCTGCTTGCAAATGCAGATGAAGGTTACATTTATATCTCTAGAGAACCAGGCATTTTCGAGTTTGAAGGTTCTAGGTTTAACATAATTACAAACACATACGTGCTAGCAACAAAAAAAAGACCTAAACCTCGAAACTATAGATGAAATTAAAAGACCTAACGTAAAGAAAGAGTATGCAAAATATGTTGAAACAAGCGATGGCTTTGCTAGGGTATTGGTTTCATATGCCTTCAGCACCATCATCCCTGAAGGTGCATTAGGTCTTCTTGAGTTAAAGAATATTCCTAAACGACTCGAAATAGTCCTGCAGTTTAAGAAGTTAGATGAAATGAAAGTGAGGTCGTATTTAACAACATTAGTACTAAAACAACAAAGGATGAGTAGGTATGCTTCATCAAGCGTCCAGATCGAGCAAATGGTGGCAACATCTCAGCAACTAAAGAGGGAAATAGATGAGCTTTCAGCAATACCACTTCAGTTTAGGTTCTTATTTATAGTCCATGCCCACACACAAAATGAACTTGAGGCTATAACAAAAGAGCTAGCACAAAAGGTTCAGCAATTAGGAATTAGAGTTGATACTCCCTGCTGTGCTCAGCATGAACTTTACGAGCTTGAGAGTAAAGTAGGATATAGGATAAGCAGCAATATAAGCCTCTCAAAGTTCTATCCATTAGCAGGGCTTCAAATTTTAGAGCCTAACGGGATCTTCCTAGGAACTGATGAGAAGGGCAACCCCATAGTAATTAATCCTTACTCAGCCGTAAACGGTAGACAGAACCCTCATTGGGCAATAACAGGAACGACAGGTGCAGGGAAGACTACTACTGGTGCTGTTCTAATAGATAGGCTGAGGAAACTTAACAACGACATGATAGTAATAGTCGTTGACCCAATGGCAAACTACAATCAATTCTTCCAAAATGAGGCTGATTTTAATGTGGTCTTCAAAGATGGTGATAGCCTAGGTTTAGACCCTGTAAAGTTAGTTTATGATAATGTCGTAAGCTCAGGAAATATCGCTGATTTCGTAATCGAGAATTATGGGATACCTGCAAAACTGAGAGGTATATTAATATCACAACTAGAAAGGGCTAAGGACTTGAATGAGTTAATGGACAACTTAGAAGATTTAGCAAAGAGAAAGCATGCTACAGAATACAGGAAGTTAGAAAACTTCCTCCTCAACCTAGTGAGTGGTGCTGATAAGTATGTGTTTGCTGGGAATCCTGTTGATCTGAAGAATAAGAAGTTTGTAATCCTAGGGCTAAAGACTGATGACGCTAGGAAGAGGAGGCTAGCGTCTACCATGTTAATGTTATACGCTTACATAAATAAGCTCCCTAGAGATGTTGAGAAACTTATCTTGGTCGATGAGGCTCACTTCCTATTTGAGTATCCCTCTATCGCTCAAATTATTGCAATAATCTACAGGACAGCTAGGGCATTGAGGACCAGCATAATCACGATGACCCAGCTCATACAACATTACAACATGAACCAATATAGCAGGGAGGCATTCCAGCTAGCTAATAACAAACTTATCCTTAAACAAGAGAAAGAGGCCTTTGATGACCTAAAGAACTTAATGCGTCTCAGTGACGAGGAAATACAATTCATCATCAAGAGCTCTAGAGGACAAGGGATATTGAGGACTGGGGCGATAACGACTAGGATCCAAATACAACTTACTGAGAAAGAGAAAGAGAAATGGAGGACTGAGTAGAATGCCTGAAGAAATAAAGAGCCTGAAAGAGCTTTACAATATCGTAAAGCTCAAGGGGTACAACGCGACTCTTCTTGATGACATATTATTTATAGAATTGAAAGACAAAATGATAGCGATCACTGTGGTAAGGGACGTGTTCCTGGTCAGGTACTTCAACGATAAGGAAAAAGAGAACTACATCCTCCGCTCCCTGAAGACCGAGAACGTAGAGGCCTTAGTTCACAAGAACCTCAGTGGGCTCAATGCTGTCAGGCTGGAATAAGTGATCCATTCGTATTCTTTCAAAATCAACTTATTCCTCAGCTTGTAGTCCTGCGAGTACTTCTTAATTAGTTCTAATTTCTCGCGCGTCTTTAACTCGTGGAAGCCTGGGTAGTATTTACTCAGCAAAGTGTATAACTCCTTAGCTTCTTTTCTCTTCTCTTCATCAAGTTTGTTGAAATATAGTTCTAGTGGGTCTATCCTCATGCTCCTGAGGAGCTTCTTCCTCTGCCTTATTGCGTAGGCCCCTATCCCCTTCTGCCTCAAGAACTCCATGTACTCCCTGTTGACGCGCCTCCCGTGTTTTTCTAAGACGAACTCAAAGATTGCTAATAATAGTGCGGGATCCTGTTTCTCAAATTTCGCTAATATATGATAGAATAGATCTTTCTCTTCATCACAAAGCCTCGATAGAATGTATTGCAGTATAATATCTTTTGTACTCTTCCTATGCAGCTTTGTATTCGTGTCTCTTTTTTCTCTTTTTGAAGAATAATATTCAATTGCAGAGAAGTCAGTGTATGAGTTATTATTAATAATAGGTATATCTTCATCTATAATTTCCCCCGTACAACTATTTACTCTAAATCCTTCTGGATTAATAATAATCTCGCATTCTTGGGGGGTCACATTTCTCGTGATTTTAAAAGATGAATAGAAGTATTGTGGTGGGGAATAAAGTATTACCTTAAGTTAACTGGGGAGTTAACTAAGGAAAATTCTGCTTAACCCACTCGGCGTACTTCTTATAGTGTTCTCTCGCTATACCGAATAGCGAGACGTAGTGTCGAGTCAACACACGCGTAGGTTTTCTACCCTGAATGAAGTCAATAACATCAAAGGGTATGCCTAATGTCGCCATTTGCGTTGATACGAACTTGCGGAAGTACTTCGGGGGTATTAGGCCTAACTGTTTTACGTATTTATCTACATAAGGCTTCTTTAGCTCCATCCTCATGATTGGCATCACGTGGAAGAGGTAGAATGAGCCCTTACTCCCTCTAGTCCAATTAAGCTCATAGTAACAGATACCCTCACATACATCCTTAGTGGCGTCATACTCGTTCATCACTCGTAAAACTTCTGCCTCCCTCAGCCCCGATTCCAAAAGTAAGCGGAAGAAGAGTGAGAGCTTCGCGTTACTGGATACTTTAGCTAATGTATCCTTAATTTGCTCAACTGAGGGGATTCTCAAATCGGCCCCCGTCTTCTTCACCTTCAGCCCCTCTGGCGGTTCCCGGCCTAGGACTAGCCTGTAGAAGTTGCGCCACGCCTTTACGCAGTTATTCGATTCCTTACTCCCTCGCTTAATGCAACTAATATACCTCTTAATTGTATCTTCAGTTAATCCTTTTCTCTTTAGTTCTAATTGAAATTGTATCAGTTTAGAATCAGAAAATTCAGAGTTGTTAGAAGACGTAGAATTAAGGTCACTTATTCTAACTCCATTCAATTCTAGACTTGATTCTAGGCTTGGGGGCGTGGGGGGTATCCCCCACTGCGGGCCTGTCAAGCCCGTGACCCGGGTTCAAATCCCGGCCGCGGCACTACTTTTACACTAATTGAAAGAGACTCTATTTATAGAACTTAGCATACGTAACTTTAACCAGTTAGAGTTGCAACTATTCGCTTTGAGGCAAAAAATCATTAACCTCGGATTTACTCCAGCATCTAGACCAACAACATGCCCAGTAAGCTATCTCAATTCTTCCTAAACTTTCCTTAGCCTTCTTATTATATTTCAACAGCTTCAAATAAGCTTCCCTCTATCATCGTATAGACTTTCGGATTAGTAAAAGCTTCTATAAGCTTCTTATCACGGCTTACTGTATAATTTATCATATCTTCCCTAGTCTCAATCATCATTATTAGTAATTACATTAGTGTTTTTCAACAGTTTTCCTGTAATTAACTACCGCTTTGTAAGGTGTGGGCATTACCCATATGCATCATCTGGGTTTAGCATAACGAACTTCTTGCTGCCGAATCATTTCTGAATAAGCTTAGTAACCTTGTTTTATCCTAAGTGTTTGTGTTAACTTGTTAAGATCAAATGAAACATCAGCGTCACAGTTCTTAAATGATTTAGCAAACACTCCGTAGTACTCGTTCTTTTTCCCTTCTTGATTCAATTTACTAATGATTCTTCTCATCTTATTAATCAGTGGCTTACAGTCCACATTATCTGACCATTTTACTTCTGCCATAAACAAGACGTCTTTCCCCTCAGCTATTATGTCGACTTCCTCTCCCTTATGCAGATACTTGCTTACATATTCATATTTAAATGGTAAAGGTATTGTCTTATTTCTTATTAACTCCCTTATCAGCTTTTCAAACTTTGAAGAGAAATACTGTTCTAAGTTGACCCTATTCATCACCTCTTCAACCCTATCGATCTCAAGGTCGCTGACATTCTCATATACAAATCTAAACCAGAAGTCAAAGAAGTTATCCTTAATTTCCCACCAACCTCTCTTCATCCCATACGGTATAACCCTTTCTACAATCTCATTCTCCTCTAACCTGTCTAAATAGCTTGTTAGATTACCCTTATCTAAACCCGTTACTTCTGATATTTTGCTCACTGTATTATAACCTTGTGAAACAGCCCTTAATATGCTGAGGTAGACCCTTTGTTCCTTAAACTCCTCCCTGAGAAGATAAAGGGGTTCATCATATAGTACATTCCCCTTCTTCATTATCTTGAACTTTATATTTTCCTCTACACTGAGTCTAGGGTCAAGTTGAAGAATGTAAAATGGTATTCCGTCCACGGTACTCCAAATCTTTATCAGTTCTTCTATATCCTTATTACGGAAAAAACTTGAGAGGGATGGAAACGGTAACGCAGATAACTTCCAACTGCCCGTCCTTCTTCCATAGAGGGGCGATTTCGTAGATAACACCTCATTCTCCATCATCCCTACACTAGATCCTGTGATTAACAGGTAGATTTTAGTTGACCTTAACTTTTCGTCCCATGCCCTCTGTACTTGGGAAATTATGCTTCTGTCAGCCTCAATTAGGTATTGGAATTCGTCTATCGCCAGGATAACCTTCTTATCTCCAATTTCGTCCCCAAAGTAGATTAACAAGTCGTCAAACAAGACGTTAAGTGATCTGAAGTAGTTTTTACCAGTAAAGCGAGCAAAGGTTTCTTTAAGTCTATTAACGTTATTTTGTATTCCATCCGTCGTAGACAAATGATATATTGCTTCTTTATCTTTGATAAATTGCTTAACTAACTCAGTCTTCCCTATTCTCCTTCTTCCGTAAAGTATGATGAATTGGGCTTTATCCTCATTGTATTTCTCTTCAAGAAACTCTAGCTCCCTTTCTCTGTCAATAAATTGTTGTATCATAAAAATTATAATTTAGATACAACTTTATTAGCTTATATTTTGTGTTATAACTTCATAGAGGGCTCGCTAGATTGAATTTATTAAAACTACAACAACTTGCTGTGGGCTTTACGAGACTGATAGAGAAGGGAACCCAAATGCTAAAGAGGATTCTTGGAAGTAAAGATTTACGTGGGGAAATCTTAATTACTGAGAGAATTAATTGATGGTGTTGACATCCCTTAAAAATTCTAAAATTTATAAAACATAGCGATAATATAAGCTCAGGCAGCCGGGATATGCTAAGAAGATCTATACCTTTCCGAGCCCTGGCCCGGTTCAAATCCCGAACACTGCACTACTTTTACATGAATTGAAGGGAGTTCTCTTGCTATAGATTTTTACGTGAATAAAGGCTGAGGAAACTGTTAGTAACCCATATGTACTAGAGGTTAATAATGTAAAATGTAGAACTAATAAAGGAAAAGAAGAGAGAATTAGTAAAGAGGCCAGTAGAGTTACTAGGTTACCCACAACTCAATCAGATCACTGATAGTGTGTAAACTGGTTTAACATCTATATACATCTTAATAACGTAGTGATAGTTTGGTTGAGGGTAAGGAAATAAACTCTATTTAAGTTTACTCATCTCCATAAAATAATCCTCACCTAAAAACACTTATTTTTGACCTCAAAAAGGGAAAAATCAATTTATATTAAAGAAGCAAAATTGTTGTCAGCATATTTTACCTGGAATAAGAATAAATATAAATCCTTTTTCAAACGACCGGTTGATTCAGTATTTGTTAATAAAAACGTAACGGAGACTAAGAAAGATCATGCTATGTGAAATTATAATATTTCTTACAACTAAAGAAGGAATCTCGAATGTATATATGACTTTATAACTGAAATAATTAGTAAAAACTACATAAAACCTCTTACCACTTTCATCGACAAATTTCAAAAATGTATGTGAGGTGGTGGCGGGGATGTAATGTAGGGAAGCATTAGCGGCGCCTGGATTTGAACCAGGGACCTCAGGGTTATGAGCCCTGCGGGATACCAGGCTTCCCTACGCCGCTATTTTACCCCGCCATTTTTGTAATTCAACTTAAATCTAATTAAAACTTTCTACCCATATTACGTCACGTTAATTATAGGCGTAAGCAAGTAAAATTTAAATTATAAGATTTACAATACTAAATTGCCGCGTGCCGCGGTAGTCTAGCGGTCTAGGATGGGGGCCTGTCGAGCCCTTGACCCGGGTTCAAATCCCGGCCGCGGCGTTGTACTACATATTTTATATTCGTTCTCTTTAATATTACCTCGGTTAGACGGAAAGCTGAAAAACGAAGTAACGTAATGCATAGTTATCAAAACTTTATCATGGGATGCACTCAAGTTATTTTTGAGGAATTGATCAACATAACGAGATATATCGGCAGATTACTAACTGACTTTAAGAGCAAAATTACTTGACACATTTATTCTAACGTTCAGTATTACTGGATCGAGAAAAATAAGTCATTATAAACTACAACTTAGCTGAGATTACAAAGTGAGGAAAACCTCTCCCTTCAAGGCGGGGATGGAAAAGGTTTTTGGGTCTAGAAGTCAATATTGGAGTTAGATGGGAGGGGTTGTATGCACCTCTCGACTGCCCCTAAGGTGAGAGATGTAAGCCTGAATCAATGACGGAAACCGGTGAGCCACCAGGGGAAACATGACCTTTCAAAACGGTGAGGAAGTCAGTTTTTTCTACATAACCATAAGATTCAACTATACGTAACGTTTTCTCCCTCTTTTATAGTAGTGTACTTCCCAGACGGAATAGTGAGCTCTCCACGAATCATATACAGTTAAAGTTCTAACCTCATCTTGTGTATTAAGAAGATTAGGCTTTTCTATATAGAGAAATATCTATGTGTAAAAATTTTGTAAGAACACTGTTTATGCTCCTAAAGACTCACATGAAGCTCTGTCGAATAATGAAGTAGAGTTAAATGTGAAACTTTTATGAACGATAAGTGGACTTAGTGATTGGAAGCTAGTAAATAACAGAACCTTCCTGAGTAATTATTAAGTCACAAAGGAGTTTAGAATTTCAAAACTTGATCAAATCAAGAGGATTAAGGATGGTCGTCCCATTATAATAAGTGAATGGTCATCTGATGTTACTGAGATTTTCCTAGTAGTTTCAATATTTCTCTAGCTACTTTTTCTCCCTCCTCCGTAATTACTACTCTCATTCTTTTTCCACTAGGTGTAGGCATGTAGCTAATTTTCAAGTAGCCAGATTTATGCATAGCCTTCAAATGTTGATATAGCTCAGCCTTGTTAAGTCTAGTTGATTCTATTAAATCCTTAAACCACGCAGACTTAACGTAATACAATCCAAGTAGAATGCCTAGCCTGACAGAGACGTTAAGAGCCTTGTTGGACTTTATAAGATCTACCAACTTATCGAGCTCCATTTAAAGCACCTTACTCTTTTATAAGTAAATTATAACATAGTGATACAATCGCCATTCCAAGAGCAGACAAAGGCATATAGGGTACTAATGCTAAGAGTACTCCTTCGACAAGGTACGAGACGGGCAGAAGCGTGTCTTTTCTCCTTATAGTCTTTAAGATAAACCATAGATTAACTGACATAAACACTAAGTATGTCGCTACTAAAAAGAATGTTAAATATGACAGGATAGTAAAGTGCAACGATAGGTAAAATAGTAACAGTAAGACAGCATATCCGGCCAAGAGGAAAGTTCTAATAAAGATGCGGTCTCTAGCAGACCAAAAGATTTTATCGCTAATGTATGCCTGCCTTAACATTCTATAGGATAATGCCAAATAGATACCAGAGAAAAGCAAAAGTAATGTATTTAACAGTAATAGAGGTTCAGTCTTAACTATACTGTATACTATAAAGCCTGATAGGCTAGATATTCCTATAAAATTCAATATTCGTTTACTAGACATATATAAATAATAATAGACAATATTTCTTGCAATATTCAATGATTCCTCTACGTCTATTTCCTTTCTCATTCCTCTCCCACTACCAACATTCCTATAACTACCTCTCCTTTTTCCATTCCTACTCCTATCAGTTTATTAAAGAAATCGTCATTAAAACCTCCAATCGCAGATATTCCCAAACCTAGTGCAGTAGCTACTAGGTAAAAGTTTTCTATCACTATTCCGGTGTCAATCAGGGAAAATCTGGCTCCTCTATTTCCATATTTAACCATCGGCTTCCAGTATAAGCTAGTAAGGAGTATTATTAGCGGAACAAAGGTTATGTCAGGCAGTGAGTTCTTTATAGCTTGTAGCATTAGCTCTTCATCCAAGTCATTGCTGAGGACGTCTAGGGATCCTTCCACAGGGTCATAGTGATATACACCTTTCTCTAAGTCTGTGTAGAGCGAGATCAAGTACACCTCAGTTTCTGCCAGATTGCCAGCAGATGGGAACATTCTAAACTGAATTCCGTTTTCTATTTCTTTCACCCCTACAGAATACCATAGTAAGCTGGATATCTTGTTGAGGTTTATCCTCTCCCTCCTAAATGCCCTACTAGAGTGTCTTCTCTTCATTACCTCTTGGAAACTAACATTGATTTCTATGGGAGTTGGAAGAGGTATCTTTTTGACGTTGCCGTATTTCTTCGGTAACGAGTTAGGGAGTAAAGTAAAATTGAATATTTGAGTATCTAGATAAAACCTCTCAAAAGGATTCAAATTCACACCACCTACGGAAATGGTACAGGCTCTTCCACAAAGAGTTCTACATTGCTTAGGTTGAACTCTTTCCTGATTGTATAATATCTTTTGTGACCTAAGAAGGGCAGATTAGGGATATGTGCTGGAGTGAGGTCGGGTACTATGACTCTAACTAGCTTACCCTCCCCTAAGTACTTCTCGATATCAAAATCCTTATAAATTATATAGTAGTTTTTTCCTAGAATAATATCAATTAGACTTTTATAGGAAAGATTTTCTTCTCTCTCTAGTTCCTCATAAGTAATGGACTGTAGGCTTCTTAGGTACTCTACTAAGAAGTTTGTCTTGACAAAGCTGTAATAAAGAGGAACTAGACCAAAATCAGTTAAGTAGTCTGGTTTAAGGTTTCTCGCCATCTTAATCTCCTCATCTGTTATCTTGCTAAATGATGATATAGACTGGTATACCTCAAATACTGCCTTTCTTATAGCCTCCTCTAGCGTTATGTCAGCCCCTGCGCCGGCTACGTAAAGGTCGTTAATGAAACCTAGGCAGCCGACCACGAATAAACCTTTGAACTCGCCCGGAAAAGAAAGGCAAGTTATGTTCCTATCTTCTAGCACCTTTAACTTTCGCCTTATCCTCTCGGGCAATCTTATCCTCTTTGGAGGGATTCTAGATATCCAAGAAATGTTTATTGTATCCCTCTCAAGATACTCAAGTAGACCGTGGATAAAAGCGCTCTCGAAATCCTTATGAAATGCTAGACCCCCAGTCGTAGAGTAAGCTATAAGATCTTCACCAGGCCTTATCAAGTTAAGTAAATAAGTTATTTGGACGGGTATATATACGTCAGACCCTTTATAGTATTTGGCTCTTGTAAGACTGAGCATAACGTTCTCGTTATAATCTCTAAATATCAAAAGCTTCTGTAGTTGTTCTGTCGAGAAGAACTTGTAAGTTATTGGAAAGATTTCATACTTAGTCATGAGATCTCCTATTCTACCAAATATTATGCTTTCGTCGTCGAACAATGTAAAAGCCCCATAAAATCTTTCCAAGAATTCGCCTATTGCTCCTTCTAAACTCTCTTCTTCTGTGAACCCCTTACCTCCGGCTGGTACAACATTACTTAGGTATTTTAATAGAGGTAAAACTTGAGGAGGAGTCAGCACTTCTATACTGCTCCTGATCCAACCCTGTCCTATATGAGATTCTAATATATTATAATTTACGTAATTAAGCAATCTAGTGATAATAACGTTATCATACTTCTCAGCTACGTAACCGAAAACAGGGCCTATGAACTCGTTTATAAATTCTTCGAGGCGCACTTCGTGCACCCTGGTATCTTTAGGGGTGTATTTAGGATCATCTCTCCCTCTTTCACGTCTATATAGATAAGTTTTCCGTTATAATTCCTAGAATTAAGAAGGAGTTTAATAAACCCCAACAACAGATTTTCAGCACTAACATCTAGATTTGAAGTAGTTTTATAGATAATTTCACCACCTAATTTTACGTCCATAATTAGTTTGGAGTTCTTTAACCATACATAAATCTCATATAAGCATGGGGTCTTAGAGTCCATTACGTATACAAAGAACCTATAATAATCCATCGCATACCCTATCACTACCTTCTCAAACTTTCTACTCTTAAGTAGCGTCACAATTTCATCATTTTCGGATAATAAGTAGCTTATATTACTAGATATAACTGCTATCTTAGATTTGTCTTTGACTTCTTGAAATGATTTGATGACTCTAAAAGAGAACGGATCTAGGTTCTTAAAATTTAATGAATTTACTTTAAGGTAAATTATTTCATCATCACTAAGGATAAGCCTTAATTCCTCCAGTTCGCCTTTTTCTTTCTCATCAATTTCTCCGCTTAAGAATTTAGCCCATTCAGCCTCTTCGAATTCAACTATCCCAGAAGCTTCTGAAAACAAAACATATTTATTACCGTCTCTAATTGTAACAAAAAACGGAGATATCTTATACGTCCCGGCTCTCTGCATAGTCGACATCACCCACTAACTCTACCACCACCCCCAAACCAACAACCAAACCAGCAGCCAAACCAACTAAATAACACCCTTCCTTCAGAATATGCCTGGTATATCAGGTTTGCTCTCCTCACAGTATAATAAGCTCTCATACTACCATCCCCCGATATAAATTAGCTTAACTATACTATTAAATTGTAGATAAAGTTAAGGAGTTTTAACTATGTGATATATTTAAATTTCATTTCTTTTTGACTTATTAGACATGACATGAAAGTCGAAATAGTACACAGGAAAGGAATTCTAACTAAGCAAGTCAATTCCTTAGCATGTTGGTTTGGATGCTGGTGTTGCTGTGGAATAAAAAGACCAGACAGTAATATGTAGACCGAACAGCACTATGGCGGTTTCACATAAAATTTCGCTAAGAGAACCATTCTCTAGGGAGACCACAAAGTGCCAAAATATGTTTAACGAATCTCGAAAGATGTACGCTAGGATGTAGGGCACAACAACCACAAGCGGATAGATCCCCGTTAGGAGCCAGGAATTTAGCCTATACTTAGTTAGTACAGCAGTCACTAGGTTGGAATATGAGGTCATTGACAAAGAGACGAATGCTGAGACAGCTAGAGTTGAATAGAGGTTAAGTTTGTAGTTCAAGAAATAGAAAATTATCATAGCTAGTACAATATATATTAGAGATGAGATAATTCCTGCTAAATGTAAAATGAAAAGATATTTAGTTTTATTTAATTTACCGAACTTATTAAAGAAGATAATCCCAGTAGAATTATACATTAATACATAACTCACCCCTGTGCTGATAATGGTTATAATTGTAAAGCAGGAGAAACCAAAGAGGTAGGATGGTATGTAAGCGTAACTTATCAGTCCAAACATGAGACCTCCTTCAATGATATTGTATAGGGCAGGCCTGCTCACGGTGAGTTGTTTAAGGAGATAAATGAAGATACTTTTCATAGCAATTTTAGCATAATTTAAGCCTAATAAACTAGTAGTGTGGTTAACAACTTTTAACTTTCTCGACCCCTTATAATCCTTAACGTCAGCAATTAAGTTAGGGGTAATAAATTATATGGAGCTTGAGAAGTCGATGATAGTGAAGTTCACAATATCTCCTACAGCATTAATATATATGACAGGCATGATGCTGTTAGACAGTGTAGGACTCTATTTTGCATTAAGCTCTGTAAAGAACTTGGAAGTAGGAGCAATCTGGTATTCTTCTAGCGTCTTACTGCTCTCAGCGAGCATATCAGCAGGCTTTTCAAACACTCTCATATACCAGTCCTCGTCATTAGCTTATCTGATAAGATTCAGTAAGCTAAAGTTAATGAGATATGTGATAAGCCTATTACTTGGAGTCTCTGTGTCAGTAGTACTCTTCTCCCTCCTCTTTGGAGGCATCATAGCACCACTCGTCGCTAAGGTGGCTATTGGGGTAACTCATACCTTTGTATCCCTTAGCAATATAGTTCCCTTTACCATTTCAGCTTTGGTAGCTGGATTTTTCATAGTCTCATTAACATTTCTGGTTATAGTTATTCTACTCCTAAAAGTAGGGGCCAGAGCCTCTAATTACGTCTACATAATCTTCCTTGCACTATTGGTACTAACCCAACTATCCCCACAGACCTCCTCATTGAACCCTATTTTCTTAGCCGAAGATGCAATAACTCACTCAGTGATAAACCAGCACTTCAGCCCATACATCCTAGAGCTTCTGGGATTCTCTTTACTCCTGAGTTTTCTCAGTACTACATTACTCAGGAGGCTAGAGTCTCTTAGGCTAGAGGAGGTAATTTGGAAGTGAGTATCACGATAAAGGATTTAGTAGTGTCGCTTAAGGGAACTCGAATACTGAAAGGGATAAATCTTGTAGTAGAAAATACTGTAGCCCTCTTGTATGGGACTAACGGTTCTGGGAAGACTACGTTAATTAGAGCTATATCTGGTCTTATCCCTTATAGCGGATCAATAAAGATAAACGGCAAAGAGGTCAGGAGTGCGAAGAATCTTTTAGAGTACTCCACAAATTTACCAGAAGTTTATTTCATAGGAAACACTGTCCTTGATACTGCGAAGATAGTAGCAGAACTAAAGGGCGGTGACTTGAGAGAATTTCTCGAGTTAGTGGAAAGATTCGGCCTGGAAAGTAAGAAAGTTATCAATAAGCCTTTTTACAAGCTATCAACAGGGGAGAGGTCTTTGGTAACATTATCCCTTGCCCTCTTCGCTAAGCCAAGAGTCTGCACACTCGACGAACCGCTAGAAAATGTAGATCCACAAAAGCGGGAAAAGGTAATCAGAGTCATCAGGGAGAGAGTAAAGGAGGGAATAATAGTGACGCATGATAAAGACTTAGTCAAAGTGTTTAGTGGGACACCAGTATATACAATGATAGAGGGAGAGTTGTTTGAGGGTATTAAAGTCTAATAAGAAGACAAAGAGAAGTTCAGAGAGGATAGAAATAGCCTGCTGGGCCGGTTGTTGGTTTAGTTGCTGGACTTCACATGTACGTGATGATTGTGAAACTAAATAGTTTCTTTGGCTCCCAGATAATGTTGCTAAGCACATGTAAATTTGCTGACTTCCTTTAAGCACAAGGGGCTAATACTTATTATTTATTCACCTAGTCCGCTTGGCCTTCTTCAAACATTCATACTCTCTTTAACCTATGTAGAAGGTTAGCTTTTCATTCGTCCCCAACAAGTACTGATTACTAGTCCCTTATAATAGAGTACTTAATGTAGTCAGAGTAGCACCTGTAAACATGAATCAGTGTTCACTGACTACACGTTGATACGTTTGAAGGCTAACGAGTTAGCTGATAAGTTTGAGGAATCTAAGAAAAACGTCAGCGAAGTTTATAAAAATTTGTAAAATGACGTTAGTTAATGTTGTCTACTTTCACTTCAACGATTTTTGATCTCAAATCGAAAGTTGATGAAGAAGACCATAAGCCCATCTCCTTTAAATGTCAATCAAACTTTAGGAGCCTTTGTATAACGCAATTATGAACGCTAGCAATGACAAGATGATAAACAAAACGTACAAATAAAATAACAAGGTCGAACTAATCTGGTATAAGTAACCTGAAAATGCCAAGGTAATAGCTGTAGATGAACTTGATATTCCAGAAAGAATCCCAAATTTTACTCCCCTTCCTCCAATTTTAGCCACTTCCCCAAAAAACAGTACCTCCCATGCTATTGCTGAAAATACTAATAGAGCCATCATTAAAAAGCCGACAATTGTCGTCTTCGTGACCGTGAGTAAGTAGAAAGAGACCCCCTCAAGGGTGTACGCTGATATCAAGATTTTTCGTGAAGCAATTCTCCCTATTAATGGAGGAACAACTGTGTATAATAAGGTTTGAACCGAATAGAAAATTCCTAAGGTCGTTTTATCGAAACCAAAGTGTTCAACGCTGTAGATTATCAGTATGTAACTATCAGGTGACGCTACAAGAGAAAACAGACCCAAGGAGATGGATAAAATTACTAACCTTGTTTGTTTAAGTTGCCTAAGTGCCGAAACTATTCTGCGTTCAGTATTAATGGTTCCTTTCACTTCAACGATTTTCAATCTCAATACCGCACTAATTACATTAACGAAAGAGGAGATAAGAAAGGATAAGCCATTACTAACCAAAAAGGAGCCTAAAAATGGCCCTATAATACTTGGTATTGAGGCTACAGATAAGAATAATCCATATGTTTGGGCTGGCCTTTTAGACTCAGCAATTATTACTCTAGATGCTACCGAAATAAAGGTAGGAATTAAACCCAAATTCAGGATTATACAAGCTAGCGAAAAATCTCTTAGGCTATATGTTATTCCAAAGTACAGGCTAAAGTTTAGCGAGGAAGCTACGATAGTAAAGAAGAAAAGAATTAATCGAATAGAATATTTATCAGCTAAGATTCATGAAAATGGAGACGATACAATTCCCAGTAGTGTTATAATTGAATATATAATTCCTTGTAGTGTTACGTCTATACCTATTCTCAGGAGGATTAATGGTAGATAAAAAATCCACAGAGAGTTACCAAAGGTCAATAATGAAGTGGATAATCCTAGGTAGAAAAAATTATCTTTTTTGATCATTTCTATTCGACCTATGGCATCCTGGTATATCTTCCATCAAATCTCTAGTTAGTAAATACATAATGAACCTTGACCCTCCCCTACATAATGTTTTTAACTCACTATGGGAGCATTTTTCAGGATATTTAAACTCTTTAATTCTTCTTAATAAATCATTTTTCTCCCAAATTTCCTTTCGTGTTATTCTTTTTATATTGACTAGACTTAGCTCTGAAAAGCACGAAGCCTCTTCTTGCCCAAATACATCTCCACTAAGTGCTACTATTAAACTTTGCCCCCAGGTATTAGGTAGAGGTCTGAGTCCTTTCATGATTTCAACATCAAAATCAAATAAAATGCTTTCTTCATAACTGCTATTTAATTTATGTTTTATTTTTAGTACTTTGTCTATCTCTTTTTCGTCTGAAATAAGGAGAAGTTCGTAGTTAAAATATATATGACCCACTCTAAGTAGTTGGTGAGTTCCCACAAACTCGAATCCTATGTCAAATGCCCTTTCTATGATTTCCTCTACATAGTCTATATATGGCCTTATGAGTACAACCTGACCAGTTATAACTATTCTGGCGTTTGTAAAATTCAAGGCACTATTTAATCTTTTATTAATTTCCGCTAGAATAAATCACTTCTTTTAATATCTATCCATATATGAGATGTTAAATTAATTCTAGCTACTTCATTGAGACTGAGTAAAACATAAATGTTGGTGTGTAGTTTTTGCGGTAAAACTCAGAAGAATTTTTGGCCCTTTAAGAACCTTTAATACTCGTTTTTCAACTTTATTAATGGTTCAGCGATTTCTCACGTATTACGAATCGTTATAAATCATGATAGATAACTATATTACTGGACTTTAAAATGGCGAAAAGTAAGACGCGTTATAAACACGGCGACTATATTATACGTGAGATTAAAGGGCGATATTATGTATATAAGCTAGAGAATGTAGGCGGTGACGTAAAGGAACGTTACGTGGGACCTTTAGACAAGATCGTAGAGTTTTACATTAGCAGTGGGGGTGTGGGGGTATCCCCCACAATGCGACCGCCGGGATTTGAACCCGGGACCTCCTGCGTGGCAGGCAGGCGTCCTAATCCAGGCTAGACTACGGCCGCAGGCAGATATACTATATAATCATTTAAATTATAAATTTTTCCGCGTTAGCCCTTTGAGTTGAAATATATAAGCTAAGACGAAGACCAAGATTAAAAAATAATTTTATTTTAGATAATTAAATCGTTGGGTTACCGTTTATCACTATTTGTATAGGCCCCTTGAAATCAGACATTGGAGCAGTTATAGTTACATTAACCAACATATAACTTCCACTCTTTATGTCAAATGGTGTAGGTGGATTTGTGGAAAATACCTGAAATGGTGAGGACACTGTTATACTACTTATTTCTGTAGTGGCTATTCCAGATGATATGTTAAGTGTTATAGTAAATTTTTGTCCACCATGAAGATTTATAGTAGTGTTAGAATAGTTTGTTTTAATATACTTTATAAGTAAATTATTCTGATAAGTAACATATACACCGGTAACAGTTACACTATAAAAATAACCGCTAAAATATAGGTATGCCACCGCTGCTATCAATATAATTGCTATTACCGCTATTACAGCTCCTTTCATTTCATATTTCTACATATCTAAAAATATTTAAAACTATTCCATACATCTATCTATAAGTTACCTATTTTCCCAGCATTCTCCGCATATTTTTATCGAAAGGAGGATAGATAATTCCATACTCTGTTATTATTGCAGAAACATATTTAGGTGGTGTTACGTCAAAGACTGGGTTGTAAACCTTTACTTCTTTGGGGCTAATATAGACTCCCTTTATGCTTCTGACCTCATCTGGGCTACGCTCCTCTATTTTCACCTGATCTACTGTACTTATCATATCAAAGGTTGAAGAGGGAGCTAGAGCATAAAATGGTATGCCAAGTTCATGAGCTATAACAGCCTCTTTAAATGTCCCAATTTTATTGAAAACATGCCCATCAGACAGTATCCTATCTGCACCGACCATAACACTGTTTACCATTTTCTTAAACATAACTAAACCTACAGCTGTATCCGCAATTAACGTTACAGGTATATTCTCTTCCATGAGTTCATAAACAGTTAGCCTACTTCCCTGAAGCCATGGTCTCGTCTCAGGTGCAATAACAGATACTTTAATCCCTAGAGCATTGGCTAATTTTGCTGGGGCTAGAGCCGTGCCTAATCCAGTCCCGGTAGCTAAACCACCTGCGTTACATTGCGTGAGTATTGTATCACCGTCATTTACCTTTTCTATACCGTATAGTCCTATCTTTAATTCAGCCTCATATTCCTCTTCAAATATTTTATTTGCTTCAATCTCTAGCAGTTCTTTAAGTTCTTTGACACTCTTTGCATTTCCCTGTTCCACTAGGTCCTTAGCTTTATTAAGCATCCTAGAGGTAGCCCACATTAAGTTTACTGCAGTAGGTCTTGATTCGTCTAATATTTTTTTAGCTTTTGTCAGATCACTTATGGCTTTTTCTAGTGAGATACTATCTTGAATAGCTAATACCATACCATAACCAGCGGTAATTCCTATTGCCGGTGCTCCTCTGACTTTCATAGTTCTAATGGCATCTGAAACCTCCTCTACCTTAGTTACATCCACGTAAATCTTCTCAAAGGGCAGACGCGACTGATCGAGGAGTGTTAACTTAGTTTTATTCCAGATTATTGGAAGTAATTTAGGTTTGAATATTTGCTTTATCTCCTCTAACTTTACCATTGGTATTAAAGGAAAATGCAAAAATATTAAACTTGTCTATAGAATTGAAGATGAAAGAAAGCTTTTTAGTTAAATTTCAGCAAAGTATATTTAGCCGGGTCGTCTAGCGGTCAAGGATCCAGGGCTCTGGCCCCTGGGACCAGGGTTCGAGTCCCTGCCCGGCTACCTTTGTGGGGATACCCACACCCCCATTCCTCACGTAAAATTTTACTATCTTATCTAAAGGACCAACATAAGTTTACTTCATTTTATTTCCTTCAATCTTCTCTAAGGAGTAAAGATAATACCGACCGTAGACCTCCCTTATTCTTATATCACCAAATGAGAAAGTCTTATTACCCATATGTTTTTATCAGACCTGCACTTTTTAAGACTTGATAATTATCAAATCTTGCCTAGAGTTGAAAACTCATAAGCTGTATAGCTCAACATTTTATTCCATTAAATGTTATCAACTAAAATCAGGCTGGTTTATGGCATACTAAGTCCGGAAAACTTTAGCTGCTCTTTCTGATGTTTTTTTCATACTCAACAAACCCCACTTCCTTTATCACATTCCTTACTACGCTAGAAGCCCAGTCTAACATGGGTTTTCTATATCCGATCTTGTTCAACAATTTTCTCCAAAAAGGCGCATTTAATCCTGCACCAGCAGCCAGTGGATGACCTCCCCCACCTAACTTCTCAGCGAATCTTCTTATATCTATAATGTTACTCCTAAACGATATTGATTTACCATTAACTGAGGCGAAGACTATTGAGTTGTATCTATTCATGAGATATTGTGAGGCATAACTAATATCTGGTGGACCTTTCCACCTCACAGCCACTACAACTTTTCTTCCATCTATTTCTAGTACTCTTATATGTTTGTGTAACTTAGAGTATCCATTAATTTCTCTATCTACCTGGTCTTCAAGTATTTTTTCAAATTCTTCATCCCAAATAACTCCGTTGTAAAATTTGTTGATTAGATATTCCTTCCACTTAAAATCTTTGTTAGATTCGACTATTCTTCTAAGCTTTTCACCTAAGGGATCATCGTGAAGCCAGATATCAACTGCACAATCCGCTTTGGCAAGCTTGGATGATACCTCGTCATCTGGATTCAAATTCTTGTTAATAACTCCTGCACCACATGTTGTCACATCATGATATACTGTAACGCCAATTTCTCTAAGTTTGGTCTTCCATTCATCTTTCCAGACATGATGATCGAACCACTCGATCTCTGCACCCTCTGTCTGTAGTCTATTTAATTGAGTCAGAATTTCATTTAGGGTAGATTGGTTTATACCTATGTCTGCAATCATGATCTTTTTTATTCCTCTTAACTCTAATGATTTCAAAAGATTGTGTATTTTCGTAGGTTCGGTAAAGAATACTTTAGTTGGTAATGATCCGACGGCTCGTGCATAAACTGCTGCAGAAGCAGTACCGTCAAAATCGTTGTGAACTATAGCATAATAATCCATACTGGTGTTATTTTCGTCATAAATTAGTAATAAATTTAATTGAATCAGAATTTCCTATCCTGCCTTTATATAAGAAATTGACTTGTCTAAGAGTAGAATAGTAATCAAAATCTGTAATTGCAGATATTCCATCCTTAACCAACGTCACATTATACCATCTAAGTGCAGCACTACCTGCAGTATGAAGCACGCATATATTAGCTACTGTACCAGTTATCACAACGTTCTTTATTCCCTTAACCCTTAATATATAATCTAAAGGACTTTCAAAAAATGCATCATATCTATATTTTCTCACTATAAAGTCTTCTTTATCCGGTGTTAATTCCTCAATTATCTCAGCTCCCCATGATCCAGCTAATGCATGTTCCCCCCAGATTTTAAACTCTGGATCATCTTTCATGTGCCAATCCTGCGTGTATATTATCAAAGAGCCTGAATCCCTAGCCTTATGAATTAAGCTCCTTATTGGATTGATTGTAGACTCAGCATTTGGTACATATAATTTACCTTCTCTTCTTACAAAATCATTTTGCATATCAACGATTACCAAAGCAGTGGTTTTTGGGTCTAACTCTATAACCTTTTCCTCAGGGATATCTGGCACATCTATTTTCATATGTTATAATACGAACACATGTTTTTTATTCTTTTTTCTTTAGCTCTTTTGATAATTTATCAGCTAATGCAAGAACTTTTGGGTATCCATTCCTTGACAGTTCTACGACATCATCTATATCTACTTTATTTCCTATACTATAATAGTATTTACCTACTTTAACTCCAACCTTATCACCATTAACAACTATAAAGTTTGTAGAACCCTCCTCTACTATGTCCCCATAAAGTTTTGACTTAGCGACTCCGATAGTAGGTTTGTCTAATATCACACCTATTACACTTGCAATACCACTTTTCCTAGGATGCGCCATACCATGACCATCAACCAATATTAGATCACATTGGAAGCTCTCTACAGCTTTAATCATCAAAGGTGCTTCTCTCATAAACAGATATCCAGGTATATATGGGAAATCCACTTTTCCTTTAACATATTTATGAAAATAGTCTTTCCCATCAAACATCACCGACACAGCATACCCTATATTTCCCTTATAAGCTATATCAACACCACATAAATTCTTTATATTTTCTATACCTAATCTTTTTATGGTTATGTTTTTCGATATAAATATCTGGAGCTTAGAAAGAAATTCTATCATAAAATCTTCCATTTATCTTTCATCTTTTCTACTTTAAATACAAAAAGTTCCTGCTCATAAGTTTGAACTGCTCCAGGTCTTACTCTTCTAACTTCTTCAATAGCCTCTTCTGCACTCATATTCTCCTCTAAAACTAGATAACTGGCTAGGATTGTCCCGGTTCTTCCTATGCCCCCAACACAATGAACTAAGTTTCCTTTATCTTTTCGTAACCATTTATAGATCTCAAGAAATTGATTTTCACTAGGTGCACGCCCATCTGGAATAGGAGAGTATAAATATTCTATATTAAAGCTCTTAAGTACTGATATATAGTACTCTAGGCTACCCCATGCTTCATCAATCTCAAACTCTTCCGGCAATACTAAGACTCTTTTCACACCCTCATTTATCCATCCAATTATTTCATCCTGTGTATAAGGAATGGCTGATCCGCCTATGACATGCTTTTTTACCCAATACATGTCTTCATCACTCTGAAGATCCGCTGTTCTTCATCTGTGTTTTTAATGTAACAAGAGTTAATATAAATTTGTGATAAGATTATCAACAGGTATATATGAGTTCGACAAGCTTATTGAAGGAGGAATACCTCAAGGTTTTTTTGTAGCTCTGACTGGTGAGCCTGGAACTGGTAAGACAATATTTTCTCTTCATTTCGTTGCTCAAGGGTTAAAGGAAGGAAATCCCTGTGTTTATGTGACAACAGAGGAAAGTAGAGATTCTATAGTAAAGCAGGCTAAGCAATTCGGCTGGGACTTTGAAGAACACTTGGATAAAAAGCTGATAATAATTGATGCATTAATGAAGGAAAAAGATGATGAATGGTCGCTTACAGAATTAACAGCTGAAGAACTCATAAATAAAGTGATTTTGGCTAAGCAAAAATTAGGTCATGGTTATGCGAGGCTTGTAATAGATTCAGTTAGTGCACTATTCTTGGATAAACCAGCTCTTGCTAGAAAGATTAGTTATTATTTAAAAAGGGTGCTAAACAAGTGGAAGTTTACTATCTATGCCACGTCACAATACGCCATAACAACCTCTCAAGCCTTTGGATTTGGTGTCGAACATGTTGCCGATGGTATAATTAGGTTTCGTAGAAGTGTAAAGGATGGAATGCTACGTAGATATATCCTTATCGAGAAAATGAGACAGACTAATCATGATAAGTATATATGGGAAATAGATATTAGGGAAGGGAAAGGAATAGTTCTAATCGGAAAACTAGACCTGAGGCGGGAAGACACATCTTTACCCAAAAAAGTAATGGATAAAATTAAGGAAGCTGAATCAAGGAAAGATATGGAATTAAGTTAATTTCTCTACATCCATGGATAAATCTAAGGATCTCACGCTATGAGTTAAATACCCACTGGAAATTATATCAACACCAGTTTCTGCATATTCCTTTACATTTTCAGGGGTTATCCTACCGGAAGCTTCCAATAGTACTTTGCCCTTTAACATTTTAACCACCTCCTTTACTTCCTGAGGACTAAAGTTATCTAACATAATTATGTCTGCACCAGCTTTGTATGCCTCAATTGCATCATTAATATTAGAGACTTCAACCTCTATTTTCTTTGAGAAACTTGTGATCTCTTTGGCTTGCTTTATAGCATCCTTGACGTTTCCTATAATAGAAATGTGATTGTCTTTTATTAGTACCATATCATATAATGAATACCTATGAGGATCCCCGCCACCTATCTCTATGGCATATTTCTCAAAAATTCTTAGACCAGGCGTAGTTTTTCTTGTCCCAGCAATTATCACTTTAGGATTTATCTCCCTGGCTATATTTACCATCTTTCTGGTCTCTGTAGCTATTGCTGAGAGCCTACTCAACATGTTTAAAACTAGTCTCTCTACTCCTAATACGGCTTCAGCATCTCCTTGGAAAATCAATATGTTCTCCCCTTTACTAAATAATTCTCCATCTTTTCTATAATAATCTACCTTTAAACCTAAATACTCTAGAAATGGTATTATAAACTTGTTGCCTGCCAAGATGCTTTTATTCTCCTTCGAAAATATTATTCCTTTTACTTTCACACCTCTAATTACTCTACTTGTAATATCCTCAGGATAAAGATCTTCCTCAAGTAACTGCAAAAGCCTATTTATGACTAATTTTTCAATCATTATTTCCTACATATCTTAATGAAGTTTTTAAATACTTCAATTCCTTTTTCTGTGTGTTTTACTTCAGGGTGAAACTGTACTCCAAAAATTGAGTTGTCATTATTTACCATTGCTTGAACTTTGGCGTTCTCACTACTAGCCAGAATTCTGAAACCTGATGGAGGTCTCACAACTTCATCATTATGACTTTCCCATGCTTTTATACTAGGTTTTAATCCTCTAAGTATCGTATCTTCATCCACTATATTAACTGTAGTTAGACCATACTCTGGTTTATTGGCTTTCCTAACTTCGCCACCTAGGACCTTTGCTATTAGTTGATGACCTAGACATATTCCCAACTTCGGCACATTCAGACTTTTGACATAATCTGGTGCAAATCCCATCTTATCTAACTCATTAATAACTGAATAGGGACCTCCTCCAAATACAACAGAATCAAATTCCTTCAATTCTTCAACTGATTTATCAGGAGTTATTGCTACTGCTTCTAATCCAAGATATTTCAGGTCTTTTACTATTAAATGGTTGTATTGACCACCAAAATATATTACAGCAACTTTCACGGTCTATTAATTTCTTGCTAAAATTAAAACTTTTATATCCCTTGTCCGAACTTATGTTCGGTCTAATTGATCTATATTCTAGGCTCTGGTATAGCCGGATTATCATCAGCTATATCCCTAAAATTAGCAGGACATAAAGTAACCATTATAACCAAGAAGATAGATGGCGGTTCTACGCCTATAGCTAAAGGAGGTATAGCAGTTCCACTAGGTGTTGATGACAGTGCAGAAAAACATATACAAGATACATTAAGAGTTGGTAAAAATCTATGTGATTACAAGATTGTGGAATATGTTGTAAGGGAGGGTCTGAAAGTTGTCGAAATTCTTCAAAAATTAGGCTTTAATTTTGATAAAGATTTACGACTCGAGGGAGGGCATTCCTCTAGAAGGGTACTACATAAGGGGGATGAGACAGGTAGAGAGATTTGGAACTTTCTATATAAGAAAGCTTTAGATTTGCATATACCTATCGTAATAGATGAATTAACACTTATTCTATCGAAGAATAACAAGGTATATGGGTTTGCCACCAGAAATAGAGGTAGAATAGAAAACATAGACAAATTAGTTCTAGCAACAGGCGGTTATGGTTACTTATTTGCTTATACTTCTAACAAGGAAACTAATTTAGGAGAGGGTATTGCTCTAGGGTTCAAAGCCGGTGCTTTAGTAAGTGATATGGAATTTATTCAATTCCATCCAACTGTTACAAGTTTAGATGGCGAAGCATTCCTTCTCTCAGAGACTTTAAGGGGAGAAGGTGGTATAATCGTAAATGAAAAAGGGGAAAGATTCTTATATAAGTATGATGAGAGGGGTGAACTAGCCCCTAGGGATATTATTGCCAGAGCTATCTATTTTGAAATGATAAATGGACATAAGATATATATGGATTTAAGTAAGATAGAGGATTTTGAAAAGAACTTCCCTACCTTATCTAATTATCTCAGAAGGCATGGATATGACCATCAAAGCTCCTTAATACCTATTTTCCCTGGAGCCCATTACACAATAGGTGGTTTACGTGTTAACCTCAAGGGTGAGACAAATGTGGAAAATTTATACGCAATTGGTGAGGTAAGCGATTCAGGATTACATGGAGCAAATAGATTAGCTAGTAACTCCTTATTAGAATCTTTAGTCTTTGGATTTAACTTACAAAATTATGTTGACGAATGTTGGGAAGGAGTACAAGCATCTGGTGGGATAACTTATGAATTACAGGTTAGAGAGACTCGTGACGAGAATACAATTAATGTGAGAGATATACAGAAAATAAACTGGGAAAGTTTAGGAATTGTAAGAAATGAAGAAGCGATTAGGAAGGCAATAGAAGTTTATCGACGTCATTCAACTAACGAAGCTATCATATCCCATATGATTGGATTGGCTTCGTTAATAAGATCAGAGAGTAGAGGTGTACATTTTAGATCAGATTATCCTGAAGAAAAGGAAGAATGGAATGGCAAAAGAATTTACTTTTTGATGAGCAATAAAGAGTATGGAAGATTGTAAAGCTGCAGTAGTAGCTTTAATCTCGAAGGTAGGAAAAATTCTAATAATAAAGAGAAAGGAGAAACCCGGTGATCCATGGAGCGGACATATGGCTTTACCTGGAGGAAGGAGAGAAGACCACGAGGAATGTGAAAGTACTGCCATAAGAGAATGTTATGAGGAAGTTAGAATAAAGCCTAGGAATCTAATAAGAGTTGGTATATACTCACCTAATAATGCGCCTGATATGAAAGTATCAGCATACATAAGCTGTGTTGAGGAGGAACTTGAGCCTATAGTTCAAGAAGAAGAACTTGAAAAAGCAATTTGGATTAGGATATCTGACTTAAAGCCAGGAGATAAGGCTTTTTATTACGAGAACTATAGAATATGGGGTATGACTTATCGAATATTAAATGATATAATTCAAAAGAAATTATACACAGTTTGTCAGTCCGGCAACAATTCTTCATAGGTCCGTTCCGTCGACCATTCATCATTTCAATAATAGATTCTCATATTCCTTTACATATTTTACGCTTCTCTTACTATCACTAAATAATTTTGAGACCTCTTCTATATCTTCAGATTTAATACTCTCCCTCCCTTTCCTTTGGGCTACAATGTAAGCCGGTTCTATAAGTTGAACCGCATATCTTAAACTGTTTTCTACTCCTAACTTTGTTAGTAAGACTATTGCATCTTCATCAAGTTTTACGTCTATCTCGTTAGCCCTAATCTTTACTATTTCTCTTATCTCACTCTCATTGTATGGTCTGGTCTGAATAATCAATAATCTATCTAGCAGATCTAACGGAATTCCATGAGGAGATTCTATATCTGTGCCCCTTATCTTTGTTATACCTCTGTTAGTAGCTAGTATTAGGATTGGAGCTAGTTCTGACTCCAAGGTCTTCGTCAAGAACGAGAACGCTTCTATATCGAGCATATGAGCATCATCAATGAATAGTACTCCGGGTACCAGTTCTGCATCTCCTCTGTTTACCATATCTTTAACAAGCCTATCAACTTGCTTTCTTATATCTTGGTTTATCTCTCTCTCAGTGAAAAAGCTAAATAATGCGGTAATTGAAATTGATTGCGCAGCTAGATTAAGATCTAAATCATGAAGAGTTACTGTAATAGTTATATCCTTTTCCTTCTTAATAGAGCCTGTAGGAATATCAACTTGTCTAACAACTTCAATATCATAGCTCTTTGCACCTTCAAACCCCTTGGCTCTTCCTACCTTTGTAACTTCACCGGTTTCAGCATCTATCCATATTACATCACCTTTCTTTACATTCAATTTCATGAACTGTTCAGCAATTGCATCACCAACATTTAAGGTTCGTTCATCGTCCTTAGTACTTAAAACGATCTGTGCTTCTCTCGGAGAAACGTAATATGGATTGTACCTACTTCTGGCTACCTTAAGTTTGACGTCCTTAACTACACCTTCATAGACTGTTCTTTTCTGCTTTATCCTAACTCCCATTGACTTTCTAATAACTTGCGTTAGTATCTCAGTTTTCTTGAGCTCTGTAGAATAAACCTCAGAGGCATTTATAGTGGTAAATGGGGTATCCTCTCCTAGCTCTTTTGCAATGGCTACAGCCAATGCTGTCTTTCCTGTTCCTGGTGGACCTACGAAAAGTATTCCCTTACCTGCCATTTTACCTTGTCTAATTAACTGAACCACTATACCAGATGCCTCTCTGGCTTCAACTTGTCCTACTAGACCATCTGCAATGAACTTTGCTTTACCCTTCTCGTCTAAACCTAAACCAGTTATATGACTGTGTATACTTGCTTTTTCCCTTTCTATTTTCTTAATCTCTCTTATCTGGGCCATTCCATAAATTATATAAAAGAGTGGATTTTTGAAATTTACTTAAGTGATGACGATCTTTGGGTCTGAATTGTGAGGATGTGGCGGCTAACTGAGAGGTAGGTAGGAATGAAACCACTTCACTTGTCAGTAGGCAGGATAAACATTGATATTATAGCTAAGATTAACAAAATACCTGATATCGATGAGTTTGAAACAACAGATACACTAGAAATTTTACCAGGTGGAGCAGCAGTTAATTATGCTGTAGCTATAAACAAATTTGGTCACAGTATTAAGATTTTATCTAAGATAGGCAAAGATTCACTTGTGTCTTATGTACTAGAAAGGATAGCAGAAATGGGAGTAGGACTTGATTACGTAGAGGAAACAAACTTACCACAGAGCATGGCATTAATATTTTTGAGAGATAACGGAAGCATTTCAATGGTCAGGAAGCTAGGCTCTTCAATTCTCCTTGATAAAGAGGATATAAAGAAAGTCTTCGGGCTATTTGATGTTATACATTTTGCTTCAATTTCTCCGGATATTGTTGTTAGGGATCCTTACGCTAAACTTATAACTTATGATCCAGGTCCAAATAGTTCAAAAATTCCTGAAAATTTTGGGAATGCAGATATAATATATTTGAATGAGAGGGAAAGCACTAAGGTTAAGATAGAAAGTCTTAAAGCACGATTGATCGTAATAAAAATGGGATCGAAGGGAGCTAAAGTAATATCAGAAAATGAAGAGTGCTATTGCGAGCCATATAAAGTTCAAACTGTTTTAGATACAACAGGTGCTGGAGATGTTTTTGACGCCGCATTTAATTATGCGTATGTGCAGGGATACTCAATAGAGGATACTCTTAGATTCGCTGTAACTGCCTCTGCACTAAAAGTAATGAGAATAGGAGGGATAAATTCTCCCACTAGAGAGGAAGTTATGAATGCCTTAAATGCTTATACACCAAATACTAAATGTAAATGATAGTGATATTCGTTGATTTTGATTATTTCTTCGCACAAGTAGAGGAAGTATTAAACCCACAATATAAGGGAAAACCACTGGTAGTTTGCGTATATTCCGGTAGAACCAAAACGAGTGGGGCTGTAGCCACCGCGAATTATGAGGCAAGAAAATTAGGAGTAAAGGCGGGAATGCCTATCATAAAAGCTATGCAGATTGCACCTAGCGCAATATATGTGCCTATGAGAAAACCGATTTATGAGGCATTCTCAAATAGGATAATGAACTTGTTAAACAAACATGCTGATAAAATTGAAGTAGCCAGTATAGATGAGGCTTACTTAGACGTAACTAATAAAGTAGAAGGAAACTTTGAAAATGGAATAGAATTAGCTAGGAAAATAAAGCAAGAGATACTTGAGAAAGAAAAAATAACAGTCACTGTCGGAGTCGCACCTAACAAAATTTTGGCAAAAATAATTGCTGACAAAAGCAAACCTAATGGTCTTGGTGTAATTAGACCGACAGAAGTACAAGATTTTTTGAATGAATTGGATATTGACGAAATTCCGGGAATAGGAAGTGTTTTGGCTAGGAGACTAAATGAATTAGGCATACAGAAATTGAGAGATATTCTAAGTAAAAATTACAATGAACTTGAGAAGATTACCGGAAAAGCAAAAGCCTTATATCTACTAAAGTTAGCTCAGAATAAATATAGTGAACCTGTAGAAAATAAAAGTAAAATTCCTCATGGAAGATATTTAACTTTACCCTATAACACAAGAGATGTGAAGGTTATATTACCCTACCTAAAGAAGGCTATTAATGAAGCATACAATAAGGTTAATGGTATTCCAATGAGAATAACTGTTATAGCTATTATGGAAGATCTAGATATTCTAAGTAAGGGAAAAAAGTTTAAGCATGGAATATCTATAGATAATGCTTATAAAGTTGCTGAGGATTTACTTAGAGAGTTGCTGGTCAGAGATAAAAGAAGAAATGTACGAAGAATAGGAGTAAAATTAGATAACATAATAATCAATAAGACAAATTTATCTGATTTCTTCGACATTTAATTGCAACGAGTTAAGGATTTTGCTTAAATCAGGATTTCCGTACGCGTAAACGTAATTTATAAAACCTCTTACTCCCCTTTGAGAAGTATCAACGTCCTTTAATATCTCTATATCGAAGTAAAATGGTATCCTATCTGTAACTGACCTATTATCTATATGTATTATCTTTGATAGTTTATCCATGTCTTCTTTAATAGCACTCACTTCAACCACTGCCTTCTTTCCTTTAATAGCAGTTATATCATTCATTATCTCATTATATTTATCCAACACCAATACAAGTCTAGCCATTCGTCCTCCTGGAACATCCTCATAAAAATTTAGTGATAGTAGATATTCCCTATTCCTAGTTATAGGCAATATTATTAATTCCTCTACTCCTAGTATGTTCACGACAGGTTTTATTTTCACATTCATTATTATTCACCCCAATGATAGAGATAGATGGTTCCTTTGGAGAGGGTGGTGGACAGATACTTAGAACCTCATTAACTTTATCATCCCTTACTAAAAAACCCTTCAGAATATATAATATTAGAGCTAACAGACCTAAACCCGGCTTACAAAGACAACATCTAACTGCAGTAAATGCTGTAAAAATATTAACAAATGCCACGGTAAAAGGAGATTACGTAGGCTCAACAGAGCTAATATTTAGTCCTGGTGATATACAAGAAAAGGGAGACTTCGTCTTTGATATAGGCACTGCGGGAAGTACGACATTAATACTTCAAACAATCCTACCACTCCTTTTGAACAGAAAACTTACTGTAACAATCAAAGGTGGTACAGATGTACCAAAATCACCCTCAATTGATTACATAAGGTTAGTGTTCAGCAAAGTTTTAGAGAGAATTGGTATAAGTTTTAATGTAGAATTAATAAAGAGAGGACATTATCCAGAGGGAGGAGGAGAAATCAGAATAAGTAACGTAAGGGGAGAGCCACAACGCTTTTCTATAACTGAATTTGGACAGTTGGAAGGATTTGTAGGCATATCTCATGTTTCATCTTTACCTGTGCATATAGCAGACAGACAAAAATCATCTGCAGAGAAAATCCTTAGAAGACTTAAGGATAAAATAGATATTCGGTTAGATGTTAGAGAAGGTGAAATAAGTAAAGGGAGTGGTATATGTCTATCTGCAATAGGTAAGTACGGGATAATTGGAGCTGATGCGTTAGGTGAGAGGGGTAAAAGAGCAGAAACTGTAGGAGAAGAAGCTGCTCTAAAACTTTTAGAGGAGCTTAAGACCAATGCAGCCTTCGATAGCCATATGGGTGATATGTTAATGCTGTATGCCAGTCTATATCAAGGCGAATATACGGCGTCAAAATTAACCTTACATTCAATAACGAATGAGAAAGTCATAAGAAAATTCATTGATATTAAAGGCGAAATAAAGGGAAGCAGTCCCTTCCTTTTTAGGGTACAATAACTGCCCTTCCTACTACCTTACCTTCAGTTACATCAGTAATAGCCTCATTTATATCCTCTAGCTTATACACCGTGGTAAGTGTATCAATCTTACCCTTTAAATAAATATCTAAAATATGTTTTAGATCTTGAAGGCTACCATAAAGTATCCCTCGTATTCTTAAACCTCTAAGAACTAGTAATTGTTCTTCCGCTCTAAGGACTCCACCAAATTCCCCAATTATTCTTAATTCGCCTTTTTTATTCAAGAGCCAGGGTGATTCGGCTAAGGTTCTCGTTGAGCCTACATAATCTAAAATATAATCGAATTTCTTCCCTGGGAGCAGAGAAAGATAACTATCTTCTTCTCGCTTAATTGATATAACTTCATCTGCACCTAATTTTTCTGCACTATCAAGTTTTAGTTGATTCTCACCAATTACTGTAACATCCACATTTTTTAGCTTCAAAAGCTGTAAAGCTATCAGTGCTACGGCACCAGTTCCTATTATCAGGACTTTAGAATTCTCTTCTAAATCCTTAACACTATTATAAGCAGTCAACCCAGCATCGGCAAGAGGTGCTAACTTTATTGGATCTGAGGTATTAACCCTAACCAGATTGTCGCCATCAGGAATTTTGACATATTCAGCAAATCCTCCGTTAAGGTTTACTCCTATAACTTTCACTTTTTCACAAAATTGATACTCTTTAAATTTACAGTATTTACAATTTTTACAACCAAAGGCGTTATATACTAAAACTAGATCATTTTTCTTAATTTTATCATGGTTGCTTTGAAGTACTCTTCCAACAACTTCATGACCAAGTATTATGGGAAGATTTACCTGAATCTGAGAATCCCATTCTCCCATAGCTATATGTATATCTCCATGGCATAATCCAGTTGCCGTCACTTGTAATAAAACTTCAGAGCTCTCATTTATTGAAGGAGAGTCAACCTCTGATATTCTCAGTGGTTTTTTATATTCTTCAAGAACTGCTGCCCTCATTTATTTTACCAACCAGACTTAAGATACGCATTAATTTCCCAATCAGTAATTTCGCCCTCATAATCCTCTATTTCTTTGTTCTTTAATTCAACAAACGTATTTATGATCTCCTGACCTAAATTATATTTTAATTTTGTATCTTTATCTAAACTCTTTACCGCTTCCCTCAAACTCGTAGGAAGTATACCAAGGCTTTGATTTACTTCCACATCTAAGTTTCTCTCTATCCCATCTATACCTGAAAATATTAGGGATGATAGTAGTAGATAAGGATTCGCTAAAGGATCTGCTAGCCTAAACTCTATGATACCATAATCCTTGTATGTCACTGGTATCCTTAGAACAAAGTGTCTTTCTGTGCCTACTCCCATAATTGTAGGAGTAACTACCTCTTTAAACCTCTTATAGGAATTGATTGTAGGTGAAGCTATAGCAATTATGGACGGTAAGTGTTCTATTATACCTGCAATAAAATTATATAATATCTTACTTAACCCTAGACCTTTACTATCATTTGCGTCAACTCCCACCGGATTGTTATCCTTGTCTAGTATTTTAAGGAAAATATCCATGCTACTGCTAGGATAGTTCCTAAATGGTTTTGGCATAAATGTCGAATAAGCATTATACAATCTAGCTGTGTCTCTTATAGTTTCCCTTGCGAATATTAAAGAGTCTGCAGCTTCCAATACATCGCTCAATGAAAATGTGATTTCGTATTGACCAGGACCATAGTGTTTATTTACTGATTGTACTTTTATGTTACTACTTCCGAGATTTTTTATGAGATCTTTTAATAGGTTTTGTTCCTCCATTAAGCCTTCTAAGGAAAATGCTCTAGCTTCGTCTGCGGGAACCGCTCTACTATCCTTAAACTTTATCAGATAGAATGTTGGCTCGAATGCAACTTGTAACTTTAAACCTACTTCTTCCAACTTCTGTATTCCTTTAATTAATAAGGATCTTGAGCATAAGGGATGAGGGGACCCATCGATTTGTGTTAAATAGCTTAATACTCTACCTGTTCTTTCTAGATAAGGGATTACACTAAATGTGGCTAAATCTGCCTGTGCAAACATATCCGCATATGTTGATCTTATAGGTTCATCTCTGTAGTCAAGTAGAATCAATGATTCAGAGTATTCGACTCCCCTCTCATTTAGAACTTTTTCAAATTCTGCTCTTCTCAGGGAGCGACCCCTTACATTTCCAAGTATATCTACAAACACCACTCTAACATAATCTATTCTTCCAGATTTAAGTAGCTCCAATATTTCATCCTTAAGCAATCTGATCGGATTTAAATAAGACTATACATATAAAAATGTTTAAGATAAGCACAATTTACTTTCTAATATCTAGGACAACATGATAGGTCTTTGGATTAACGCTTCTTACGACCCTTGCGAATTCGACATTAGGGTACTTTCGTTTAGCTATTTCCACAGGATCTTCGTTTTCATTAACTGACACCTCGTCATATAAATGCAGAACACCATCCTTCCTAAGCCTTTCGATAGCTACTTTGTAAGCTTCATAAGACCTTTCAGGCAATGGAGATATTATTCTATCTGCAACTGGCAACGAATAAATTTTCTTAAAAGCATCTCCGTAAATTGGTATTACATTAAATGTTTTGTTCAAGTCCACATTAACCATCATATAATAGTAAGCATAAGGATTAATATCTATAGAATAGACTACGCTGGGTTTTCCTAAAATACTCGAGATAATTGAAAAAGGACCGAATCCTGAAAACATGTTTATAATTGTTTCACCCGGCTTTACCAACCTTGCCACTCGCAAATGCTCGTAGGATAATTTAGAGGAGAAAAATACCTTCGTTACATCGAGAGCGAATTTACAACCGTTCTCCCTATATATCGTTTCACTTCGTCTTTCACCTGCTAAATGAATGGTCGTTGATAATCTATAATCTCCATTTATATCTCTATATCTACCCCAGACACTTTTCACATAATTGATATTCTGCATAATTTGCTCTGCGTATTTCTTAACTTCCTCAAGATTTTCATTAAATGGAATTCCAATTAATGCTATATCTCCTAAGATCTCAACTTTTTTCCAAACTCCTAAGTCTCTCGCCAACTTTTTTATCAATTTCTTCGACCCTCTTTATGGCTTCTTCTACATCCTTTAAACCTACATTTAATGGCACACCACCATCTAAAACTGCCTCACCATTCACGAAAACTGTCTCAATATTATAGCCACCGTAAACTAGATTATCGTATGGAGATGCATAATCTAATGGGAATGAGGGTGGCTCCCTGAATTCAAGCACAATTATATCTGCTGACGAATCTTTCAGAAATACTCCTGCGTTTATATTCAATTGCTTATAACCCCATTCAGTTACAGCCTTAAACGCCTCTTCAGAAGTAAGTAATAATCTGTTAACTGCAACGGACATTTCATGTCTTAAATCGAAATTTGGAACTAAGTCTAAAGCCATAGAAGGTTTAAGTTCACTGAGTGGAAATATAGATGTTTCAAATGATGGAGTGAAACTTAATTTCAGATTATTGTTTTTAACTGTGTCAAAATCTCCTCTCCCACCTCCTCCTAGTGCTATAACCGTGTTTGGGATATCCTTGAATTGACTTAAATCTACGTGTCTGTCAACGAGTACAGGTATCTTATATTCTCTAGCTATTTCAAAGACTTCAATTGAATCCTGAGGTTCACATAAACGTAATATAACGTTATTTGAACCTTCATGACTCCATCTATTGTATAATATTCTAAACTCTTTTTCCCAATTTTCAGGCGAGTTATTACAGCCAACAGGAACTGCGATTATAGGCTTTAGCCCTACATTTATCACAGCCCTTGCAACATTATCATTATATCTATCACTAAATACAACTGTTGTAACCCCTGTTCTCATTAAATGATATGCACCAAGTAATGCAAAATAGTATACATCAGACTGAGACATCGTAGACATTAAACTGTTAGCATTTATCCTACCAGAGAATATCCTGTATCTAAATGGGTATAGAGAAATGTAAGTATGCAAAGTAATGAAACCCGGTGCAACTAACCTATCCCATCCTCCCACATTCAACTCCGCGTCCTCATAACCAATGGGCTCCTCTTGACTTACGACATCTATCTTTGATCTATCCACACCTATGTAAATCTTCTTCAAAGGTTTTTCAGCACCTAGTACTATTCCTCCCCTTATTATGGTCTTCATATTTTAAAACTTCATAAAGGAGATATTAAAAAGTGATTAGAAACAGTAAATACCCTTATCTCATCTAGAGAAGTATGAATGCGGCCGCCGGGATTCGAACCCGGGATTGCTGGCTTTCCACTCTAAAGAATGGGAGGCCAGCGTCCTAATCCAGACTAGACGACGGCCGCAATATTAATATCTTTTTCAAGCCTATTTAACCTTTAATGATGAAAAGAGGGTCGCATGATAGATGATGACCGCTGGAAATACTGAAATAAGTATGTAATAAAGTATAAGCCGTGATGCCGCCGCGGGGACTTGAACCCCGGACAACCCGGTCACTGCGAGTATTAAAAACTTCAGCCGGGCGCTCTCCCGGGCTGAGCTACGGCGGCATTATTATTATTTACATATGACTTTATAGGTTTATTGGTTATTATTTTATCTTAAGGGGTCGGGCGACACCCTATAGAGATTCCCTAATCATGGGGGATTACAGTGAAATAGGGTCTCCAGAGGCCCCTACACTAATTTTTTAAGTAATTGTTTGAATACCTTTTTAACCAGATTCTAGGTGCTCAGCGTGTATAAAGTTTTGCTAATTAGACTTACCAACCTAGATAATCTGATAGTAAATAGTGTAAGAACACATCTAATGAATATGGGATTTGAGGTTGAAGTAAATGAGGAAATTTTTCATTTGAATGCTGAGTTATTTAATTGGGAAAGATGGCAGTATAATGCTGATAAATTATTACAGTTAGTTAAACTAACCTTTGAAAGATACCCTTACGATGCCGTTATAGGTATAGGAGAAGCAGATGGTTTTTCAGATGGTCTTAATTTTGTCTTTGGTCTTTCTACGAAAAAATATGGTTTAGTTTTTCTATCCAGATTAAAGGAGGAATTTTATGGTAGAGTAATTAACTCAAGTCTGTATATAGAGAGAACTCTAAAGGAAGTTACACATGAATTAGGTCATACCTTAGGATTAGGTCATTGTAATAATAAGGAATGTGTTATGAACTTCAGTGTTTCAGTAGAGGATGTAGATAAAAAAGGCAAATACTTTTGCACATCATGTTCCGATAAATTAAATATCAACAACAAATCTTAAAATATAAGTTCCATCGTTCTGACTTATCAGCATCTCATGGTATGTCATTGCTTTCACTACAGTTCTCCTTTCATGTTTTTCAGGATTGAACTTTTCACCATATGCTTTGCCCTTGAGGGTCATATTGTTTAAATCTATACTAACCTTAAATTTACCAAATAAAAGTAAATCTGAATCATAATATACGAGTAAACTTTCTATCCACCTATATAATAAGTTCTCTAAATCTGAACCTATCTCCTCTATCTCTACCTCCACCTTATATTCTATTTTACTTGTATCAGTCATAACTTCAAAAACGGCTAGTGCTGCGCTTTCAAATGCCTCCTCTAAACTTCTACCATATGCTATTATTCCTATATCTGCAGTGTGATCAAAGAACTCGAATCGAGTCATAAATTATATAAACTTTATATGCATTTAACATTATCGAGGAAATATGGGTGGAAGACAAAGAACAACATTATTTATGACAAAGGAAGTAAAGAAAGAAGCTAAGAAAAAAGCTTCTACTGGTGAACAAACCGCTCAAAGATAATTTTTACGACTATATAAATTATAACAGCTACAGTTATACCACTTACTAAAATTTGAACGTTTTTAGTGTAAATATACACTAGTATTGAATTTAAAAGTAATAACATACTGACTAAAAGATAAGACTTCATTGTTCTCACCGTTTCCTAAAATACGTCAATTATTAATGGTAATCTACTACCGTAGCCTGATACTAGACTAGCAACGCCCATACTAAAGCCTACTAGTATAAAAATATAAATAACGGGACCTATTACGAGAGATGTAATGATAGATGGTACTACATGCACATAATAATCAATAATTGCACTGGCATTCTGTGGAGGAGTGTTCAGTTCTTGTGTAGGAAGCATTTGGAAAGCTGCTAGAAATTGAGGCAAATATGGTAAACCTACATAAAAGACTATACCACTTCCTATAAAGGCACCACCTACACTTCTTCCTATTCTAAATGGTATGGACAAAAATAATACTCCTGTCGCAATAAACACAGCCACGTATTGATATACTATTTTAGAGACAGCTATAAGCGTTGAAGTAAATGTTAGTGCAGAAGTGATTACAGTTAGAAGAGCACCAAATGGTACTACTTGAATTAAAGCTGAAACTTCAGGTACTGCATTACTGGCAGTTAATATTGTTTTAACCATTAGATAGAGAGATTGTTCTATGTATAGAATATTGTTTAACCAACTAAAATAGCCGTCCCAGGTAACACCGAGAAGAGAGAGTAATTCCCCAAGGAACAATAGAACACCTAAATATATAGAATTCCATACAACTACGTAAATTGAGTCAGTAATCAGTCTCGGTGCCCATTTTTTTACACCGTATACAGGTACTGGTAATGCGTAAATTGCAGCACCAATAAAATAAGTCAATGACGCTAATAACTGTGAATAAAATAAAAGTTGAAAAGGATTTAGCATTCATGACACCTGAGAAGCTATATAAGATATTAGATAGAATATCGTACTTCCTATTGCGAGAAAGAACGCAGCTATTATAGCGTCTTCTAATAAGTCTTGTCCTCCTCTTTTTATCCTGAAAATAGGTATAGGCGATCCTCTAAGAGCCCAACCTATAGCCCATGCCAATATAAATAAACTCCAACCTATCTCTGTAACTGTACTTGTTAAATTTTCAATAAAGGTTACAAGGGTCATTTATCATTCAGGATAAATATTTAATAAATCAATGGGACAGAGCCGAGTGTAAGTTTTTACGTGAGATAACTCCTAATATGATATCTGCAACATCCTCCGGTAATAAGTAGCTTGTATTTATTACTAGGTCGAAAACCGACAAGTCTAATATGTCTATACCATAATATCTCAAAAACCTTTCCCTATGACTCCTCTCACGTTTTATAATTTGAATTATTGCCTCGTCTTCAGAAATATGATCTCTGCTAGCTATTCTCTTGGCTCTAACATCAAGAGGAGCCCTTAAATATATAGAGAGATCAGATAGATTATGAAACAACCAACCTCCTATATGGGACTCGATTATTACATTGTCTTGACTTTTAATTAATTTGAACATCTCTAAATCTATTTTTTTATCTATTTCGAAATCGTCTTCAGCTAACTTATTTAATTTTACAATATCTATGTTCATCCGCTTAGCTAGATCTCTAAAAATTAAACCCGCTGATACGTATTTAATTGAAAGCTTTGATGATAATATTTTTGCTACAGAAGATTTACCGCTACCAGGCGGACCACTTATTATAATTTTCATGAAATCCCTCTTATAGTCATTTTAATTAGAGATTCTAGGCATTTATGACATAAGTATCCGCCATAAACCCTTTCTGGTCTTTTCTCCGTCTTGCTATATTTATACGTATAATTATTTTTCACGCCATTTAATGGTTTCTTACACATACCACAGCGTGCAATATTGTCTTTTCTTCTTTCATAATGTATCGTTGATTTCCCAGAGGGTAGCTTAACAAAGACTTTCCTAAATGACCCTGATCTTTGTTGTGGTGAAGGCATAATAAAATGTTCAGATTATAGCTTAAATAAGCTTTGGTCTTCTCAACGATAGAGGAGTAAATACCAAAAATGATACTATGTAAACAATTAATGTACTTATAGCTGGTTTACCGCCTACAGCAGCTGTTAATGGTGACTCATAGGGAAAATATACATATGGTGGCACTATCAAGTATAAAATGAGGAATAACCCCACTATGTAAGTGGCCATCATAAGCATAGATTGCAAAAACATGTAGCCACGAAGCTTAGATTCATATACGTTTAATTCTTTTGAAACACTCTTCATAGCTTTACTTCTCCTTTTAGGAGAAGAAATAGAAGAAATTCTTTGTTCATACTTCTTAATATATTCAATAGTACTCTTCATCCTCGATTGAAGATAGAACCTGTATGCCAAATAGACTATCATATTTAAAACGAAAGATATACCAATTATGTAAAAAATTGTTATCATAGAAGTTCACACAATTACTTCATAGACCTTATTATCTCATTAGCTGCTATACTAGGATCTCCTTCCACGTTTACAATTACCTTAACAGTAGAACCGGCTAATACTGCAGAAGCAGTAGCTGCATATCTAGCGAAGTTTATGGTTTCTAATATAACTGATTCGTCACTATAATCATTTCTATTCCTTGTTGTATCTCTCTTTTGCCTTGATAATATTATCTTAGGATCAGCTTCCAGTAAAAAGATAACAGACGGATTTATTTCTGTAATTACATATGACGGTAAACCAGGTAAATATCCAGAGGGTGTACGTATCACAGCATGCGTATCTATGAACAGATATCCTTCTCCACCTGCTCTTGCCTCTTCAGCTATACCTTTAGCCGCATCAATCTGCAATTTCTTCTGCTTTTCTACAGATAATTTTCTCATTTCGTCTCTATCTTTAGCATAGCCTAATTTTAATGCTGTTGCTAACATAAAATCTCCATAATTTATGATCTTGTTATTTATACCTTGATTATCCAATATCTCTTTAACTTTAGCCAAGACAGTACTTTTCCCTACACCAGGAATTCCAGTTACAATACCAATCTTCATACCTTACTCACCCACAATTCTCTTTAACAATGGATACATCTCTAATGTTCTCTCATACGCTAATAAGTTATAGTACTGCATAGCTATGGTAATAGCTAATAATAGACCTACACCTGTACCATAAGTACCCAAGAAAGTTGCTACTACAGCAATTAAACCTACAATTAAAGAACTAAAGAAGCCCAATGCATATATATACTTGCTTAATATCCCCTCTATTATCCTTGGATTAGTTCTCATTCCAGGTATTTCTATACCGGATCTAATCATTTGCTCAGCCTGTGTCTTAGGATCTAATCCTGCAACATCTATCCATAACATACCGAAAACTATTGAGAGAACAATAAATACTGCAGCATATATTGCTGCTCCTACTGGATCTACTACTAAAGCATATACACTATGAGGAACTCCCTGCGGCGGGAAGAAAAATGCGTTAGCAATATCTGTAAGTATTCCTGAGGCTGAATTTGAAATGGAATTTGCTAAAGATGCAAAAAGTTGAATATCAGCACCTAACACGCTTACAAATATAACAGGTATGCTACTTACATATAGAAAGTTCAGTGGAACTGTTGTTCTTATTCCCCTTAATCTTTGAGTTGTAACGGGAATGTAAATGTTAGTATTAACCAAATATACTATCAGGATAGTTAAACCAACAGTAGCTATCAAACCAATTAAATCTGGTTGATATGGAGTCGTAGAGCTTGTATTTAGGACTATTTCTTGTAAGTTCCTTCCCGATGTGATATAACTTACTAATAGAGGGAAGAAACCTACAGGTAAGTTCTGACTCTGTACGGAGACTATTCCAAACATGTTCCAAAATATCACTTTCATAATTCCTGCCATTATGAACAAACTTACACCAGATCCTAGTCCCCAACCTTTTTGTATCATCTCGTCAAGCAAGAGTATAATGTAGCTTGCAATTATTAGCTGGACAACCACTATTATAGGTAGTAATATATTACTTGTAGCCCTAGTAAAAACATATCCGAATAAAGAAGACTCCACTATAATAAAAATTAGCGCCAATGCTTTTTCTGCCTGTGTAAATTTAGATTTCCCTTCTTGAGTTGTTAAATCTACATTTATTAGTTTAGAACCAACAAGTATCTGCATTATTAAACCTGAAGTAATTACAGGACCTATTCCAAGTTGCGCAAGTGTACCCTGTGATGAGGCAAAAATTATCTGTTGTGCTAAAAAGTTACTTAGAAAAGAATTAGAAGAGGTAACACCATATAAAGGAATTGACGCCATCAATAAGTATACTATCAATCCTATAAATGTCCATAAAAGTTTTCTAGTTAATGTAGGCTTATCTTTCGGCTTAGAAACCGCTGGAAGGTTTTCTCCCATCTTGGCTAGAAAGTCCATGAAACCCATTATAATCTAAAAAAGCCTATTCACTTGAGGTTAATATAATTTCTCCTCCGATTTCTTTCACTCTTTCTTTAGCTTTTTCAGTAGCTTTAGCGACTTTTATTACTAGCGGTAACCTTAAATTGCCTCCTCCTAACAATTTATCGTAACCATATTTGGCTAAATCAACTACCTTCTTACCATTTTCTTCTTCTATTTTAATTTTATCATTATCGATATACTCCTGTAACTTTCGAAGACCAATAGCATTAACCAACTTCGAGGTCGGATTCCTAAATCCATGCTTGCCATACCAGCCCTCTCCAAATTTTACCGTCCATGACCACTTCTCCTTATGCATTCCTATTTGCCTACCTCCCTGAGCGCCTCTATCTCTGTGCTGACCCTTTGTTCCCCAACCATGAGTTCTATAACCCCTATACTTCCTGCTCTTCTTCTCTTTTCTCACTACCATATCATACCATCCTCCTAATTAGCTCATTAATCTTATCTCCTCTATATCCAAACTCTCCTCCAGCTCTAAAAGGTCTGCTTACCTTACCTTTAAATCCTCCCTTAGGTGGATGAAGCCTTATAGGTAAACTAAATATTTCATCAAGCTTATTCAATCTAAGCTTACCGTCTTTTATACTCTCTACAAAGCTTTGAAAATCTACATTTAATTTGTCCTTTACATATTCTTCATTAACTTTCTTACCTCTAGAGATCTCCAGTTTAGATACCAATAAACGTAATCCTTCATCATTGAGCTCTCCCCATGTAACATATGATGAAACTAAATTTAGCATACCTTGTATTGATGAATCTTTAGGATATATCATCGCATTAAATGCATTCTTTAATCTCAGCATACTCAATGTATCTTGAATATACCAGGGAGTTGCCGCCCAACCTCTTATTCTAATTACTCCTATCAGTTCATTCACTTCATTCTCCCCCAATCTACAGGTGTTACGAATCTATATGTATTGTATAATGCAATATATGCTGCCTTTATGAAATTTTCATGCGTATATGTTGACCCTTTAGTCCTAGACCAAACATCCTTTAGACCTGCTAAAGATAAGAAAGTTTTGAGAACAGATCCAACCACTAATCCAGTACCCTTTGGAGCAGGAAGTAAGGTTACTTCTACACTTCCAGCTTTTCCCGAAACTATAAATGGTAAACTATGAGACTCACCACAAGTGCACTCCCAGCTTCCACATCCTCTTCTTACTGGTATAATTCTCATTTTGGCATCTCTTATGGCCTTTTGAATAGCCACACGTAACTGCTTCGCCTTTCCTGTTCCATAACTAATATATCCGTCCATATTACCCATCACTATTAGAACCTTATACCTTGATAATTCACCAGCATCAGTCTGTTTCTGAACAATACCAATATCCACAATATCATATCTCAACTTAGGCAATAACACATCAACTATTTCAGGCTCCACTATGGGTAGATTCCTTTCGAATAACTCCTTCATAGAATTAATTTTTCCTTCTTTGATAAGCTGCCCTACTTTAGTTCTCGGTTTCCAATCCTCTAATTTGATAACAGGAACTTCCTCTGACATCTCACTTACCACCATTTTCCTTAATCTTATTTAACACTTCCTCAAAGTGTTGAGGAAGCAAGACAGGGTCAAGACCCCTCTGAATGTATGAACTGAAAAGCTTATTGTATAATTCTTGGTTCTCATTTTTCAATTTTTGAGCATAGGCAGATATATGGCTGCCATTAACTCTGTCTTTCAATTTACCTAAATCGCCAACGGGAACCTTTAAGCCCGCGTCTATTGCACCTTTAATCACTGCAAATATCCTCCCTCCTTTTACAGGTACAAATAAGCCAATATCTGAAACAGCAGCTTTCACACCAGATTTAACGGCTCTTAATCCTGCTAGATAACCAGTAAGATATGCTGCAGGTGTATTATTAGTATCCCCTTTCCAACCATATTTCTTTACTAGTTCTATAGAGTGAGCATAAGCTATCATTATATCTCCTTTTTGATCAAACTTACTCACACTTACTATTACGTACTTATTAGTTAACCTGGGAACAAACCTTATTGCATTATTAATAACATAAGTATATCTCGTATAATAGTCTGTTTTTCCTTCTCTTCTCCTTCTAAACTTTATCCTATAATTAGGTCCCTGTGTCATTTGTTACACCTTATGACCCATCTGCCTCAAATAACTTTTCACATCCGAAAGGTTCTTAAAATAGTTACCTTTAGCTCTCTTATAAAGTAACCTATACGTATGCTTATCTATTACGTTATTATCCCTTAGCCACCTTATATATCTACGAATCTTTCTTATTTTATTAATCCAAATCTCCTTATCGCCTGTCCTAGCACCACTTTTACCTTTTCTGCTTCCATGCTTTCTTCCTTCACCCTTAGACCTCCTTTTATGTTTCCTTTCCTTTAACCTACCACTACTTATTCCTCTCTTAGGATTTACTATAACAGCCCTTTCTTTGATGAGCTTTTTAATATCTTCTCTCGTTAATGCCTCTTCAACTTCTTCTAATCTTTCAGGATTAAACTTTATGTTATTTAATCCTACTCCAGCTATATCTGCGGCTAGTCTTCTTTGTAACTGAAACTCAGGCATATTCTTCACCTATTTGCGATTTTAAGGCCCAACTCCTCAGCCTTCTTAATTAACTCAATCCTCTTTCTTAAGCCTATTGTTGAACTTATTATGATTATCACATCCTGCTTGCCTTTAGCGAACGCCTCTAAATCCTTTACACTTTTTACCAAAATAGGCCTTAAACCAGATGGATGTAAGCCTCTAATTTGCTTATCAGTCCTATACCCTATTTTTACCTTTGGCTGATATCCTTTCAGCTCAAGTCTTATAGCATTGTCTATTCCTCTAGGCTTTCTCCATCTCTCTTGTCTACCTATTCTATAATACTTATCCCAGTCAAATCTAAGGAATTTTATCGCTTTTCCAGGAGACTTCATATTTTTCTTAGCTGGTTTAGTCACATTAGTCTGATTGCTCAAGACCTATCACCTCTTTTTTGTAAATATAAATACCATCTGAGAATATCCTTCTATCATAACCTACTATTTTTGTGGAGGATTCTATATTGGCGGCTGTCTGAGCGACATTATATATATCGGAACCTTCAACAACTATATCTTCTCCTTTTACAGTTACCTTTACACCAGGAAGAATCTTGGCTCGTCTAATATTTTTCTCGCCTATTAAATTTGAGACTTGCACTTCATCTCCGCTAACTTTTACTGATATTGGAAAGTGAGTTGAAATTACTTTAAGATAGTATCTATAACCGTTTATAGTACCTGTAATCATGTTCTTTATATGAGCAATTATACTATAAAGCAAAGCCTTCTTTCTTCTATCAGCAAATGTAGTCTCTAATATAATCTTTCCCTCGTTAAGCTGAATTCTTATGCCCTTCGCATAACTAAAGTCCTTAATAACTTCACCTTTTGGCCCTTTAACTTTAAGAACATTATTCTCAAGTGAGACTTTCACTTTATCAGGGATTTGAATTTCCTCACGAATATAGGCAGCCTTCAAACACTTCACCCCTATTAATAAACGTAACCTAAGGTTACTCCACCTATTTTCTCCCTTATTCCATCACGATGTGACATAACACCCTTTGGTGTTGAAATAATAATAATACCAATCTCTTTAGACGGCAAATACTTTCTAATGTAATCAGGTAATCTCAATAATCCATTGTAATCCAGTGGGTACCTGGGAGATATGGGACCACACTTATTTATTCTACCTAATAATTGAACAATTATCTTACCAGCCCTGCCATCATCAATATACTCAAACTCACCTATATAGCCCTCCTTCTGCATGACTCTTAGAACGCTTATTATCAACTTCGAAGCCGGCGTAATTAGGGCTTGCTTATTTCTTCTCATCTCGTTATTATATAATGTTGCTAATGCGTTTGCTAAAGGATTTATACTAGGCACCACATATCACCTCGTTTTTCTAAACCCCATAGGGTATGCTACTTCTCTAAAGCACTGTCTACATAAATATAAACCATACTTTTGAATAACTGAATCTCTACTGCCACATCTCTTGCAAAGTTGAACTCCCTTTCCAAATCTCCTTTCCGCTGGTGGTTTATATTTTCCCATTTCATCATCCCTCCAAAATTGTGACATTAAAGTTTTCCTTCATGAAGTTTATTGCTTCTTCTTTAGTAACTCTATGTCTTCTAGGAATTGACGCTTTCTTTCTTTTCCTTTTCATAGTTCTATAACCAGGTCTCACTAACGTTATCGCTACATCCATTCCGAATATTCCTATCTCAGGATCATACCTAGTTCCCGGTATTAAAACATGCTCCGCAATTCCAAAACTTACATTTCCGTAATTGTCAAAGCTAGATTGCTTCAACCTGAAATTCACCGCAGGCAAAACCTTTTTAAGAAACTCAACAGCTGCTTGCCTCCTTAAAGTTGCCTTCACTCCTATAGGAGCCCCTTTTCTAACTCCAAATTCCCTTATAGACTTTCTGCCCTTGGTATAGACTGGTTTTACGCCAGTTAACTCCTGTACAAGCTGATATGCCTTCTGCAGTCTCTCTCCGGATTCACCAACTCCTATATTAACAGTCACTTTATCTAAAACTACTCTTCTCATCACATTTTCTTTCTTGGCTTCCTGCATACTCATAACTTAACACCTAAATTTGAATCAGCCTCATTTTCACCTATTGCCATAACATTAATTAAGTTAGTCTGGAAAGTTGAGCCATCCTTACCCTCTAAAGTCACTAATGAATACTTTATTCTCTTATACTTAGCCAGCTGAATCTTCGAAATTTTACCATGTAAACCTGCGTTTCTTCCTCCAATAATCATTGCATATACGCCCTCCTTGATTGTATATGCGGTAGTAATCTTTTGTTCCGGTAATTCTATCTTTAGCGTTGTTAATGTAGGTAAGTTATATTGAGACAACTCCTCTCCTTTCAAAAGAATATTCCTCCCATCTTCTAGATTTAATTGTAAAACTCCAGACTTCAAGGTGGTCTTGTTCATTATTCGTACAAACTTGTACTTCGCATCTTCTCTTGATATGTTTATAGTAGTTAAATATCTGACGTTATCTGGTATAATCCTCACTCTCAAATCTGCACTGGGAATCTCTACAACGTCCATAAGACCAACAGGGTACTTGTAGTCCCTTCTTACTTTTCCATCAACTAAAACCTTTCCGTCAAATATTATTCTTTTTGCCTCTCTGGTAGTATCTACTGCTTTCAAATAATATTTTAATAATATAGCCAATGGTACACTCTCCTGTATTTTATGCGGACCAGCCCTAGACCTGATTATCCATTTATACTCTTTCTTTCCGACCTTCAGGAACCAAGGAGCTTCAAATCTCGTTATGTGAACCAAATTAGCTCACCTCTTTAGGTGATTTTTTACTAAAATATTCTTCCCTCATCTTCCTCTTCCTCTCAATTGCATCCATTCTCTCTTTATCACCTGTGTCTAGTTTTGTTATAATGACTTTAGAAGCATGAACCCATACATATACTGGAGTACCGTCTGCTTTCTTTTTCGTTAACCCTTCTATAGCTACCCTTCCCCTTTTCCTATCTACCTCTACCACTTTACCTTCATAACCAACTTGAGAACCACGCATAAGCTTAACACTATCGCCTTTTCTTATTGATATTCTTTTAATACCGTATTGCTTCTCCAAATCTTCGCTTAGTCTTGCTGTAAGTAACTTATACCTCAAATGATTAGGCAAATTGTAAACTAATTTCCTTTGTTTTGACGGCTTAGAGGATATCATTTCATATCACCATAGTTGCTACACTGGCTATTTTAGGCCATCTCTCAGCAGCTTCCCTAGCTATAGGACCTCTAACCTCAGTTCCTTTAGGAGTACCGTCAGGATTTATAATCACAACTGCATTATCCTCAAATGATATCCACGTACCATCTGGCCTCCTAAAGGGCATTCTTTGTCTTACTATTACAGCCTTAAACTTCTGTTTTCTAACATCAGGAGAACCCTTCCTTACTGATACCATCACTAAATCTGCTATATTAGCAAAAGGAACTCTCCTGAGAACACCCCTATACCCATAAATACCAATAATTACAGCCTCTTTAGCTCCACTATTATCAGCAACAACTACACTACTATTATGCTGTAGAGCAGGGGTAAATCCTTTCCTGCTCCCTAAAACATTCATTTTTTCTGGCATCTTACCTCTTCACCCCTAATATAACAAATGAAATAGACTTTGCAATAGGTCTACTTTCACCTATTATAACATTATCGCCTTCTTTCACTTCTAAACATGAAGGAATATGAACGTGTATACGACTCCTACGTCTCTCATATCTCTTATACTTAGAATCATAGAAAATGTACTCTCTTTCAACTGTTCCAGTCCTATTTGCCCTAGCTCTAATTAACTTTCCTTCTAATACTATACCCCTTACCTTTAAACTGCCGTGATAAGGACAATACTCATCATCACAGGTCTTCGATGGAGCTGAAACACCCTCTATTCCCACATTTTTAACCAATTGACCCTTTTTACCCAAACTTATATCCCCTCTTTTCAGGTTTACCTATTAGCTTAGTGCCAGGTACAACAAAAATTTTACCTTTTGTGCTAATTTGAAATAATCCATTTTGCTTAATAACTAGAATTTTCCTTGAATTGGAACCAATCATAAATGCGTTCTCTGTGTCTTCTATTACCAATCCTTCCTTCCCAACTAGTGTTGGATCAGTGTGATTCAAGATCCTCACCCATGAACCTATAAAATCCAACTTACTTCTTTGCCTCCTTCTTACTCTTCTCGCCAATTACAGTTAAGATACGTGCTATATCCTTCCTAGTATTTTTTATTGATGCTGTATTCTTCAATGTACCCATTCTAGATTCAACTCTCAATTTTAATAGTTGCATCTCTAACTCATTCAATCTCTCCTTTAACTGTTTAAGATCCATTTTCCTCAATTCATCAACTTCCAGAGGCATTTGACACCCCTCCTGAAGACTTATTTTCCTCTATAAAGCTAACATTGGTAACCGTTACCATTCCACCTTGCTCAGTTTTTTCTACCTTCTCCTTTAACTCTATCTTATCTATACTTCTAGTGGGTTTCGTTATTACTACTTCAACTCCATAAACTCCAGGCTTAAGCATTGCAATACCTATTGCACGGTCTATAATTTTCTCTAACTGTTGACCACTCTTATACACTGTGCCTTCTTTTAATTTTTCATATTTCGCTCTTTCCGATGTAAGTTTACCACTAACTATCACTTCTGCACCTACTGCACCAGAGCTCATTATTCTCCTAATGGTTATAAACGCGGCTCGCCTGAAATGATATCCTTTCTCTAAAGCTATAGCAAGCCTAAATGCCATTACTCTAGCGTTTAACTCCGGGTTCTCTGCTGCTGTAACTGTAATCTGCGGGTTTTCTAAACCAAAGAACTTTTCCAATACTTGGGCTAACTGTTTAATAGTTTTACCTCCCTTCCCTATTATTAACGGAGGTCTACCGGCATATATTATGACCCTAGTTCCTATTGGTGTCTTAACTATCTCTACTCCTGCATACTCCGCATTGTAAAATTGCTTAGCTAAGTATTCATCGACCATTACTTTTATTGCAGCCTTTTGTAAAAAGTGCCTCTTTATAAGAACCATATCTTACACCTCACCCAGAATAACCTCAATATGTGATAAATACTTGTATTTTCTTGTAGATCTTCCAAAAGCTCTTGTCATATATCTCTTTAACACTAATCCTTTATGAGCAGCTATATGGACTATTTTTAAATTGTCTATATCAAGACCCTTACTGTTTGCATTATTTTCAGCATTATCCAACAGCTTAAGAACATATTTAATAGCTTTCTTAGGATATCTGCCACTCTTCACTTTCCACTTTCTGGAAATGTTAGACCTATGAGATGTTCCGTGAGAATATCGCCAGAACGGTAAAGCTTCCTTTTCTTCTAGGACGTTGTTAAGAAATTCCCTAGCTTCCTTTAAATTCATACCTCTTATTGCCTTACATACGTTGTATAAATCCCTAACAGACGCATCAATATTTTTGATTACAGCCTTAGCTAACTTGTCTTCAGGAATAGATAAAATTGGATATACCCATTTGCTCATAGATCATCCCTTCATTGCTAGGAATAGGCTTGATTTTGTCGCCTTTAGACCTGGCTCTCCGTGCTCTACTTTCTTTGTGGTTATTGAATACTCTCCCAAGTAACGTCCTATCATCTCTGGTACAACTTGAAATTCAACAAATTCCTTACCGTTATATACGGCAAACCTCAAACCAACCATTTCAGGTAATATAACCATGTTTCTAACATGCGTCTTTATTACTTTATTCTGCTTTCCTTCTCTAGAAATCTTTCTAATTTTTTCTAACAACCTTCTCTGCTTATCGGAGAAACCTCTCTTTAATGACCTTCTTTGACGTGAAGGTAAAAGCTTTATAAACTCATCCATAGGCATATTCAGAAGGTCCTCTAGAGACTTACCCCTATATCTAAACTTCTTCCATTCAGGTGGAATTTCGGGTGACATGATAATTGCACCTTTCTCCTATACTTTTAGAGTTACAAAAATAAAATTATGCTCCACCACGTCTACCAGTCCTTCTTGATGCAATATGACCAACTTTTCTTCCAGGCGGTGCGTTTCTGGATACTGTAGAAGGCCTACTGACACTCTGATGTAAACCACCACCATGTGGATGAGATACAGCGTTCATAGCAACACCTCTCACAACAGGCCACTTTACAGCTCTAACTCTATATTTCCAGTAATTATTTCCAGCTTTTAACAAAGGTTTCTCTACAAAACCTCCTCCTGCAATAATCCCAACAGTAGCTCTAGCGTTCTGGCTTACTTCAACAATTTTCTCAGATGACAATTTAATTAAAACCTTGTTTCCGGCCTTACCTGAGATAACTGCATAAGATCCAGCGGCTCTAGCAAACTTTCCTCCATCTCCCTTCAACTTTTCTACGTTACATATCACAGTACCCTCCGGCAGCTGCCCAACTTCTACTATATTTCCATTCGATATAGTCGCATTCTTGCCTATACTTATTTCTTGACCTACAGCTACACCCTGAACAGCAGGAATGTAAAATTGAAGCCCGTTGTCTAATTTAACCTTAACAACAGGTGCGGTAACACCTGGATTATGTAATATATCGATAATCTTACCTTTATGATCTCCCTCTATATTTGGATATCTAGCTGGCCCAACTCTTCTCCAACTTGGGCTTCTAAAATTTATACCTCCTCTTCCTGCTCTTTGTTGTAATAACTTCTTACCCATTTCATGTCACCTTACAACATGCCCAGTTTATGGGCCACATCAGATGCTTTATATTCCTGCTTAAGTTTAACGTAAGCCTTTTTTTCACCTTTAGGAGTAATCAACGTATTTATCTTCTCCACCTTCACACTGAATAGTTTCTCTACCTCGTTTTTAATATCCTTTTTAGTTGTATTCCTATTTACTATTATTGTTAGAGTATTTTGACTCTCTATCAGTTTCACTGCTTTCTCAGTTGCCAAAAATTCTTTTATTATCATAAATTCAACCTCCCTTCAAATCTTTGACGCAATATGTTAATAGAAGATTTAGTATATATTGTTAATCTACCAGGATGACCTCCTGGAGCTAAATGAATTACACTAACTAGGTTGGCTGAAACGACATTAACTCCTGGTATATTTGAGGCAGACTCTACAACCGGACTTTTATGGTTACTAACTACTATCAAGGGACCCTTAGCTATTTGGTATCTTCTTCCTCTCATTTTTCCTTTACCTGCTCTTACTCCTTTACTCTCCTTCACTCTCTTTATGTCATCTACGACACCTATAGATTTCAGTATATCCATGATCTCTTTAGCTTTACTAATATTTTCAAAATCATCTACCAATATAATAGGAACGTTATTTGAAGTAAACCTATGACCCCTTGCTTTGACAAAATTAGGATCTGCTGTAGCTGCAAGTGCACTTATAATACCTAATTTCTTCTCCTTTAGATTAACTTCCTCTACTAACCTTTTCTCTGTAGTAGGCGGAAATGCTAGTCTACCACCTACGGTGTTAGGAGCTAAAGCTGCTTCTCCGCTACCTTTTACTCTAGGTACCCTGGCTATTCCAAGGTTTATTCCAAAGCTGAGTGCACTAGTTCTTTTACCTGCTAAAGGATCTCTTCCTTTTGGCTGTAAAGACTTTGTAAATTCTGATAAAAATACTCTCCTTATTAGATCTTTCCTAACTGGGTAGCTAAAAAATAATGGAAGTTCTATTTCTTCTAACTGATTTCCCTTTAAATCTAAAACAGAAACTTTTTTTGTCTGGAGTTCTATATACATGTTTCATCCCTGCTGAGAAGCCAGATTTACATATGTGATTTTAGGTGCTGATTCCGGTGACCATGAAGGCCTTATAGGATATCTCAAGAATAATGGTCTCTTTCTAGAACCTAATACACTACCCTCTATTACAAGATACGTATTCTTAACTAATCCATAATTTACTATTCCTCCTGCGGGATTTATTTCGTTTACATTATCCCCTATCTTAATGATTCTCTTGTTATATTCGGTTCTCCTGTGGAAGCCTAACTGACCTGGTTGTGGAACATAGCTTGGTGTTGATATAGATGGTCCTCTGGCTCCTATTTTCCTACTACCTTTTCTATGCTTATGCCATCTTGGAAATTCTACTACACTGTATCTCTTTATCACGCCTTGGAAACCTTTTCCTTTAGTAACTCCTATAATATCTGTTAATTGTCCTTCTCTAAAAACATCTCTTACAGGAATTTGTTTACCCAGCAAAGATAAACCGTAGTTAAGTTGATCCTGAATCGAGCCACCACCTATCTGTATCTCTACTATTTCAGGTCTTTTCTTACCTAACGAAGGAACCAGCCAAGGTTGAGTGGAAACAAGAAGTCTCATATATGTTATATTATTTAAGTTTTTCTGGATCAAATCTAATTTCTCTTTCATTTTCGAGGAATCCACTTTTAAGGATGTGATTTTCCTCTTCAGATATTTTAAAGAACCTTCTTCAAAGTTTGCCCAATAATCTACAAGTACAGATAACTCCCCTTTTGAATCTATATGGTAGGCCCTTAAAGCTAGACCTAGAATAGGAGGTGATTCGACTATAGTAACAGGAGTATATACTTCCTTACCATAATTAGGAGATGTGGGCTTATCATCTATCATGTATACATGCGTCATTCCGGCTTTGTAACCTATGAAGCCTAATAGTTTAGGCTCTTTTAAATTAACCAAAGGCCAATTTTTAGGTGTTGGAAGTATTTCATCAGCTCTCTTCCTAGGACGTAAACCAGCTGAACCTCTTCTTGGTGACGATAATTTCCGATGACCCATTAATTTTCCCTCAGTCCTTCTTTCTTACATATATATGACTTATAAATGTATCTATCTAACTTAAGATGTAGTTAAGTAGAGAAAGAGCCCCATAGAGAGCTTCTTCCGCCCTAACATCTTTTACGCCCTGCTTAGGAACAAAATTTACCAACATGTGACCAGTTGTTTCCATCGTCTTAAGTAGACCTCCTTTAGGCGGACCAATAACTAACGTTAAGCCATTTTGTTCATATATACTTGATATTTTATCAGCTACTAAAGAGAGATCTTTGCCTGATCTTGAAGCTATTATTACATTTTCTATGTCTTTTATTTTATTAAGATACGTTACATCATAAAATTTGATAGAATACCCATCGTAGTATGGATAAAAATCGTATGTTAAGTGGCTTTTTCTTAAGCTATCAAGAACTAATACAGACTTAGTCTTTCTATTAACAATTTTAACTCCTGTATCACCATTAACTACTTTTCTTATCTCGCCTTCCACATAGTCATTACTTACTACATGAGATGGAATATTTATAGGTGGTATTAGCCCAACTTTACTTAAGGTTCGCTTAATAGGAAAATACTTCTTTCCATACGGTGGTGTTAGAGCATAGTTACTAACGTCCTTAATTATTCTAGTTATATTTTTCTTGTTCTTAAGATCGTCCAACCATATTACTTCAGAAACCCTAAAAATTACTAGAGTTCTAATTATGAAACCTAATTTATATATTATTTCTTCTAATTTTTTCTCAGTATCAAATATAGAAGTAAAAAGAACTACAGATAATTTTTTACGCCTAGGAAACGGAAACATCTGCCTTAGATACTCCTATAGTATATGTTTCTTCTTCTACATCCCAATCTTGAATTAAATCACCTGAAACGTCTCCTATACGTAGTTCCTTAGCTCTAGTTTCATTCTTGATATATTGCTCCCACTTCTTTATTAGATCTACTTTATCATCAGGTGCTCTTATAGACAATAATATGTATTCATTTACATTTAATGATAATTGTTTTCTCATGAACTGAATTCTTCTTATTAGATCTCTTATTATTCCTTCTTCTTCCTCCTCCTTACTCATTTCTTGTTTGAGTAATACTACTCCTTTACTAAATCTTGCTGATACATAGCCCTTTTCAACCTCTTCAACTAGATTAACGTGCGATATATCAAGTCTGAGATTTTCGGAATCAACATTAAATTCGTGGTAGCCTTTACTCACTATATCTTGTGCTACTTTATCAGAGTTATTCTGTATATATTCTGCTACTTTAACACTCAACCTCTTAAATGTAGGACCTATACTTCCGGTATTTGGAGTGGCTCTTATCTTACTAAATCTCTTATAACCATCTATACCTTCTATTATAATTGACTTGGAATTTAGCAAGGAAGATAAGACATCTGTTATTTTTTCTATTGACCTTCTGTCCTTATCTGATACTAAGAACACATAAACTTCTTTCAAAGGCCATCTCAATTTTATTCCAGCTTTAGCCCTAGCATTAAGACCTGCATCTATAATTTCCTTAGCTACTTCAAAAGCCTCTTCTATCTCTGAATTAATAAACTCCTCCTTTATTTCTGGTATTTTCTCCATACTTATAGATTCTAATCTTTCTTGTACAAAGTCAAGATATATCTTCTCTGCAGTGAAAGGAATTACAGTGGAAAGTAGAATTAGCGAACCTTTTAGGACGTGATAAAGTACATAATACATTGCTATCTTATCTGGATCATTAGCCTCATTCCATGCACGTTTTCTAGTAACTCGTAAATAAAATCTGCTAATATCGTCTATTATGAATGCCGTTACTTTATTAGCGAGTTCGTGAACTTTATATTCCTTCATTGCCTCTATGACTTCCTTAAGCATCCTGTAGTATCTTGATAAGAGCCATATATCTTCTAGTTTTAGATAATCTTTTATATCATTATAAGAATACTTAGAATATTTGAATTCGTCCAACGACATATATGTATTAGCAAATACATAGACATTCCATATTATATTTAAGTCTCTTCTAGTCATATCTAGACTTTTCCAAGAGAATTTTGCATCTTCCCATGTGGTATTTCTAAGTAACCATAATCTTAACGTATCTCTGCCGTATTTTGAAACAACTTGAGACGGTTCAACATAATTTCCTGAACTCTTATGCATCTCTCTTCCCTGTTCATCTAACATAAAACCATGCACTAGTACTGCTTCATAAGGTGCTTTATCCATCAATATCACTCCTGTTCTTAATAAACTAAAGAACCATCCTCTTAACTGATCATGTCCTTCTAAAACTAAGTCTACTGGACCTAATTCACTCCATCTTTTCCTCCAGTCTTGTCCTAAACTAGCGAAGAATGCAACACCGCTGTCAAACCATACATCTGCTACATCTGAGATCCTTCTTGCTTCCCCTCCACATTTTTCACATCTAACCACTACGCTATCTATCCATGGTCTATGTAAATCCTGTGGCACTTGGTTTATAGAGATCTTACTTAATTCGTCTACACCTCCTACCACAATAATATTTTGACAATTACTACAAACCCATATTGGAAGAGGAGTCCCCCAGAATCTTTGCCTACTTATTACCCAATCTCTAACTTCTTTTACCATATTGCCTATTCTTGTCTTTCCCCAATCAGGAATCCATCTCACTCTGTCTATTTCTCCCATAAGATGATCCTTCAATTTAGATACTGCAATAAACCATTGCTCTATAGCTCTCAGTATCAACGGTGTTTTACATCTCCAGCAAACTGGATATCTGTGAACGATTTTACTGGCATGAAGTAATGCACTCCTTTGTTTTAAGTCGGATATTATCTCCTCTGATGCACTTCTTACATATTTACCAGCATATTTACCAGAATCTTGAGTAAATTCACCCTTATCATTTACAAGCATTACCACAGGCATATCATACTTTTTACCTATTTCAAAGTCAACATCACCGTGTCCTGGTGCAGAATGAACAAGACCTGTACCCTCTTGTAGTGTTACAGCCTCTCCACCATCTAGGACTTTATGGTGGTTATTTATTTTTGATTGAGCACTAACTATATCTGCAAGAGGATGTTCATACTCTAATCCTAATAATTCCTCACCCTTATACACACGTAGTATTTTGTACTCCTTTATCCTAGCCTCTTTCATCAATTCCTTTACCCTGTCCTTAGCTATAACTAGTATTTCGTCTCCAACTCTTACGTCAGCATACTCAAAATCCTTATTTATCATAACAAAAACATTCGCGGGTAACGTCCATGGCGTGGTGGTCCAAATAACCAGATATCTATTAGGCTCGCCTTTTACCCTGAACTTAACGTATATGGATGGATCTTCTAAGTCTCTATACTCGGAAACCTCGTAGTCCGCTAATGTGGTCTCACATCTTGAACACCAATGCAGGACATGAACTCCTTTATAAAGTAGTCCTCTTTCGTATGCTTTTTTTATTACAGCCCATGAGTTAGATATATAATCGTTATTAAATGTAAAGTATGGATTTTCCCAATCCATGAAAATACCTAAATTTCTGAAATTCTGAGTTAGAGATTTAGAATTATTAACTGCGAACTCTTTACATTTAGAGATAAAGTTATCCACTCCGACTTTTTCTATTATCTCAGCCTTACTTTTTATACCCAGCCTTTTCTCAGTCTCGACTTCAATGGGTAATCCATGGGTATCATATCCAGGCTGATCTTTAACAGAATATCCCATTAACCTCTCGTAACGTAATATACAGTCTTTGATGGTTTTGTTCCAGACTGTACCTATGTGAGGTATAGGACTTGAAGGATATGGTGGACCGTCTATAAATAAGAATTTTTTGTGATTTTTCTCATTTATCTCCTTTAATTTTTTATATATATTGTTATCATCCCAGTACTTGAGAACTTCTTCCTCAAATTTCAAAGGATCAAATTTGGATGTCAAATTCGATATCTGAGGTCGAGATAATTCAACTCACCTGGTAAAAATTACATAGAAACGTTATTTAAAGATTAACCTATTTTACTCCGTATTGCGCTTATCATTTCATCTGTTGTAGAACTTCCACCTACATCAGGCGTTAGATATTTCCCTTCAGAATACACTGAATATATAGCGTCTCGCAAAGATTTAGCTGCATTATTGTATCTTATGTCGCCCGAGAGTTCTTGCATTCTATCTAACATCATTCCTACTGATAAAAGGAAAGCAGTGGGATTAGCTATATTCTTGCCAGCAATATCGAATGCTGCACCATGTACTGGCTCAAACAAAGACTTCCTGTCACCGATATTAGCTGAAGGGGATATACCTAGACTACCTGCTATTTGGCCTGCCTCATCACTTAATATATCGCCGTAAGTATTCTCAGTAACTATTACATCGAATGCTTGAGGATTCCTAACTAAGTTTGCAGCAGCAGCGTCAACATACATTTCAGAATACTCCACTTTTCCTTTCAATACATTTCTACATGATTCCGCAAACAACCCATCTGTAATTCTCATAACATTCGATTTATGGACACAAACTACCTTTTTCTTTCTTCTCAATGCTTGATTTAGTGCAACTTGAGCTATTCTTGTCGAGGCGGCGCGAGTTATAACTTTAATACCCACTGTAACTCCATCAGAGATAACATGTTCTAAACCCTTGTATAGGTCTTCTGTATTCTCTCTAACTACTAAGATATCAACATCTCCGAATTTATTTTCTAGACCAGGAAGAGATTTAGCAGGTCTTAAATTTGCATATAAATCGTACATAAGTCTTAGCTTAACTACAACATCAGCAGCAGTCTCGCCCACGGGACCCTTCAAAATCATATCAGCTTTCTCTATTACTCTTAATGAGTCTTTAGGTAATGCATCACCGAACTTATTTTTAGTAGTATCTCCAGCTTCTACCTCAATATATTCTATGGGGAGACTGAATTTTTCATTTAACCTAGCTAATATGGTTTTTGATTTGCTAACAACTTCCGGACCTATGCCGTCCCCTTGAATTAATGCTACAACAAAACCCATAATTACATCTTACAGAGAGATTTTATATCCCTTATCTTCAAGAATTCCAATTAATTCCTGTATAATACCCGATAAGTTAGGCGAAAGTCTCTTAATAGTTTTAATTTCATATTCAATTACAGGTAAATATTGTTTAATTTGATCTTGAGAATATATATGTAGTCTAGACATATGAACTAATAAATCAACTAATAGAAAATCTCCTCTACTCAAAGCCTGGTGAACAGGGGCATTACTTACGACATGTAACCTATTATATTTAAAGATGATAGGATTCTGATCCCTGCTTATAGGAGTTAACTCAGATAAAATAACCAGAGAGTTCTCGAGAACAGGAACTTCCTCCATTAACCTAAATCTAAGTTTATCAATATTATTTGTAAACCCGTAGTAGAATTGAAATGGGTCTAATGTTATATTTATACTACACTTATTATTCTTCATAACATTTTGAAATGTGAGTGTATCTTCATATATCCTTGATTTAAGTTCTTGTCCTTCTCTTATGATCCCAATAGGTGATAAATTCAATCTTACACCATTAGTCCCTAGTATTACCTCATAGTATCCGTCATGAGGAAAAATAAAATCCAACAGATTATCATCAGCCATTTTTAGAATGTATATTTCTGATAGGAAAAAGAATTTTCGTCCCTTAAGTCCGTTTAGAAGCTAAAAATAATTTCAAAACCAATAATCAAAATAGCTCTTCGACTTCCCTAAGATTATTTACTACATAATCAGCATAGAGTTCTGCGAACTTAACCTTATTTTTTCTATCCACTAAGATGGATTTAAGACCAGCCTTCTTAGCGGCTAAACAGTCCTTTATAGGATCATCTCCAATCATTAGGCATTGAGATGAGAATAAACCAAATTTCTCACAAGATATTATAAATGGTTGAAGGTCTGGCTTGGGTTTTATATTGTTTTCTCCACCTATAACTATAATATTAAAGTAGTGTAATAGTGGAAATCTTGATAACCTAAGCCTCTTATCTCCTCCCTCTCCATCGCTATTAGTTATTATCCCTAATCTAAATCCCTTCTTTTTTAAATATTCAAGTAAGTCCAAGGCATCCTCATAAGGAGTATTCTGCGAGGCTATACTCCAATATAACTGAGTCCACTGATATAATTCCTCAGATTCCGCCGAAACGTTTAATTGATCTAGAACTGATTTCCACCAGGACTTTCTGTCATATATGCCGTCCTCATTCATTTTCTTTGCTCTAGAGATCACTAATTCTGTTATTTTATCTTGACTTATTTCAGATGAATAATTATCTTTAACGAAATTATATATATCCTTGGCTACCATATGCAGAGCATTATCTTCTACTTCATCAAAAGAAACTAATGTATTATCAAAGTCAAAAAAAATTGCTTTAACGTCCCGAAATAAATTATTCTCCTCCATAAAGAAATCACGATATGAAATCTTCAACTTTAGGCAACTGCTTGGGCTTTCCTTTTCTTTCCCTAATCTTCATAATTAGATCTACTAATATTGAATCAGGAACCGGTGCCCATCTGCTAAACTCTGTACCCCAGAAGGCTCTTCCTGCGCTTGATGCTCTTAGCTCGCTTGCTAACTCAAAAGACTCACCAACAGGTATTTCAGCATATACCCTTGCCACATTTCCAGTTTGAACTACATTTATAACCTTTCCTCTCTTTCTTGTAATAACAGCGGTTACATTCCCTAAATACTCCATTGGTATTCTTATATCTAATTTCTGCAATGGTTCTAACAATGTTGGTTTAGATGTTAGAATGCCTGCAAATATTGCATTCCTAACCGCAGGATATAGCTGTGCAGGACCTCTATGTGCAGGATCTTCGTGTACTACAGCATCATGCAATACGACTTTAACCCCTCTTACAGGCTCAAACGCAAGGGGTCCTTCTTTCATTGCAAGCCTAAAACCTTGAAGCAATGTATCCATTATTTCCCTTAGGTGTTGAACACCGCTAGTGGCATCTATAAAGACATTTATATTCTCGTCAATAGCAACTATTTTCTTTGCCTCATCGTAGTCCCATTCAGCCTGATCTCTCAAGATTTTAGCCATCTCCTTATTATCCATATCTTCTTTTATTGTTCCGTTCGCTATTAGATCTATAGTCTGGTTGTTCAATGGTTCTACACTTATATATAGCTTGTTGTGTTTGTTAGGAGACTTACCCTCAAAAACCTGACTCTTGTTCCTTATACTCTCTCTGTAGACTACTATAGGAGGAGTTGTTACTACATCTAATCCATAATTCTCCTTTAGTAACTGCAACGAAACTTCTAAGTGAAGGAATCCCATACCTGACAGTAAATATTCGCCTGTCTCTTCATTTATCTTTACTACTAAATTAGAATCTTCTATGCTTAATTTCCTCAAAGCGTCTATCATCTTTGTTAAATCTTTAGGATTCCTAGGTTCTACAGATATGGTGACTACAGGTTCTGATATATAATGTAACTTCTCAAATGAGCCAAGAACACTGTCCTTAAATCTAATATCAACTCCTGTTTCTCCGGATCTTGCAGCATCCATTCCCAGAGCCGCAGCAATATTACCTACAGGTATTTCTTCAGCTAACTCCCTTATTGCACCCATGTATAAGCTTACTTGTAATATCCTCTGCTGCCTCTTAGCATTCACTAACCAAACTTCTTCTCCTGCTCTTAAAGTACCTGAGAATACTCTACCTGTAGCTACTAAACCAGCGTGAGGATCAACTTTCATATCGTTTATCATCATAACTATTGGACCATTTGGATCGGCGTTAATCATTGCTTTGGCTATTTCACTATCCAAATCACCTTTCCAGATTTTGGGAATTCTATACTTCTGGGAATCTCTTGGGTTAGGTACAAACTTTATTACTGCATCTAACAATGCCTCGTGTATAGGCACCTTACTTGCCAGTTCTTCAATCTTAGCTTTATCGCCACTAGTGTAAGCATTCACTACATCACTAAATTTAACTCCTCTTTTTCCAGCCATTGGCACACTAAAGCCCCACTTATCCTTAGCTGAACCAAAGACAACGTTTCCTAGCTCCGGCTTTATCTTCCACTGATCTTTAAACTCAGGCTCACCATATGTCTCTATTAGGTTATTAACTTCTATAATCAAATCTATTAATCTCTTCTGAATTTCTTGAGAACTAAGCTTAAGCTCTTTTATGAGTCTGTCTACTTTATTTATAAATAATATAGGTCTTACCCTTTCTTCTAAACTTTGCCTCAGAACAGTTTCCGTCTGTGTCATTATTCCTTCTACGGCATCAATAACCACTATAGAACCGTCTAAAACTCTTAAACTTCTGGTAACTCTACCACTGAAATCTACGTGTCCTGGCGTATCAATCAAATTGATTACATAACCTTTTCCATCTATTTCGTGATACAAACTAATGTTTGCTGCTTTTACTGTAATTCCTCTCTGTTGCTCTACTGATAGATAATCTAATGCAAGCGCTTCTCCAGCAACTTTTTGTGAAATTATTCCTGATGCAGCTAAAAGTGTATCACTAGTAGTTGTCTTACCGTGATCAACGTGTGCTATAATCCCTATATTTCTTACTCTTGTAACATCTTTCATTAAACTAAGCACTTGTTCAACAGTCTTATATCTTGGCAAGGTCTAAATCACCAGTTTACGAATAGTAAGTTAACTTTTAAGTATTAAAGTGTGTTGGATTTAGATTGATATACTCATAATCTAGAGAATCTAAAGAACTAATATAAGTAGCTAGCTATTTTATACTTAAAATTATAAATATATAGATATTTTAATGAAACATAATTTAGTCTATTGAAATGGGTATAGATATGCCACTTAGTCATTATTATTTCTATCCTCAGCAAGGAAATCTGCTAAAGACACATTTTTCTTAGTACCGTTATCAGATGAGTATGCAGTGTGTAATACTTTGTATATTTCTTCTGCTCTTTTTCTACTTCCTAATGCTTTCTCAAGATCCGATATAGAAGCTTTACAAATATTCTCTATTGTATTAAACTTTTCCAATAGTTTTTTTGCTAATTTTTCCCCTACATTTGGCAATGACTCCACAACATATAGTTGAATGTCCTTAAGATTCTCGAATTTAGGTTTATCATGAAGATTTATACTTCTAAAATTAGATTTAGCAGAAATTTTTTCAGCTAATTTATATAAAACTTCTGCAGAATCTTTCTTATTTAACGAAAACAGGACTCTTAAATCATAGTCAATAATCGCACTAACTAAAGCAGAATTAACGGCTTTCCATTTAGTTGTTATGAACCTAATTTGACTTAGATCGCCCTCAATTAAAATATATGGTTCCTTGTAACTTTCACTTAATCTGCTCAACTGATCGAAAAAACGCTTATCAAAAACAGAGCTAACAAGATCTTCCACACTCTTTCTCTCTATTCCTATTGTCTCAGAAATAACGTAATCCGCTACAGTTAAATTCTCGAATATAACAACAGCACCAAGCTCCCTTAAAAAATCTGGGACATTACTAGCCTTTTCCCTATAATCGGCATAAATTCTTAACACAAAATAGTAATTTACCTTAAATTAATTAAGCCTTTGCCCCTGCCCCTCTCTGTGGGTAGTATTTAGATAACATCTCATTTACTTTCTTCTGCTTCTCCTCCAACTGTGTTCTCAACTTAGTTTCTTGATTCTGATATGTCCTAGACCTTAATTCCAATATGGTTTTTTGATCATCTAGTTCTTTCTCTACATTATCCTTGTTTACCTTTACAAGTAAATTGCCCACTATCTTGTAAATAATTGTATCAGAAGGTAATTGTTTTAATTCATCTAAAACCTTATTTACCTCTCTCAACTGACTATCAATAACACTTCTTTCTGCTATAACTCTGTTCAACTGCTCTTGAAGCTGTTGTAGTTTAACTAACTCTGTTTGGAGTTCAGGTGGAAGTCTCTCAGTCATGCATTTTTCACCTTATTCAGAGTCTCTAGTATTGTATATATCCAAGATATATAAGAGTTTATCACAGCTCTACCTCTGCTAACGGAGTTAGATGTTATAGTTATAGTTCCCAACTTTTCATTTATACTTACTACTCTTTCGTCCACCTTTTCAACTAAAATAGATCCAAATAGTATATCCTTGAGATTCTGGTCTACTTCCTTCAATTCAATATTTATTAGAACCTTCATCCACCAAAAATCTAATAGTAGGACCTATTATATTATTATGAGCATCTAAGAACTTCACTTCATAAATATTTTTGTCATTTATCTTTTCAATATATCTACCATTTACATATGATTCACAATTCTCTACTCCAGTATACCCAAGATTCATGAATAAGTTTTTAACAAGAGTGTTAGATAATTCTCCTATACAACCTACTCGTATTTTTTTACTCACAATTTTACTTTCTCTACCTCCTATCTCCTTAAGTAAAGTTATACCTTGTATCTTAATATCAAATTCCCTAATAGACGTATACGTATTATACACTAAGAACCTTCCAGGATTTCCTTTGCTAGAACTTACTATTACTATGTACGAAGCTCCATATAATCGAGATCTCTTAAAGATATCATCTAAACTTTGTCTACCCCTATTTATTTTAAAGGAATCGGGAATTATATAAGAAAGCTCGTTTAAAAAACTCCTTATACGCGATGAAGAATCTCTACTTGAGGTCAACAACACCCTAATAGGGTGTATAAGCAAGACCTGCCCACTTTGTTTCGCATTTTCTACAGTACCATATTCCGGAAGCAATTCTGACTACTTTACCCGTAGTCTTACAATAAGGACATTGGTGTGGCATATATCTTCTTTCCATGACCTCTTTCCATTTCTTCCTTGTAGATGATCCATATCTGGCTCCAAATCTCCCTGCAATACCAGTTACTCTACCCATTTTCAATCACTTAATACAAGTTTATCTGCTTTTTAAGCTCTTCGAACAAAAATTGAGATGTAGCTCTTGCTGTACTTTCCATTGCGTCTATTTCTTTAAATGTCAAATTGCCAGAATAATTTTTCTGCAATCCAACAATTGTGCCTTCTTTCGTATATGAAATTGAAAGCTTAGCATCTGCTATACTTTCTTCATCCAAATTTGGATCAACCACAACGTACTTGCCTATCTTTGCCGTGGTCACAGTAACTACAGGATAATTAACTAAAGGTATACTTAGCCTTTCTTCCTTATTTATCTTTATTTCGTCGCCTTCTACTTCTACTTTGGGGAGTTTTGTGTCATAAATCGCAGCTATAGAAGCTAGCATACATGCGTCTAGTATATTTCCGTCATAATCAAGAACGTATACATCAACCCACAATGTCCATACTTTCTTCCCTGGCGCAATAACTAATTTTGAAAGGTCAATAGCTTTTGAATCTCTTAAACTACGATCAACTATTCTAGCTAGCTCTATGGAATTCTCATCTGGTGGACCAGGTTCAAATGTTTCATAGGCTAATGGTAATAGCTCAACGTTAACAATTAAGTTACCTTGATTGGGTGTATCGGGGTAAGGAGAGTCTTCCTCTAATTTAACTCCTGCTAATACTAGTGTGTTACCTAATTTTACTAGTGCTGAGCCTTCAGCTTTTTTAGCATAACCCAAAGTTACCTTTAATTGTCTATACTCATTAGGCTTCCTTCCGTCTAATCTAACTCCCCTCTCCAATGCAGATAGTATCATGTCTTTTTTAACGGTCGGAACTATATTTTGATTTGAAGGAGTAATTGACATGTATTATTCCTCCTTATATTCTAAATACTTATTTTTCAATGCTTCTTTTTGTAATGCATATATACTAGAGATCCCTTTTTGTGCAAGCTCAAAGGCTCTTCTAAATTCATCAGGTGTCATAAATCCATTTAACTGTAACAATACTACCTGACCCAATGATGGCAAAACAGCAATAGGCATATCAGCCTCACCCCACATATCTTCCTGCTCATTCAGATCTAAAACTAATGAACCATCTGCTTTACCTACAGCAACGCCTGCAATTAAATCTCTCATCGGAATTCCCGCATCTGCAAGAGCCATAGACGCTGCCATTAAAGCGACTAATCTAGTTCCCGCATCCGCTTGAAGAACTTCCATAAATATATCTATAACCGTTCTAGGAAACAAATTTAATAGTATAGTGGATTCCAACGCTTCTCTAATAACTTTTGAGAGTTCGATTTCTCGTCTACTTGGCGCTGGGTTTTTCCTTTCGTCAGTAGAAAAAGGAGTCATATGATATCTGACTCTTAGTGATGCTTTATCAGGTAGAGCTAGATGTCTCGGATGCATTTCTTTAGGTCCGTAAACTGCAGCAATTACTTTTGTATTACCCATTTCAAATATTGCTGAACCGTCAGCATTCTTTAATACTCCTAACTCAATCTTTATAGGCCTTAGCTCATCAAGTTTTCTTCCGTCAGTCCTAAGGCCGTTTTCAAGTATTAGCTTCGGTTTTTGGAGCTGAATCATTTCTGATCACGCCTAATTTTTGTTTCAAAAAGTTTCTAATTCTTTCTGTTAGACCTTTAGTGTGAGACTCACTTTGTATGATATTAATTGCTTCTATTAAAGCTTCCTCTATTAAATTATTTGCGCATTTAATATGTATCCTACCGTTCTGTGCAACGAATATTTCACAGCCACTTTCACTTGTCAGTACTTCTATCATACTTCTGTTTTTACCAATAACTCTGGGAACTTTTACCGGCATAATATCCATCACAGTTCCTAAAGGTATTCTACCCAGACCTTTACCCTTAACTGTCAAAACTGGGCTTATTGTTCTATCAAAAGCTTCTATCTTGGCTATCACGTAATCTCCTACATCCAAATATCTTCTCACATCTTCCCCAGGAGAAATTGGTCTTCCTAGTAAAGATGAAGCAGGTAAATAAGCGCTATAAAAAGATTTAATATCAATTACCCACCCGTATATTTCTATATCTTCAACTAAGCCTATTATTGTATCTCCAACTTTTGGATAATATCTTGATGATTCTAGAGGTATTACCTCAAATATACTTCCATCCTTTACTGTTATGAGTCCAGTAATAGCAGAATAGTACTTACCATTAACTTTATAGTAATATGGCGACCATGGTACTTGAAATTCTCCTTCAGCTATCAGATCTCCTGGGGTCACTATGCTACGATCTTCAAAATATATTTTATTTGCCTGACTCATATTACTTAACCTGCAAAATTTTAACTTCTACTTCTCCTTTAGTTAAAGAATTTAACTTATCTATAACATCTTGTTGAGCACCTGCGGGTATTTCCAGCTCTGCAATCAATGTACCGTCGTTTAGCCAATTACTTCTTTTTACTTCTCCGAGGTTAGCCAATTGAGATTTTATCTTACTACTGAATTTTGGACCTACCTTAATTTCCATTAGGGCTCTAGCTATTCTTATAGGAATTAGTTTTGCTAACTCTCTAACTATCTGTAATGCCTGTGCTTCTACATCCTTGTTAGGATCAATTTGAATTCTCGCTTGCTCCATAGCTAATTCTATTCTCGTCCTGGGAATAGGTAAATTTGTCTTAGGATCTATTGAATTCCTGGAGATATAGTCAATAATTTGTTTTCTCTTGTTTTCTAATATTTCTCGTCTTTGCTCAGCCGTTAAAGGTATTTCCCCTTTAAGTATAATTTGCTTTGCTATCTCTTCAAAATCTAATGTACCAAAAACTTTTTTTAAAGAAGAAGGAGATGCCTTTAAACCTTTTTTTATGTCTTTGTAAATTGTATCAGAAACCACTGCGTCGGAAATACTCACACTTTTTCCGTTCCTTAAATCCATAGCCTCCTTAGGCTTAACTAATATCTCAAATCTCTCTCCACTATGTTCATACCTTGCTATCACCATTTCGTCTTTTTTGGTCATAAATGTAGAACCACCCCTTATATCTTTTGCAAAAGATCTGACCTTTCTTCAGTAGTTAATTTCTTAAATGTGCCTGAATCTACATCAGCATAACCTATTTCAACGCTAGAATAGTTTAGCTTTTCTCCTGGTTTCAAGGTAGCCATTAAAGCCCTCAGAGCTAATAATATAGTTGACTGAATATCTAAATCCTCCTTATAATTCTTCTCTAAGTACTCTGTTGCAGTATAACCCCCTTGACCTATTGCGACAGCATAGTAAGGCATGAACTGACCACTTGGCTCTGTCATTAAAAGCTTCGGCTGTTTACCCTTATCTATACCACCGACTATCAATGCAACTCCAAATGGTCTTACACCGCCATGCTGAGTATAAGCTTGTTTAACGTCAGAGATAACTTTTGTAAGGTATTCAATACTGATCGGTTCGTCATATATCAATCTATGTTGAAGAGCTTGTGATCTAGCATAATCTATTAGTATTCTACCATCTGAAGCTAAGCCAGCAAAGGTGCATCCTACGTGATCATCTAACATAAATATCTTCTCTATTCCGTCAACGTCAAGTAGTTGTGTTGCCTTTCTTTTTTCAGCTAATAAAACAACTCCTGACTTTGTTTTCACGCCTAAGGTAGTCCATCCTCTTTTTACAGCTTCAAATGCATAGTCTACCTGATAAAGAGATCCGTCTGGTGAAAATATTGTTATTGCTCGATCATATCCCATCGCAGCTGGACCTAAAGCCAACTTTTGTAACCCCAAATATGGATTACAAACTGTTGGTAAAAAGTGTTATTCAGCTCGTCGCGTTGACATCATACTGCAGACTGGAGCGGCGTCATCATCAAATACCTATTAGTTTCTTTGCCCTTTTTAAACTTCCTGTTGTCCTTTTTGGAGCAAGTAGAACTTCCACTCCATTGATAGACTTGACATAAGGTAAGCTAGCTAAAACTAACTTATACCCAGCTCTAGTACTTGATATAATACCAAAGTTCCCATGAATAAATACAACCCTAGGATTAGCGATTTCAAGCCACACTTTACCACCTAATTCTTTAACCGCGTTCCGTATATTCTCCTCTAATATTTTTTCTCCTAAATTTTCGATATTACCTATAATTTCAATGATTATATATCGTTTAACTCTAAGATTATTAGAAGTCTTTAATTTCTTAAAATATATAGCTTTATTTCGGGCAACAATAACGAGTAAAATAGATAAAACGGCCAGCCAAATAAATATTATTAAGTATAAAAAGTTCAAACTTGGTTCACCTTAAATTGAGATATAAGTTCTAAAGGAGTATTGCAAACCCAATTCAATGCATCAGACTCAGAAGCTCCTAGTGATGTTAGTAGTGAAATTTTAGAGTAAGGGCTCCACACTTCATTGAACTTAGCTGCACATGATGAAATTAATGGAAATCTTATCCATCTACTAGACCATGTAATCAGTCTGTATATCACGTCAAACGTCACTTCATTAAGTCTTACCTCTACGAATTTATTATACTGTGATATGAGACTTAACATGGTTTTTTTAAAGAGAGATAAATTGTCTCTGCCCAATATAATTGCATTTACTCTATGATCAATTATTGCTGATTTCAATGCGTCCAAAGACAATGGCTTTACAAAAATAGTAGCCTTAGGAGTAGATTTTAGAGCGTTATAAAGGGCCTTTGTGTTGTTACATACTATAGTGAATCTTCTTAGGCTCTGCTTACCATCCTCAGATAAAAAATAATCATAACCAAGCCTTTTAAGAAATGGAAATAAATCAGAATTAAGAACGCATGGCTCTACTAGCAAATTTTCTCAACTCTTCAGATATATTTTCATGTCTTTCTTTAAAACTAATGATAATTTTTATTACATCATCGCCTTCTTTCAGATAGATCTTATTGTCATAAATTAATCTCTGCTTATCTACTCTTATGTGAAGCTTTGTACCATCTAACCTCGTATTAAGAGTGGATATAAGAATAGCTAGATCAGCCTTATCCAAGGCGTTAATTAGTTTATTGAAAGCTTCAATTGCCAATTTACCTTTAATTTTAATTTCTGTTACAATAATACGATTTCCGTAATAACCTTGCACTACTCTACTCGCAAAATCACCACTTTGAATATTAAAGAAAGAGAAGATTGAGGATAATATTCTATCTTTGTTTTCTGTTTCATGACAAAATACCGAAATAGAAATTTCAGATATCTTCATTTCCCAGGAATCTTCCTTCCACTATGTTGTAACCTGTAATATCTTGTGGCTTCGTGTCTCCTCTTTAGTTGTCTCTCTTTCTGCTTCTTTTTCCATTTTCTTTGTACTGTACCCTTGAGACCTCTAGATTTAGTTAGTCCTCTAGACTTTTGTCCAGCACTAGTGAGTCCTCTAAACACTCTCTTTCTATTTACAGAGTCTTGAAGCCATTTTAACTCAGGGTCAGATCTAATAACTGGATGAGAATAATCAACCATAATTACCTCATAGTACTTATACATTCCGTCTTCTGCCACATAATAACTTCCAAGTACTTCTAGGTTAGGGAATTTTCTTGCAGCTCTTTCCTCGGCTATCCACCTGTATCCTTTTGATGGACCGTATCCGTAAACACCCATTCTCTTAGGTCTTCTGCCACTATTCGGCCTTGGCTTGTTTAGTCCACCTCTCCTCACTCTTACTCTAACCATCACAAATCCTTGCTTAGCCTTATATCCCAAGGCTCTTGCTCTGTTCAGCCTAGTTGGTCTATCTATTCTAGTAATTGCAGGTTGTCTTCTCCATTCTATTAACCTTTTTCTTAAAATTGATCTCCTCCAATCTTTGTTTTGCCATGTTTGTTCTATATAATGATACATAGATAATGTCATTTCTTACCTACTGAACTAATTCATAAATACATATTAATAAATGTAATTGCCCAAAAATATTAGATGATAACTGTAGGTTTGATAGGCAAGACAAATGTAGGCAAGAGTACATTCTTTTCCGCTGCTACACTTATAGATGTGGAAATAGCGAACAGACCATTCGTCACTATAAATCCAAACATAGGAATAGCATATGTGAGAGATACTTGTGTACATACTGAGGTAAACGTAAAGTGTAATCCCAGAAATTCCGTAGATATGGACAATTACAGATATATACCGATAAAACTAGTCGATGTAGCTGGACTAATTCCTGGTGCTCACCAAGGGCGTGGTCTAGGTAATAAATTCCTAGATGATCTACGAAAAGCTGATGTTTTGATACATGTGATTGATGCTAGTGGATCCACAAATGAGGAGGGATTACCTATCCCTACTGGAAGTAGAGACCCAGAAGAGGACATAAAGTTTGTTATTAATGAAATTGAGGAGTGGTTTTACTCTATAGTAACAAAAGATTGGCAGAAATTTGCGAGGACCGTGGACCTTGCGAACAAAGATCCTGAGGAGGAGTTATTATCAAAGCTCTCCGGTTTATCAATTAACAAATTTCATATAGTTAGTGCATTAAAGGAAACTAAATTGGAGAACCTGAAGTTAATGCAGTGGAGCGAAGATGATTTACGTAACTTTACACGAAAACTGAGAGAAATTTCAAAACCTATTGTTATAGCAGCAAACAAGGCAGATATAAAAGAGTCGAGAAAATTCATAGAAAAACTAAAACAAAAGTATCAGTGGATAGTGCCGGTAAGCGCAGAATCAGAACTCGCCTTACGCAGAGCTTCAAAAGCAGGTCTAATCAAATATCTCCCAGGAGATAATCAAATAAAAATCCTTAAAGAACTTAATCAGAAGCAGAGAGAAGCATTAGACTATATACAGACAAATGTCATTGATGTGTATGGAGGTACTGGTGTTCAGCAAGCTATAAACATTGCAGTATTAGATGCATTACAAATGATAGTAGTATACCCGGTGGAAGACGAAAAAAGATATACAGACCATAACGGAAATGTCCTACCAGATGCTATACTAATAAAAAGAAATTCAACGCCCAAAGATCTAGCTTCAGTTATACATACTGAATTGGCTAAAGGATTTCTTTATGCTATAGATGCAAAAAAGAAAATAAGGGTCGGAGAAGATTATAAGTTACAACACAGGGATATTATTAAAATTGTTTCGTCTACTGCTAAGCCTTAAAAAACTCTCCCTGATTCACGTCTCTATTTACGACAGATCCAGGATAAATTTTTGCATATGCACCTATCTTAATTCCTGGAAGAATGGTGACATTAATTCCTGTTCTTACATGATCTCCTATTATAGCTCCTAATTTCTTCCTTCCACTACTTACTCTTTGACCCTTTACGTTCATCTTGATCTCTTTTTCGTCGAATCTTAAATTTGCTATAACTGTCCCTGCTCCAAAATTTACATCTTCGCCAATTACAGAATCACCCACGTAACTGAGATGAGGAATCTTAGAATTTTCCATAACTATAGATTCCTTGATTTCAGTATGTGTGCCGATTTTAACATCATTTAGAAGCACTGTATATGGTCTAATGTATGAATGAGGACCTATATGACAACCTTTACCTATATATGTAGGTCCTTCAATGTAAGAGAATGACCTAATCTCTGCTCCTTCTTCAATTATCACCTTACCCTTTATTTTAACAAAATCCTCTACGTTACCTACATTTTTACTATAGAGCAGATTATCTAGTGCCCATTTATTAACACTTAAAATATCCCAAGGTCTACCGATATCTATCCAAAATCCCTCATATTTTAAAACCTTCACTTTAGAACTTTTAGACATCAAGCTAACTGCGTCAGTAAGCTCTAGCTCTCCCCTAGGTGATTTAGAAATCTTTTCTAAATAATGAAATATATCTGGCCCTAATTTATATATGCCACCATTAATTAGATTACTAGGAGGATTTTCAGGCTTTTCAATTATTTCCTTTAACTCGTTATTATGATCTGCAACAAGAACGCCGTAATCCTTAGGATTTTGAACTCTAACTCCTAAGATAACATTTTCAGACTCCTCTCTTATCACTTTTTCTATAATTCCTAAATCTCCTAAAAATACATCCCCATACATTAGTAGTATATTTTCGTTTCCGGATACACTATTTCTTACAGCATTCAAGGCTGCTGCTGTACCTTTACCTTCATTTTGAATCACCAATTTAACTAAACTTCCTATCCTGCTTTCAAAGTACTCCCTATATGCATTATTTACTACTATGATTATATCCAAGTTTAACTTTCGTAATTCTTCAATTACATAAGAAATAAGTGGTTTACCAAGAATAGGAATAAATTGTTTAGGTCTAGTTTGAGTTACCGGTTCCAGCCTTTCTCCTGAACCTGCCGCAAGAATTACTGCTTTCATTTAATCTATGCTTATACTTTAGGAGCTTTAAGTAATTTAGTCTTCTCAATTTCAACTTTTCTCAGCGGATATATCTTCTTAGCTTCTTGGAATATGTCATTGGATAATTTGCCAAATATTACGTCTTGAACAAATTGATCAAAATCGCTTTCCTCTGCTTTCTTCCTAGTAATATCTGAAATGACTTTTCTAATTGCAGTCTTTTGTGATATATGAGCTCTATAAGTTGTTAACACCAAGCCCTTTACCCTTAACATATAGCCGTCTTTTGTGGTTACATCAACTACTGCATTTATCTTTGAGCTCTTCCTTCTTACCAAAGATCTAATGTAATCTCTAGATAATTCATGCCCATAAAATATAGTGCTGAGTTTATCTCCACTTATATTACCTAAAATCTTGAAATATAGATGTATATATACTAGGTTATAATCCCCTGTAAGATCATATAAAGTAACCTCTATTTTTCTACTTAAAGCCTTATTAATATCATATGCTGGAGTGCTACCTAACAGAGCTTCGCCGAAAACCTTAGGAGCAGTAATTACATACCACTTCTTAAGTTTCCATTTGTCCCTGATCGTTGAGCTTGATTTCGAAGACATGACTAAATGTTATTCAAGCATTATTTATAAAAGTTTATCACTCTCATTTTCCTTCTTTGCTAACCTAACGTAGATTTTTCGCAGTATCCTAACTATGGTCATAGCTTCTTCATTATCTTCTATGCCTTTAATTAGAACTCTCTTTAATACAAGGTACATACTTTTTGTTGCTTCTTTGTTAACTAGAATATCTGTGATCTTCTTAGAGTAGTCATCAATTAGTTTAATAGGTTCAGACGATACAGTGGGAACTTTGTTATCTCTGTTTCTCCATAGCTCATACAGTACTATCCCTACTGCGTGCGAAAGATTTAGAACAGGATATTCTGGGTTTGCTGGTATAAATAATAGAAAATCCGATTTAGCTATCTCTTCCCTGGTTAAACCTACACTCTCCCTACCAAAAATAAATGCAACCTTCTTATCCTTAATGAGGCGCTCCAAATCTATAGGTCTTATTGACTTACGTAATAAATCTCCTTTAATATCGGCTATACTCGAAGTAGCAATTTTTAGGTCTACATCACGTATAGCGTCATCAAAATTGTTGGTTATTTTCATCATTTTTTCTATTACTTCACTACCCTTCGCTGAAAACTTAATGGCTTCATTGATATCACATTTTGGATTTACTACATAAAATTCATCTATTAGGAAATTTTTGACTAAACGAGCTATAAATCCTAAATTATATGCACCCTCAGGTTCAACTATTACTAGCCTGATCGTCATTTTTTATCAGCTCCAAACCAATTAACCTTTCCAGACCTATCTTTATTTCCTTTCTGCTAGATATTATGAACCTTTCCTTCAAAAAAGACATTAATTTATCTTCATCCGATAAAGATGAGTAAACTACGTAGGCTCTCCCAGCCACAACCTCACTTAAGAAGGATAATAAAATATCAATACCACTCTTTCCTCCAGACCAACTATAACCTAACCAATTGTCATATTCTTCAAATGGAAGGTAAGGAGGATTAAATATAGCAACATCAAACTTCGTATTTCTTATACAATCTAATAAGTAACAATTAAGTACGTTTCCGCTGAATCCGTTTGATTTAAGTGTACATAGAGTAGCATCTGCAGCATTAGGGTTGACGTCTATAGATAGAACTCTCTTTGCACCTAATTTTAAGGCATGCAAAGATAGAATACCGGTTCCACTACCCATATCTAAAACAGTTTCTCCATCTTTAATCTTTATCATTTCCATTATTAATTCTGTATCTTCAGCTGGAATATATACATCATCGTTCAGACAAAGTTTATACCCATGGAATGTAATAAATCTGTTATCTCCCATGGCTTAAACTCCCTTACCTTCTTATTATTTCGTAATTCAAAATTATAACCACATAACGATAATGCGTTTTTAAGACTCTTGTTTCTATATTTACTAATACATTCTATAATTTCACTTATATTTTTATTATATTTTCTCGTCCTATCAAATACAACCAGTTGAGAAAAAACTTTAGGATTGGGTGAGAATGCGCTTGGTGGTACAATGTCAAACAGTGATATTTTGTAGTAATAATTTAAAAGGTAAGATATTGATGTAGATTTTGAAGTAATTTTATCTATAAAATCTTTCTGTACTATAAGAACTAGTTTTCTAATATTATCTAGCTTTATTGCCTCATGAAAAAAGTCTGTTGTTATGTAATAGGGCAAAGAGGATACTACTTGGCCTCTAGTGGTTGGAAGATATCTTCCATCTCCTATTATAAGTTGATAATTTCTTAAGTGATTGATAAGAGAAACGTCTATTTCAATCGCAATATCGGGTTTAAGAAATTTTGTAATAACACCGTTGCCAGATCCAATTTCTATTACGGGTCTTGTAGAATGATCTACAAGAGAAATAAGTTTCTTTATAATACTAATGTCATTTAAAAAGTGCTGTCCTAACTTATTCTTCATCGTAGTCTCTCAAGGTATCCTACATATATTGGTTTTTCTACTACTTTCTTTATTTCTTCAACAGGATAGACGAACAAATAGTATTTTTCCCCTCCTTGTAATTCCTTTATTATTCTCTCCTCTAATATGTTGACCACGTCCTTCACACCAATCCTTGATTCGATATCCTTATAGGAAGTGAACAACTGTTTCCTTCTCTCCTCAAGAATGATTCTGAGAGTTTTCTTACCAATATTAGGTAGTAACTCTAATGCATGAAGTTTAAGAGTTAATGGCTCTGCAGTATTAAAGAATTTAACGAAAATTTCCTCCTTTTGCAAAATTATATTTCTTAAAACTTTAACTAACTCCTCTCTGGCTACTGTGGTTAAATCCTCATATATTACTAAATTATCTATCTTTAATGGAGTTGAGCCTAACTCGACCCTCTGTTCCAGTTGAAACTCAAATTTGGAATCTAATGGCGATGCCTCCATGAGCATAAAATAATCTTCGCCGATTAATTGCACAACAGGCTTATTCCTATGATATTGATGCTTGTCTAATGGATTACCCTGTCTCAAATAATCTAATATATATCCATAGTTCTCCAACTTTTCTTTGACTTGTTTTCTCCTCTGCATACAAGATATAATAATATTTTTAAAGTAAAAAAATATCTCAGCTCTCCACGTACTTTTTAATAATCTCAATAATTTTCTGAATCTGCTCAGTACTATAGATTGTAGATGGGTCAATCACAAGAACTGATCTTACTTCTTCTACAGTAGTTGGGCAAATACTTGCCAACACAGCTCTTACGTCCTCTCTCTTTACAATCTCTTCTAGTTCCTTCATAATTTTAGATGCAGAATCCTCATCACATCGTGATATGGAATTCAAATAATCAAATGTTTTTTGAATTAAATTAGAAGAACTACCCGTATCTATAAGCTCCTTAATGTATTTCTTAGCTATAGAATAAGGGACAAAATGCTCTTCAATAGTTTTAAGTGAATATGACAAAATAATTTCACCTTAAAATATTATCTTTTTTGTATTCCATTAAATGGAATTAAGTGCTCTGGTCTAACTATAAGAACTCTTTCCTTATCACCTATATTTACTTTTACCTCGTATGCTTTCCCTCTCTTTCCAACAACTAGACCAACTTTACCATGATACCTTCTATGAGGCATACCTTTATGTATAGAAGGATTTATTTTAACAACCACGTACTCTCCCTGTGAATAATCATGCATTAATAAGCTTAGTTTCGGTATAGCGCCCTTTTCTCTCACTTTTTTTTCTAATAATTTTCTAGTTTTCGATCTGTAACCCTTTGACCTTGCTACCAATCTAATTAACCCGTAAAAACTACTACTTTAACCAAATTAAGATTTTTGATTATCAGCTTAGGGCAACTTTCATACATATAGAAGTAGTTTTGACGAATAGGTTTACATAATTCAATTTGTTCAATTTTATATGAAGACCTTGTTACAAGAGAGCGAAAATATTTTAAATAATAGAGGCGTTTACTATTCTTAGTTGCGGGGGTGCCCGAGCAGGTCAAAGGGGGCGGACTTAAGATCCGCTGGCGTAGGCCTGCGTGGGTTCAAATCCCACCCCCCGCACTGTGGGGGAGTACTCCCCACATCCTCATTTCGAATGTAAAACTCTACTATCTTGTCTAAGGGACCAACGTAATGTTCCTTTACCTTACCGTCTCGACCCCTCTCTATGGAGTAAACATAATACTTATTCCCTCTCTGACGTATTTTATATTGCCCAGCAACGAAAGTCCTATAACCCATATATTAACTATGCCCTTTTCAGATAATTAAAGTTTAAAAGGAATTGTCACGATCAAATCTAAAATTGAAAGTAAGGGGTAAAACTCTTCATTAACAATACTAATAAATGGTTTATTATCATTATTTTTTAAATTCGACTAGGGAAGGTGTCTTTTTATTCGTCATTTTCAAGCCTTGTATTATGGTTACCAATTCGCGTTTATAACTATTGTTAACGCGTAAAAAGTTACCAAATTTTACCTAGAGTTTAAAGTTAACGATAAAAACTCCTCAGGCTCACAAGAATTGAATAATTTATAAATATGATGATTATATTATACGTGAGATTAAAGGGCAGTATTATGTGTATAACATATGGGCCCGCTGGGATTTGAACCCAGGACCTCCGCCTTGTAAGGACTCTTTTTGTTACCAATTCACGCCTGAGTAACGCTGTAAAGTTACCAAAGTCCAACTTTTTGCACAAAACAACATTAAAATTCTGTATTAAACATAAAACCAATCCATGAGATGCGTTACCCTTTCAACCCGTTTATAACTGAGCTGATGAACTGCTCGTATTTTTTCCAAAGACCAAGCTCATTCCAGTATAAGCGAATGCGGTCCCACAAAGGCTGTCCGCTTCCTAACGCCATACAGCAAGCTATAGTCAACGCTACCTCCACGTTAGGTAACCTAGGTATGCGTTTAGGCGATTTCTTGAAGAAGCTGAATACTCCATTCTTCTCCCTCTCCTTGCGGACTTCCCTGACCTTCTTGACGAAGAGCGGGTAGAACTTGTTGACAAGATAGTCAGCCTGGAACTTTATCTCAACATCCGAGATGGATGCGTAGATATAACCAAACTGACAAGGTTCCTCGAGATGGCTGAAGGTCTCTGGCGGAGCTTCAGTATCACGGGCTAGCGACTCGGTCGCCATGAGCTTTATACTGTCTTCGTTAGTAGAATAGTAAAACACGAGGAACTCGAGGTTATTCTCGTCAAGTCTCTTCTTCGTCTTCTTAATTCTCCCCTTCGCCTCCTTAAACTTCGAGATATTAATCGGCATAATTAGGGGTACTCTGAATAAGTCCCTCGAGAACTCTGATGGACGTTTAAGAGCAAAGCTGTCTTTTAGAGACTCAAAGCCCTTAACACTTTCTACTACTTTCTTCAGCTCCCCCTCAACCCCTGCGTCCCCCTCCCAGCGAGATAACGACGGGAAGACTTCTTCGAAAAACGCATCACCGTCGAGCAACCCGTCAGTCGTGACGTCCTCCGCTCCTCCTATGCTATCTCCACACACCCACTCACGTTCTTGCTTCTTTACTACACCCTCTTTATTCAGCTCTTCGAGAACATTATTAATGTGACCCTTAGAGATATATTCATTATACTTTTCCCTGAACCTCTCTTGAATATTCTTATATGAAGGGCGTTCTCCCTTAGCGCAGAGCTCTATTACTAATTTCTTTGCAAGCTCCTTTTTCTTTTCATCATCCGTGGCAACTTTCTCGTTCTTTTTTACGCCAACCACAATTAAAATTCATCTATTTCTTTATTTTAAACAATTCTCAGATTAGTAGGAATGCCCAACTACATTGAAAAATAACATGTAAAACTGAGTGGAACACTATAAATTAGAGTTAAGATTCAAAAAATTCGAAGAGTTCACTTCAAGTTCACTGTGAGTTCACTCAAGACTTCGACGTTTTCAACTCAATCAGTGAACCTCAAATATATATCGAGTGAATTAAATTGTAAACTTTTGGTGACTGAAAAAACGAAAGAAGTTAGCCAGCTGTTAATTCCAGACTTAAAGATAAGAAAAACAAATAAGGGCAAAAAGGGGTACGTATATCTTATCCAACTTCCTCAACGTTTTAACAAATTACTAAGAGCTGGGCTTTATGACATTACTATAGTCTTAAACAACGGTTCGGAAATTCCTGTAGGGACTAAAAGGGTTTGGATAATGAACGATAGGTTGTGGTTAACCCTGCCAAGAGCGTTAGCAAAGACTTGGGAGCAAGAAAAAATCGTCGACCTGGTCATAAGGCAAGTATAGGTACTGAAGGGGTAGAAAGGGGAGGGATATATGTTAAAGTCAAATAACACTCTGCTCAAAGATTTAAAAGTTTATCACCATCTTTCTCTAGAATATGTTAAGAAGAATTACAAGGAAGAGGAAGTCAGAGAGCTGTTGATGAGTGGGCTGGCAAAGGTTGAGAAGCTCAGTGCTCATATTGATGGGCCCTATAGAGACTACCTAGTCTATCGGGCCATAGATGAGATTGACGTTAATACGATAAAGAAGTTCTTAGGGTTAGTGTCAGAAGATTTTGGGAATGACGTATATTGGGCTTTCAGAATCAAGTTGTATGTCTACATCTGGGGCGAGTCTGAAAATCTCTACGTCAAGAAGTCGAAGTTTGACGATATCGTTGAGTACATCTTAGAACATTATTTAGCTGAGGTCTACTTCTCGTTCTGTCCACACTTTGAGCCTAACCACAGGGCGGAAAGTGTAGTAGAATGCCAGTGGCTCTTCTATGATATCGATAACGTGAACGAAACGGTGCTCAGGAACCTCTCTAGACTCTCGCCTAGACCAGTTGTGATCCTCTATTCGGGGCATGGTGCACACTTATATTACAAGTTGTCCCGGAAAGTACGCACAGAAGAATACAAGAAGATCTGGCAAAGATTCGCTAAGCGTTACTTGACACAATATCTAAATAAGATAGATAAAACGAAAAGCGGACCTTACGTTTTAGCTAGACTCCCGGGAACTCTCAATTGCAAAGACCCTGAAAATCCCGTAAGGACTATCGCAATTTTTCAAGAAGGTGATTTGATTGAAGTTAGAATTTAACGAACTAGCTGAGTTTCTTAACCAGAAGTTTAAGGAAAAGTTCTCAGAGTGGACTGGGAAATGTAAGCAGTATAGCAGCTATGTAGTCTGCAATTGCCCGTTACACCCACCTGATAAACGCCCATCTTTAGTCCTAACGAAACTTGGAAAGGCCTTTGATAATCACGCTCAGAAGTATGGCGATAAGGTCACGTACAGTATCGAGGAGTTTTTCAAAAAATTAGGGATAGAAGGGCCTGAGTTTCAAGGTGATATGAAAGATAAGAAAGAGAAAGAGAAGGCTATCGTGAAAGATGAGATAAAAGTAGAAACTGCAGAAGAAGTAGAAGAAGATGAGGCCAAAGAGGACATAAAGGAAATGATATTAGACCTATTTGTGGTCTCAACAATAACCATAGGGAAAGAGGCTTACTTCTTTGTAAAAGACGATAGAGGATATTGGTATTACGATGAAAAGACGAGTGAGGCAATACTGAGGACTAAGATAATAAACTTCCTAGATATGTATAACGTTAAGACTTCAGACTACCAAATCAACACAATATTAAACGCTATAAGGGGAAAGACTGATGTTGATGAGTACTCTTTCGATATTGTGAATAGTGAAGGGGAGTGTACCGTTGTAACGCCCTTTAAGAATGGGCTATACTGCGACGGTAAGCTGATAAATAACTTTAGGGGCATTTGGACTTATCACCTACCCTATGAGTATAGAGAAATAAGCGGAAACGAAGTTGAACAGTTGTTGAACAAGTTAAGCGGTTACTATCCTAATATTGATGATGTATTAAACATTATGGCCTTACCTTTCATCAATAGGGTTCAAAGGAAGGTGGTCATTCTATATGGCCCACCTAGAGGCGGAAAGGACTATCTAATTGAAAAGATACTTATGAGTTTCGTTAAAATCACATCTCTAAGGCCAGAGGTGGTTACGGGGGATTCTAGGTTCGAGCTGTGTGGCCTTTGGAACTTTAGAGCAGTCTACATAGGTGAAGTGGAGTATATTGGAAGTAAGTTGGCTACATTCCTAGATAATTTAAGTGGCGGTGTTCTAATGAAGGCTGAGTGTAAGAACAAGGCTCCAATAGAGATGGTCTTTAAAGGGCCAGTCTACTTGAGCGCTAATAGGCTGATAATAGAGGATTTGCCTTCAGGCTTTTACGATAGGGCTGAGGTTGTAGTCTTTAAGAATAGGTTTAATGCGCCTAAGTATATCCTAGATGAAAGCGAGAAAGAAGTGCTGATAAATATCCTTATTAGAAGAGCTCAGGCCCTATCTGAGAAGGAAGAGATCCATGTAGGGGTCAATTTCGACAAATTTATGGAAAGTGGTAGTAAATGTGAAGAGGTAATTGGCCTAATCAAAAGCGGTGATAAAATACTCTCTTTGAGGCAAATTCGTGATTGGTTAGAAACCACTTGTGCTAAGTTTAACCTACCACTGCTAATGAGCGATAAAGAATTAGGGAAAAGGTTAGAGGAGTTAAGAGTCCATAAAGAGAGGGGGAATTTGTATACTGTTGACTTACCTTCTGATGAAGAGGTAAGAGAACTCTTTTCTGATGTAGAGAAAGAGTCGTGAGAAAAATTCTATTTTCATCTTCTCTTTCTGTTTTTATCACAAAAACGCAAGCTGAAGGGTAGCCTGAAGGGTACCCCGTTTTTGGAAAAGAAACAAAAAGTGGCTTTCTTTAAAAAAATAACCCCCATCCTTCAGATCACCCTTCAGGTCATTTAATTTCAAGAAAGGGTATAAAATTTGTATTTCAAAAAATTCAATTTTCACTCAGCTGAAACTGACAAAAATTCAAAAGCTGAGGCCTCATAAACTTTTGGTTTATCTAATAGCTAAACTTTTTGGTTTGCGTGTCTGCGGGGATGCCTTTGTACAGCCGTACAAAACCCCCGTTTAACCATACCGCATGGCGAAATTAATTCACCATAAACCTTCATGGCGAATAAAAAATCCTTATAAGTTCATGGCTAATTAATTTCTTCTGTGAAGGCGCTGGGTTACGCTAGAGTGAGCGTGGAAGACGAGAGGATTGAGAACCAAATCGCTGAAATTAGCGCTTATGCGAAGAATAACGGGATTGAGCTGATGAAGATATTCACAGACGTGGGAGTCTCTGGCTCAAAGCCCGCTTTAGAGCGTGAAGGATTCAAATCGCTAATGCAGGCTAGCGAGTTATTAGACGTTAAGACTATAGTGATTTATGACTTGACTAGGCTAGGTCGAGATCTATTCGATCTAGTAACCACTTATAAAACGTTGTTAGAAAAAGGATACAATGTTCTATTCGTAAAGCACCCTGAGTTAAACGTCACCCAGAGCTCGCCGATTGGTGAAGCCCTCAGAAAGGCGCTGTTAGTACTCTTGGGAGCTGTAGCTGAGCTGGAGAGAGCTTTCATCAGAGAGAGGACCGTAAGCGGTCTAGCGAGGGCTAAGGCTCAAGGCGTGAAGCTGGGCAGAAAACCCGCAGACATCCCAGTGGAGCTGGTTAAACGTTACTTGAAGATGGGAGCTACTAAGAAGTTCATCTACGCTAAATTAGTTGAGGACGGCTTTCTGCGTTATAAAGAGAAGGGTGTAGAGCGCGTCATGTCGTACGACTGGTTCTTAAAGAGAATGAAGAAGGAAGGACTCTAGTCATTACTGGCTTAATTTATCTTTTGAGCATGCCTTTTTATTCTCTCTTTTGCGTGTTAACTTTTAGGTTAACACGTGCAATCTCTTCATCAATCTCTCTAAGCACTCTCTCAAAGACACCTCTAAGCTTCAACAACAACTCTAATTTGTCCTTATCAGATAATAATGAAAATAAACCTATGATCGTGTCATCTGAAGCATGTATTTCGCCTTTAGACATCTTGTATAGGGAGATACGCGATATCCCCAAACTTTCAGCGATTTCAGTAACAGGGAGCTTGGATCTCTGCAGAACAAAGTTAACTACGAACTCCCTTTCATCAGGGCTTAGGTGCTTAACCCACTCCATGTGTTAACTTTAAAGTTAACCCGATAATAAACTTTGAGTCATCTCAGTACAGCTGTACTGAGTTCCCCTGAAAGTCGACGCTCTAATATAAACGAGGTGCAAATCGCCTTGGTCAATTTATTTGCTTTTTTGCAACGAGGCTGGACTCCCCTTGGTTTATGACCACATAGAATTCAGAATGGTGAAAAATATAACATATTAGGGCGGGCATTAGATTGTTCTGAGCGCTAGCGCTTTTGTCTCCATAAACTCCACGTTCCAAAACGCCGTGATTAAAAAACGCTTAAATGCTCTAAAGCAGAGCTTTAAAACATGATGGAGTTGAAGCATAAGAAAGAGGAGTATGCGAAGGAATTAATAAATCTGCTCAGCAGGTTCATGAGCGGTAAGATAAGCTACCCTGTGCTTTCCCTAAGGCTAACAGGCATAGAGGCAAAGGTCCATGAGTCAGGCTTTGAGGACTTAGTGAGGCTAATACATGAGCTCCTCAAGGCGATTAGGGAAGCAGAGAGAAAGGGTTCAAATGAAATTAACAAGTTAGTTAGACCATACGTGGAGAAACTTGAGAGTATTGCAAAGGGTTAGAGTATTCTAGGAGCGTGTTTCTCATAAGCGTATCTTAGCTCCTCTTCTGATATAACAAAGTAGTGCTCCTGCAGGATCCTAAACTGCTGTGGAGGAACTCTACCCTGCAGTATATTCACGACCATTGGTGAAACACCCTGCTTTATCATGTAAGAGGCAAAGAAGCTCCTCAAGTCGTATAGCCTGAACTCACGACCTAGTACTCTCTTCATAGCATTCTTTATGTCGAAACGCAGTGAATCATCACGGAATGGGAAGAACTTGTTGAACCATAATGTAACGTCAATTCCTTGCTCAGGGTTAGCCTCTGCCAACTTTTTGACGTTCTCTAAATATCGTGAAACGAAGTCCTCACGATAAGGTAAATACACCTCTTTTAACCACTTAGCAGTGTTTTCGTGAAGGAATGTTATGTAAGCCCTCTTAGTCTCGTTCTCCTTCATTAGCTTAATCACGCGGTGTTCTAGGTCAACCTGTTCCACAGTGAGCGATAAGACTTCACCAGTCCTTAGGCCAGTCTCTGCTAGGACTAAGAAGAATGCCTTAGCACCAATATCCTGTATATTATTAAATATTCTCTTTAGGATATCAATCGACAAGTTCATGGGCCTATATTTTGTCTTTCCCCTGGGTGTCTTAAATGAGTCGTAGAGTAGTCTAGCTAACGCAGGGTCTCTTAACTTAACTACTTCCTTAATGAATAATTTTAGTGCTTTGACAGTATGTTCAGCCTTTCCATTACTCTCAGCCATCAGGTCTAGAATGTATTCCTTTAGGCCTTCAGGCGTTAAAGTGTTTCCTAGGTCAGCTAAAGCGCGCTTCAAGTAGTTTAGCCTATCCTTTGCAGTCTTAGTAGATTTGGTCTCTTTCAGCAGTTTTTCGAAAAGCTGAATATCCTCCTGTGTGACTATATACTCCTTTGCAGTCTCTTTTATTAAATCGCCAAAGTACTTATGCAAAAAGAATAGGAAGATATTCCTAAAGCTAGGATCCTTTGAGGCTTTTACCATTACCCTTAAGATATCTGAAGGGGTAACATCTGAATAATCAATGCCATGGACAATTTTAACAACTTCATCAACTGGTAACGCTTTCATTACTTCATTAACGATCTCATCAGGAGGCTCAATCTCTTTACCCCTCTCATCATAGCCCCTAACGTATAAGTACAACTGCTTCTTACTCCTATTAGTAATTTCTGTGAGCTTAGGATAGCCTAGAAGTTCAACAGCCCTCTTGAGAAGTTCTCTTCTCTGTTCCTTAGAGAGTTCCATAATATATAGATATCAATATTTGGTATATATTCATTACCAACTTTTCCATCAAACGTTACCCACGTCAAAATCTATGTGAAGAGAAACCATTTCAATTAATGTAAAAGTATGGGCCCGCTGGGATTTGAACCCAGGACCTCCGCCTTGTAAGGGCGACGTCCTAACCAGGCTAGACGACGGGCCCTCAAGCTATTAATTACTTAGCGGGATTTTAAAAGTTTAATTACGACATTTGATAGGAGATAAGACGCTTGTAACTTATATTGTTCTAATGCTTTCCAGAATTTTTGGTGCGTATACGTTATCTATACCCTTTATTTTACCACTTTCTACCAATCTCTTGAATGAACTTATTGCGGAAGGCTCTCCATGATTTAATACTAAGTTCTTTGGTTTTACGTTTAAATTCCTTAAAAACGCTAGTAGTTGCCTCCTGTCACTGTGTCCTGAAAATCCCTCTACAACTCCTATTTCCATATTTACTTTTATGTTTTCAACCCTTCCGTCCCTGTCAAGTATCTGTATGTCTTTAGCTCCATCTCTAACTTTTCTTCCCAGTGTGCCCTCTGCTTGGTAACTGACAAAGACTATTGAGTTCCTTGTATCATGAGCCATATTTTTGAAGAACTCTACTGCTGGGCCTCCATTTAGCATTCCTGAAGTTGCTATTATGATACTTGGCTCACCTTGGGCAATATCTTCCTTATATCCTTCGATTCTCTTGAAGAACTCTGACATAAATGGGTTTTCGTCCCTATAAAGTATTGCCTCCCTCAACTCCCTACTCAACCACTCAGGATAGGCAGTATGTATAGCAGTTATCTCGTCTACCATTCCTGTTATATAGACGGGGACTTCTGGTATTTTCTTATTTTTCATTGCGTCGTTTATGACAAGCATTATTTCCTGTCCTCTCCCTACTGACAATACTGGGATTAGTACTTTTCCTCCTTTACTTATTGTCTTGTTTATTATATCAATCAGCTTTGCCTCTGATTCTTCTCTGTTTTCCTGGTCATGTGCTCCATAAGTTGTCTCCATAATCATTGTGTCAACCCTTATGAACTCATCGTTAGCCTTGTCTAGGAGCTTTGTCCTAGCGTACTTGAAATCACCAGTGTACACTACATTATGTAATCCTTCCCCAATGTGTAGGTGTGCCATTGCTGAACCTAATATATGTCCAGCATTGTAAAACGTTAGCTTCACGTCAGGGGCTATATCAGTGACTTCGCCATAATCAAGTGTTATAGTGTGTAGTAGTTCCCTTCTTACCTCCTTAGCGGTGTAAGGTATTGGTCTTCCTTCCTTCTCAGCCACATCGAGTGCGTCTAACTGGGCTAATGCCATTATATCCCTTGTTGGTGGTGTCATGTATACAGGCCCTTCATAACCATACTTGAAAAGTAGTGGAACCATACCACAGTGGTCTAAATGTGCATGTGTTATTACTACAGCGTCAATATCCTCAAGTTTAACTTGGTCAATGTCTATCCTTGGGAATAATTTTTCGCCATAGGAAACACTTGGGTTTAAGCCCACATCAAGTAAGATCTTACTTTCTGGGGTTTCTACAAGTACTGCTGACCTACCAACTTCATTAAATCCTCCTAATCCTGTTATCCTCACAAACCTATCCTTAAACAGGATATCTCTATGAATCCTTTCTCCAAATACTCTTAGTGCCTTTGCCCTATACTCTGTCTCATTGTATATGTGGGTTAATACTCCATCATAAGTCCTTGACTTCAGAGGTGGTTCTCTTACTATTATTGGTCTCCAGTAGGTTTCAGCAAATATCTTCTGTTGTATTGACCCACCTTTACCTATTACAAGTCCTGGCTTTTTAGCCTTTATTAGTACCTCTCCTAATTCGTCGTCAAACTTAATGTCTATTATTTGAGCCTCTTGCGGTACTATGTTTTTTATTATTTCTTTTGTTTCCTCTTTATCTTTCCTTGACTTTGGATCTGCTTTCACAACGACACGTTTCTTTATTTCCTTCGCTATTTTCTTTACTGTTTCACCGTCTACAACAGCAGGGTTCCTAACGTACACGGCTATTTCTGGTCCTTCAAAATCTATTTTTGAAATACCTGCCTCTTTAGGCATACCATTGTATATTGCATTGACTATGTTTAATCTGATTGACACAGATTCCACCAGACCTAGAAGTAGTTACTTACACGTATGATTGGTAATTTTTAATATTTAAATTCTTGTTATATAAGACTGTGGAAATCAAGGAACATATCATTAATTTACCCAAACATATCTACACTGGGTATGGCATTTTAGACAATTTTAGAAATTACTTACAGACATTAAATTTACCTCAACCCTTTCTTGTGATTACAGGACCCGTAATACACCAAGAGATATTTTCGAAGAGAATAGAAGAGCATATCAAGGATTTCAAATATGAAGTAGTAATAGTAAACAAATCTGATTTATCTGAAGCGGAAAAAGTTGAGGATATTGCAAGACAAAAAGGCATAAAAACTATATTAGGAGTAGGAGGAGGTACGGTAATTGATATTGCGAAGTTTACAGCATATAAGATAGATAGAGAGTTTATTAGCATTCCTACTTCACCATCTCATGATGGTATTACATCACCCTTTGCTGCAATAAAAGGGCTTGGGAAACCTATCTCAATTAAAGCAAAGGAACCTCTAGCTATAATCTCTGATGTGGAGATCTTAGCCTCAGCCCCAAGAAGATTAATAAATGCAGGCATAGGTGATACCTTAGGTAAGATCACTGCAGTTAGAGATTGGAGATTGGCTCATAAGTTGAGGGGTGAATATTATGGAGACTATACTGCCTCTCTGGCTTTAATGTCAGCAAGACATGCATTATCATGTACTAAGATTATTAATAAGGATATAAGGGCAGGAGTAAGGGTTTTAACAGAAGCATTAATTAGTAGCGGAGTTGCAATGGGTATGGCTGGTAGCACTAGACCAGCTAGTGGGTCTGAACACCTTTTTGCTCATGCAATCGAATTACTTTATCCTAATCTTGGTCTTCATGGGGAATTGGTGGCTTTAGGAACTATTATGATGGCATATATACATGGAATAAATTGGAGGAGAATTAGAAGAGCTATGAAAAAAATTGGTCTACCGGTAACGTCAAAACAGATAGGAATACCGGATGAAGGAATAATAAAAGCATTAACAATTGCACATAGTATAAGACCTGAGAGATATACAATTTTAGGTGACAGAGGTTTAACATGGGAGTCTGCAGAGAAAATAGCCAGAGAGACGGGAGTTATAAGTTAACTAAAAGTATCTTTTTGGAAATTCTCGATAAAGGACACTACAGACTCTGGTAACACATAGTTTATGATATCCCTCGCTAGCATGTAAATAACTAATTGAAAATCTTCAACCTTATAATAGTCCTTAGGGACAGTAATTTTCAAGTTCTTTTTATCCTCTCCCAATTCTATACCGAACTTATCTGCATTGTTTTTCCCAAGCCACTTCTCTAAAACAGCCTTAACCTTATCCTTCTCATCCTGCAAAACCTTAACTACTTTAACCTTATAGATGACTGTTTTGTCTGCCAACGGATGATTGAAGTCTAAAACTACCCTCCCTCCTGTTACACTTTTCACTGTTGCAACAGAGCCGTCTGTAAATCTTACCATCATATTCGGATAGGGGTTTACTCCCCTCTTCTTAAGATCGCCTAGGGATACAATTCTTACCTTCGTAGGATCTTTCTTTCCATATGCTTTTTCTGGTGGTATTTCAACCTCCTTTTCTTCTCCTGCATTCATCTGATATATAGCCTCTTCCAATCCAGAAATTATTGAATGTTCGCCTAGTATCACAAGTTTTGGTTCGTACTTTACATTGTTACTATAAATGTTAGCCTTCTTAGCTTCCTCTTCTATTGTAGTATCGAAAATTTCTCCGGTATCTTTTACCTTAGCAACATAATCAATATAGACAAAATCTTTATCCTTAAACATTTGTATCTCAAAATTCATAGCAGTAACAGTTTTTAAAGCTATACCTGTACTGAGGATAAAGTTAAAAATCACTGAGTAACTTAGATTATGAACAAGAATGAAAGGAACGCCGTCATTTGGTAAGATGAATAAAACACCAACCCATGTAAGATGCAGACGTTGTGGAAGAAATAGCTTTAATGCCAGAAAAGGTTATTGTGCAGCATGTGGATTTGGAAGAAGTAAGAAGATAAGAAGGTACAGTTGGCAGAATAAAAAAGTAAATGGAGTGAGATTAGTATAATGTTCGAATGGACTTGGCACCTAGAATGGCAGACGCCACAAGAATTTCATGCACATGCCATTAAGAGGATATTGATAGAGGAGAGAAGCGAATTTCAGAGAGTCATATTAGCTGAACTGTTTCGATTTGGAAAAGCACTAATTATAGATGGTAAGATTCAATCCACATTAGCTGATGAGTTTATATATCATGAATCGTTAGTTCATCCTCTTCTTATATCCCTAGAAGATCCTGAAAATATTCTTATACTAGGTGGCGGAGAGGGAGCAACACTTAGGGAAGCACTTAGATACAAAAGTGTGAGAAAGGTTACAATGGTAGATATAGATCCCGTTGTAATAAAATTTGCAAAGCAAAACCTACAAGAATGGCATATGGGAAGCTTTGACGATAGTAGAACTAATCTGATAATAGGAGACGGATATAAATTTGTTAAGGAAACTAATGAAAAATATAATGCGATTATACTAGATTTAACAGACCCTATACAGGATTCACCTTCACAATTACTCTATACAAGCGAATTTTACAGAGATTTAAAGAGTATAATTACCCCTAACGGTGGTCTGGTAACACAAGCTACCTCTCCATCCTTTAGTTTAGACACCTTTGCCATTATATATAGTACACTAAAAACGGTATTCAAAAATGTGAGTGCAGGTATAACTTATGTACCCTCTTTTGACGGACTATGGGGATTTATATATGCTTCTGATGTGACAAATCCAGCTCATCTAAATAGGAACCAGATAAATGACAGAATTAAAGAGAGAGTTACAGGTTCTTTACGTTTCTATGACGGAGAGACACATGAAATGTTATTTAGAGTACCTAAGTATATAAGAGAAAAAATAGAAAACGAAAAAAGAGTTTCGACCCGTGAGAATCCAGTAGCTACACCAGCATAAGTTTATTTTTAGTTTCAACGTATAGGTAAATAGTGCCGGGGTGCCCGAGCGGACCAAGGGGGTAGGCTCGAGACCATTTCCAGCGTCAAGGCGGGCGACCTACTGCCTCTCCGAGGCACGCGGGTTCAAATCCCGCCCCCGGCGTTAGTTTAAAATTCTCCAATTTATATCATATATTGATTGCGGGGGTGCCCGAGCAAGGTCAAAGGGGTCGGGCTCAGGACCATATGGTGAGACCCCCGATGGTGTAGGCCTGCGTGGGTTCAAATCCCACCCCCCGCAATTTTAGATATGACATGTTTCATAATCTATTTTGTTCAGATTTTCTATACATAGCTCAAGGTATGAGATACCTCTCATTAAATGTTGATTAGAATAACAAGTGTGTAGATATTAGGACTCCATATTAATTTGATAAGCTCCTATGAATGTCTCAGATAAACAAACTTTTTTACATATTATTTCATTAAGCTTTTATGGACTATAGAGTTAAAGACCTAAGTTTAGCTGAGCAGGGAAGGAAGCAGATAGAATGGGCTGAATTGCATATGCCAGCCCTAATGGAAATTAGAAAACGATTCAATGCCGAAAAGCCCCTAGATGGAATAAGAATAGGTGCAGTGCTTCATGTAACCAAAGAGACAGCAGTATTAGTTGAAACACTTAAAGCTGGAGGCGCTGAAATAGCTCTAGCTGGTAGTAATCCATTGTCCACACAAGATGATGTAGCTGCAGGATTAGCTAAGAACGGAATTCATGTTTACGCATGGAGAGGGGAGACAGAAAAGGATTATTATGATAACATAAGAGAGATCCTGAAATATGAACCACATGTTATCATGGATGATGGAGGAGATCTTCATGCATATGTTCATGAGAATAATTTAACGTCTAAAATTGTTGGAGGCACTGAAGAGACAACCACAGGAGTAATTAGACTAAAAGCAATGGAAGAGGAGAAGGTTTTAAAATACCCTGTCATTGCAGTAAACAACGCTTTTACAAAATATCTTTTTGATAACAGAATAGGAACAGGACAAAGTACTATCGATGGAATCCTAAGAGCCACAAATATTCTAATTGCAGGAAAAGTTGCAGTGGTGATAGGTTACGGATGGGTAGGAAGAGGTATAGCGAGCAGATTTAAGGGAATGGGCGCTAGGGTAATCGTAGTAGAATCATCCCCATTTAGAGCGTTAGAGGCATTAATGGACGGATTTGATGTAATGACTATGAATAGAGCTTCTGAAATCGGAGATATATTTGTAACAGCAACAGGTAACCTGAATGTAGTTAGTAGAGATCATATACTGAGAATGAAGGATGGCGCAGTTCTAGCAAATTCTGGACACTTTAACGTTGAAATTGATGTTAAAGGATTGAAAGAGATTAGCGTGGAAACTAGAGAGGTTAGACAAAACTTAGAAGAATATAAACTTAGAAATGGAAAAAGAATATACTTACTTGCAGATGGTAGACTTGTAAATCTTGTAGCAGCAGAGGGACATCCTAGTGAGGTCATGGATTTAAGTTTCTGTAACCAGGCTTTATCAGTTGAGCATCTAATTAAAAATAAGGGAAAATTAGAAAACAAGGTCTATAATGTTCCCATAGAGATAGATGAACAAGTAGCCAGATTAAAACTTAAAGCGTTAGGAATAGAGATAGAAGAGTTAACTATAGAGCAAAAAGAGTATATAAAACAATGGAAGTATGGAACATAATCTTTTTCATTTTAATTCTAAATTAAGTCAACTAAAAATAGATAAAATTTATTTGTTACAAAAAGTTTAAGAGTAACTATAATTATTCGTACTCTAGACATAGTTATGGCTGAAGATAAAGTAAAGATTAGTTCAAAAATTCTTTCTTCAGTAGCCAAAACAATAATATTTGTCATCGTATTTGTTATAATAGAAGCTATTGTAAACAATTTTCTTCCATCTTTACTTAGTCAAATAAGTCTAAATTTTCCTCCATTAGTTCAAGGCTCTGTAAACATTCAACCGTACTTACCTTACATAAATATACTATTGAGTTTATTATTTGGTTATCTGATAATAACCGAAATCTCTAACGTAATATACTGGAATCTAAGAATAAAATACGATCATCCGGTCGCACATAGTGTAAGAAACGTTATAAGAATATTAGGAGTAGGAGTTCTAGGTGCGACTATTGCAGGAGCTGTTGCAGGAGGAGTTGCAGGAGTTGCCCTTGGGGGATTTATTGGAGTAGTAATAGGATTTGCAACACAGCAGGTATTAGGACAGGCAGTAGCAGGATTATTTGTGTTAATAGCTAGACCATTCAAGATCGGCGATCAGGTAAACGTTGGAGGCGATATTGGAGTTGTTGAGGATATCACAACACTGTTTACTATAATTAATAAAGGAGACCAACTAGTGCTAATCCCTAACAATACGCTCATAGGAAGTAAAATATATGTGATAAAGAATAATACTCAAAAGAAGTAACTCGTACTAAATGAATGCTTTCATGTGTATAAACTATAATTTATCTTTCCAATTCCTTTCTAGGGAAAATATCATAACCTTATCACGGCATAACTTTTTAAAAGGTAACTATTTTATTATGTTATAGTGGGCCCGTAGCTTAGCCCGGTAGAGCGCCCGGCTCATAAACTATGTATGTGGAGAGACCGGGTGGTCCGGGGTTCAAGTCCCCGCGGGCCCAGTATATTAGAACTTTATAAGGAATAGCAGACATATAATGATAATTTCAGTGTGATTTTATATTTTATCTTTTCATTTAGATTAAATAAAAAATCTAAATCGATAAATCATATCTTCTAAAAGTTAATCCTCTTATGTACCTTCTGTTTTGATTCAAATCTGTAATAACGATTCAGCTTCTCTAAAGGTACGATATTCACAGAATTAATAACGATAATTAAAGTGTAGGTTTAACGAGAGAGTAATTACATCACAGACATAACGATTATTCTATATAAACGAAAATTGGGAAGCGCTCAGTTGCATGAAAAAAGAACATTCCGCTTTTTCTTACGTTAGACCTTTAGCTGACGTGATTAAGACTTACTTGAAATTGAAAGATGGAAGCGGAGGTGTGGGGGTTATCCCCCAAATGGGCCCGCTGGGACTTGAACCCAGGATTTCTGCCGCGTCAGGGCAGCGTCCTAACCAGGCTAGACGACGGGCCCTCTCTAATAGTTTAATCTTTACCCGTTTTTAAACTCTTCGTGTAAAATACATGAATGAATAACGGCTATAGATGCAATTGGGGAGATCTCTACATCTATATTTCTAAGTTTATAATTTTCACCCAGACTTAGGTCTATCTTAGAGAAACCATTTTCTATGCCAGAAAATACTAACATAATCTTATTTTTGTCATTAAAAACCTGAGTCTCTAAAATTTTTTGAGCCTGGCTGGTAAGAAGAATAACTAGATCTGGTGACAAAAGTTCTATTGCATCTTTTAAATCTGGTAATGATATAAACGTTTTACCTAATTTGAAGGCTAACTTATTGACTTCAGGTACACCTACGTTTGAGGCTACTCCACCTACTTTAGTTGCAACTAAATAGTTTATATTTAAACTAAATACTAGCTTAGCAAAGTCGATTAGCTTTTGTGCACTTGTAACATTATGTAAAACTGGGATCAACTTAGCCATATAATATACCCATTATTTCTCGGGCAATTGTGGTAGAAAAGACTACTGGCACTGATTCGCCTACCTGATTATATTGTTCGTCTCTATTACCTACAAATACATGATCATCAGGATAGCTCATTAACCTTGCTTGTTCTCTAACAGTAAGAAACCTATTTTCAAATGGATGAATGAACCTAGAATTTCCCATCACTGTGGGAGCTAATCTGTATGGATTTAGTCTTATATACAATGGTATATTTCTGCCTGAGGAGCCTTTAAACATACTTAAATAGTCTCCAAAATCTAGCCTAGCAAACTTTCTTATCTTCTCCTCACTAACTTCAGCTATTTCATGGTTAGGTAAAAGATTTGGTCTATCAGCTAGATCCCCTATAGCATTCCATACTGTATTTAGTCTAGCACTCTTTTGCTGTTTAAGCTTAACATTAGATACAAAAACTCTAGTTCGCCTAGACGGATTTCCTAAGTCTTCTGCTCGTAATATATTAAAATAAACTTTAGGGTAGCCTATCCTTAAGAACTCCCCCTCAATTGATGACCTGATAACATCAATATTGGCAATGGCTGGAACATTTTCCATTATAAAAATTTTAGGTTTCAGCTCGCCTACTATTCTTATAAATTCTAACGTTAACTGACCTCTCTCATCCACAAATAGTCTCTCTAATGGATCAGATCTCCTGGATGGGTTAGCGCCTGTAAATGGTTCACACGGAGGACTACCAATTATTATATCTGGTTCTCCCCCTATCAAATACCTAATATCTCGACCTGTTATATTTCTTATATCGTCTTCTATAACCACCGTGTTGGGAAAATTAATTGAATATGTCCTAGCCGCAGCATGATTTATATCTACTGATAATTTTATTTCAAAAGGTTCACGGTTAAATCCTAAAGAAAAACCTCCAGCCCCACTAAATAAATCAATAACTTTTACTGGACTCACGTCTAATCTCTTTGTTTATTTCCTCTTCTATCTGTTTAATTTTTTGCTCAAGAAAGCTCCTAGCTTTCTCAGAATCATATTGTGACAAAGAAGTTCCGCACTTTAGACATTTGAATTCGTTTTCTATTGCATCATCAAAAGAATATTTTATGTTATCCTGTGGACAGAAATAAAATAGTCCATCCTTCTCTTGCTCATATCTATTTCTAAGTTTCTCTAGAATAAGTCTCTTCCTGGATAGAAGAATTTCATTTATCTGATTTACGTTTACCTTCCAGTAATATATGTATAGGTTTGAGTCTTTGTCTTTAGTCTTACGATAAGTAACTAATCCATGATCGGACAATAGATAAAGATATTTTCTTACTTCATTAGGTTTTGTGTTCAATTCCTTAGCGATCTCCTCATCAGTTATTTCTGATTTCTTTCCGATTAAGTATTTAAGTAAGCCTAGAGCTTCATCCCCAACTAGCTCTTTAGCCAAATTAAGCACTATATTTTCTATATCACTTGTCAGTTTTCACCACCCGTTTCCCCTTTAGTTGAGGAATAATGTAGAATTTGGCATCACTAAAATGTATATATAGTTCTTCACCCTTATAAATCCTGTCTAGAAAGATAGCTAGTGCTGAAACCTCAGAGTGTGGCTGATTTCCTATACCTATATTATAATCTGAGTTGTAATAATACCATCCCTCCACCTTTTCTGAACCTATGACAACTAGAAGTGGTAATGTAAAATTCTTACTAGCCTTAGTTATTTCATCTATCATATCATCTATCATTTTACCATACATAGTTAGATGAACTACTAAACCTCCTTTCTCCCTCCAAGACTTAACTATTTTTTTAGGATTATCCACGAACTCTACCTTAAAATAGGATTTACCTCCCCATACCTCCAATACTCTATCGATCTTACTTTTGAGCCTAATATCCTTTACATCTATGAATATGCCTTTAGCTCCAAAGGCTCTCGCTACTAAAGTAACATGGGTGGTTATTCTCTTATCTCTCTCTGGTCTATGTCCTAGTCTTAAAATATAAATATCTTTTATTTGAGGACTAGTTCTAATAGTCTATCCCTAATAGTATTTATATTATAACCTTTTAACGCTGAAATTGGAATAACATCATAAATAGGCGTATATAAATCTTTGACTATTTTCCACGTAATATCAATTTTTTGATCAACATCACTATTATTGACAAGATCAGCTTTATTTAATACGATAATCATGGGCTTACCAGATATTCCTATGTCTCTAAGTATCTTAAATGAACTTAATATCATATCTATGAATAAAGTATCCTCCACAGAGGAGTCCACAACCAAGAGTAAGGAATCCGCGTATTTTGCTTCTGATAAAGTAACGTAAAAAGCCTCAACTATTTGAGGAGGAATTCCCCTTATAAAACCCACAGTATCAACAAGAAGTAGTTTATCACCATTTACCGAGATTCCGTACCTTTTTGGTAGCGTTGTTGTAAACATTGATGAATCTGTTTTCTGCTTTAATCCTGTTAGTGCATTGAATAAAGTAGTTTTTCCTGCATTAGTATAACCGACTATAGCAGTAGTTTTCAACTCTGTTTTTCTTATCTGATCCTCTTTTATCTTCTTTATATTATTTAGTTCTTCCCTGATTTTTACTATTCTTCTCTGATAGAGTCTCACTGTCGACTCAATACCATAAACACCTGCTCCTAAAGGACCCTGTTGTTCAGAAACTTTCATCCTTTTATACATGTCTTTTAGAACTGGCAGTTGATGTTTTAATCTTGCAAGCTCAATTTGTAATTTCGCCTCTTTAGAACCTGCATGTAATGCAAATATCTCTAAAAGTAAGAGAATTTTATCTAGTATTTTTTTGTTTTTTAATTCTCTGATTAAATTAATAAAATGCCTAGATTTAAGCGTTTCGAAAATTATAATCGTATCAACATCACTGTTGTTCTTCAGCTCAAGAAGCTTAGTTTGAGAGATATAAAAATTGGGATTTGGCTTCCTAGGTAATTTGATAACTTCAAGAACGTTATATAACGCTGCCTCAGCTAAAGCTTTAGCCTCATCCTCATATTCCTCAGCGGTAAAAAGTACTGCAAAGTTCACTTCTTCCCCTCTCTAATATTTACGATGTCCCCTAATGTCAGACCTAAATCTTTTTGGGGATTAGATTCCTCTTCCCCTTCTATTGGAACCAACAACTTAATACCTAATATTCTCTCTAACTGTTTAGCCTGTTGGATAGTAGGCTTTAGTTTACCGCTTTCAAATCTCTTGATTATATTCTCGGATACTTTCAACGCTTGTGCTAATTGCTGTTGCGACATCTTTAATCTTTCTCTTGCTTCTTTGATGATTTTATAATATTCCTCAACTATATCTAATTCCACTTCAGTATATTTTTTGTTAGGGCTAGTTTTTATTCTCTTCTTATCCTCCTCTTTCTTTAAATTAACAATTTTAGCATAGTTTTTAATTTTATTGAAACAATTAGTACAAACAGTAATAATACTTCCCTCATAAGAGACTGTAAAACCCTTACCCTTTATGGGAGAACCACATAACTCACAGTATTTTACATTTTGGTTTTGCATATAATATATACACGACTTTGTATATTAAACACTTTTATTGGTTTTCGTACAAGTAATATTATTGGGTAAAGTTGTTCGGGGATGTTGATAGTTATAAGAATCGTGAAAATAATAATAATTATGACGAAACGCTTGTAAAACTTCTTGAAGAAAAAATAGAAGCTCTCACAAAAGAAATAGATAAATTAAGACAAGATTTAAATTGGTATAAAACTGAACTAGAGAAACTACTGGCACCTCCATACATTGAAGCTACAATATTAGATATATTACCAGACGGTAAGGTAATTGTAAGGAGCTCTTCGGGACCAAACCTAGTTGTAAATGTAGCCACGAACGTCGATGTTTCCAAGTTAAAACCAGGCATGTCTGTTGCATTAAGTCAAAGAGGATCAACGATTATAGATATTTTACCAAATAGAGAAGATATAATAGTAAAATCTTTTGAATTAATAGAGAAACCAAATATTCATTATTCTGATATAGGAGGTCTAGAAGACCAGATAAACGAACTAAGAGAGGTAGTCGAATTACCATTAAAAAATAAGAAGTTATTTGAAGAGCTAGGAATAGAGCCCCCTAAAGGAGTACTATTATATGGACCCCCTGGCACTGGAAAAACCATGCTTGCCAAAGCTGTAGCAGCTGAAAGTAACGCCACATTTATTCATGTTGTAGCATCAGAATTTGCCCAGAAATTTGTAGGAGAAGGGGCAAGAATAGTTAGAGAAGTCTTTGAATTAGCTAGAAAGAAGGCTCCATCAATTATATTCATAGATGAGCTTGATGCGATTGCTGCAAGAAGAATAGATATTGGTACAAGCGGTGAAAGGGAAATTCAAAGAACATTGATGCAGTTATTGGCTGAAATTGATGGATTTAAGGCACTAGATAACGTTAAGATAATAGCAGCTACAAACAGAATCGACATATTAGATCCTGCTATACTAAGACCTGGTAGGTTTGATAGATTAATAGAGGTTCCATTACCAGATGAGAAAGGTAGAAAGGAGATTTTCAAAATCTACCTCCAGAGAATGAGGATAAATGAAAACGATAAATTAAACTATGATCTAATTGCTCAACTCACAGACGGTTTTAGTGGTGCAGACATTAAGAACGTTTGCACCGAAGCTGGATATATGGCCATAAGAGAAGGAAGAGAGTCTATTAAATTCCAAGATATTATTAGAGCCATAGATAAAATAAAGAAAAAGAATTTAAGGAAAGCGATTAATACAAGAACCGAGAAATACTTATGATATTTAAATTTCTCAAGGCTCCTTATGAAGCTAATGATGAAGAGATGCGATATATATACGATGTTTTGTCATATCAGTTTTCCCCTTCTTTATCTGATTGTATATTTATTAAGCACAATAAGTTTTTAATTCAAAGATCTATAAATACGGACAAGATAAGAGATATTCTTACTCTTGATAGAAAACTCTTTTTAGTATTAAGAGCACAAGATAATCTTTTCTCAATCACTGAGGCAAGTGGTAATGATATAAAAGAATGTTCAAAACCACCAAGCTTTAGAGTGATGATACAAAAAGAAATCTCTGAATTCATATTACAGGGTAAAAACGTATTTTGTAAATTTGTAGTAGATGCAGACCCAATGATAAGGTACGGGGATGAAGTTTTGGTTGTGGATGAAGATGATAGATTATTAGCAATTGGTAGAGCTAAAGTATCAGGAGAAGAAATAAAACAATATAAAAAGGGTCTAGCTGTAATTGTAAAGAGGGTGGTAAAATAATGGATATAAAGATAACCTTGAAGGGAGTAAATGAGAGTGAGCTGCAAAATGCTAAGTTCATAACTGGATTTCGAACAATAGGAGAGGTAGGGTATATAGCTACTAGATATATTGCTCTAAAAATGAAGATGAAGAGAATTGGCTTTATAACGACAAAATATCTTAGAGATGTAACTTTCCTTGACGAGTACGGTATTGCAACACCTTTTGAATTATTTTATGATAATGATAACAAAATTCTAGTTTTATTAAATCATCTTTTACCGCTACCTCGAGAAGCAAATATGTTTTCTGAAAAAATAATTAAATGGTTAAAGAGAATAAATATTAGTAATGCCTTCTACATAGGAGGATTAGATAAAAGATATAGAACTAATAACGAGAAATTGAGATGGATAAAAACTTCTAACAGTACTATAAATCTAAATTTTCCACTCATGGAGAAACAACTACTGATGATAGGACCACTTGCTCTATTCACGATATACTCCGAAATAGAGGACTTACCTGCAACTGTACTACTACCATATGCTGATAGGGACAGAATAGATCCTGGAGCAGCAGCTACAGTCGTTGAAGAATTAGCTAAGATAATAGGCGTAAACATAGATGTAACAGAATTGTATGAGGATGCTAAGAAAATAGAGGAAGAATTACAAAAACAATTAGAGCTTATTCAAAAGGAGATTAACAGGGGCGCCTCTGATAGAGTCTACATGTAGAATTTTTTCACATCCAATTATACTAACTGTTTCATATGATCTTTGTGATAAAAACTCCTTCAGTTTATTCTTAAGATCATAAATTACATCCTTGTCTATAGTCGAGGGCATTTCTGATTGGAAATATGGATATGTGAAAAAGACATTATAAGGCACACATCCATAAAATGGTAGAACAATATAAACATCTGCATTTTTCATATCTTCAGTATTTTTTAAGGGGTTATCTTTACTATCACTGCAATATAGAACAAGGGCTTTGCTTCTTTGTTTAATCTTACTTAGTGTATATGCATGTCTAATTACTTCTGGTCTATGCAGAGAGGAGTTGTCAAATAAAAACACTCCTTTAACTTCTCCCTTTACCCTCGGATCATACTTTTCAAGATATTTCGAATAGTTTAGAATTCTTCTAAATGCCTCAAAGGTTGATGGATGCGAATATGCTTTCTGTTGTATATATTCAAATAATCGTCCTTCTTTTAGGCTTTGTTTTATATAATTTATTTCTTCCTTTATAACATAAAGGTTGTGTAATGCTATTAAACGTACTTTTTGCTCCTCTGGCATTTCCATTACATCTTTTGGACTGTATCTAGAGCATATAGGGCATGAGCAAGGGAAATAATCAAGCTCTTCAAGCCTGTAAACACGTTCTCTTGTCATATACCTATGATCCCTGGCATAGAGTATGTAAGACGCTGAATCAAATGTATCTACACCCAATGCTACAGCAAAAGCGAATATATGTGGATGACCTCCCCCAAATAAATGGAACGGTTTTCCTCTACTAACATTACTTTTTGATTTATAAATCATATCTATAAGCGGAGCATATTCGTATCTCTGCATCAAAACAGTTGGACTACCTAAAGCCAACATTTTATAGTCTTGGTTCATATCAGCAATTCTAGCAGAATATTCTATGAGATCTAAATACATACCACCTTGTATAGGATGAACCCATATTATTTCGTCTTTAGATAACTCAACAAATTTAGAGGCTTCTTTAGCTCTACTTATAGTACTTTCGACGCTTTTCTCAGCTTCCTTTTTATCCTCCGTGAGACCTGTCGGTATATCTAATATAACTGCTATGTCTGGCTTTAGTTTGGTCTCATAATTTACTATATCTACATTACTGACATCAATATCTCCATACTGTAAGATCTGGTATGCACCTGAATCCGTCATAAGTATCTTGTTATAATTAAGGATGGAATGAAGGTCTTCCTCTTTGCCTATATACTTTTTGATTAAAAATGCATTAGTAATTATACTTTCAAAGCCTACAGATAAGATATCCTGAATGGTTATTTCGTTCTTTACTGGATTTATAACAGGAAAAAATGCTGGTGTTTCTAGTTTTCCGTGCTTTGTCTCTAAGATTCCTATTCTTCCTGCAAGATCTTCATCTTTAATTTCGAAATCTCCTATCATTTCATGATCCTTTTTTCTTTTTATCAATATAGGAGTTAAATATATCATAAACCTTCTGAGCTAATGGACCACTACCTTCAACACCATTTTCAGTAACCTTAACCCTATCTAATATTGTTACTACTCCAGCCTCTTCATAGACTTTGATGTCAGTGGTTCTTAAATTGAGTTCTTTTGTAATTACATCTGCAAACTCTCTGGGATCAAATAGGGGTGCAGATTTAACTAGAATTTCAGTTATCATATTTCCATTAATTATTACCTTATAGTACATGTTATTGTCATTGTCTTTTGCATTGAGTAGAGATACCATGAATGGAGAGACCTCAAAAGAGCTTAAAACTCCTGAATATACTTTGTTATTGTTTAGCTTGACTATGATAGTCTTATCCAGTAAGGATCCTAGATCCCCCGAAATTCTTCTACTTACACTCATACATATTATGATATGACTAACATGGTTAATAATATTATTCAGTGGATGTGGTATTTTATGATAGAGAGTTGTGAAGGAAATGATGCAGGGAACCTGTAAAATATCTTCCATTGAAAAGGGTGCATTAAAGAATTTATATGTAGTTAAGATGGATTGTGATAATGACCTGAAGATAGAGTTTGATATAACAAAAGAACTTAGTATATTTTCTAAGGATGAAGAGGTCACATTTATAATATCACGTGAAAAGCCTGAATATAGCGAAAAAGATTTCTGTGCTCACGGCTACCTATTCCTTGAGAGGCAACAAGAAGATGGAAGTTTCATAGATGAAATCTCCCTGTATGGTTTGATTGTTAAAATTTTAAGCAAAAATGGATTAATTAACAGTAAGTTATTTAAAATGATGGATCACGTATATTATTGCGTAAAGAAAAAGGCTTAAATTTTTATGAAATCTTCATAGATATTGTTTTTGTTTATGATTAATATATCTATACCGTCACCAGACATTACATCTCTTTCGACTGCTGACTTCATAGATTTTATAGCTAATTCTTTTGCAGCTTCAGAAGTAAGCGATTCATTGTATTCGGCTTCAAGTACACCTATAGCTACACGTGCTCCAGAACCTACAGCAGCATAGGAATCTTCTATTAATGAGCCAATTGGATCAAGTATGAATAGTTTTGGACCGTCCTCATCAACACCTCCAAACAATAACTCTGATATATATGGAAGAACTTTATTTTGGTATAGTATTACTGAAAGTAGTTTAGCTGCAGCTCTTGCGGATATTTTTCTGGAATTATACATCTCATAATACTTTATTTCAACATTCATTATCCTAGTCAAAGTTTGAATATCTCCTACTATTCCTGCACCTGCGATTCCAAATCTCCCAAGCTTAAATACTTTTCTTGCTGATTTGCTTAAAACAAAATCCCCATAACTCAATCTTCTCTCTGCTGCTAATACCACACCATCCTTGGTCTTTATTCCTATAGCAGTAGCGGGTAATTCCTCCAAATTTGACCCCTATTAATTCAAACCTCGCATTAACTTAAATTATTTATTAATACATCCTCTATTTTCTCTAACTTTACAGTTTTTTGCTCTCTTTTTTCAAGGAACTTAATGGTAATACTATTTTCTTCCAATTCCTTCTTACCTATCAATACAATCGCGTTATATCCTTCTTCCACATAATATGTCATTAATTTGGAAAGAGGTACGTCTTTCAAGTTTAAGACACCTATAATATTGTTTTTCCTCAGTATATTCAGTAACCTTATTGCTAAACTTAAGCTATCCTTTGTTGATATTAAAGGAATTACAGCAATCTTTTTCCTTTGTAGATCAGATTTAATTTTGTTTATAACTAATGCTGTCCTCTCTACACCTATAGCAAATCCAATTGCTGGAGTATCAGCCCCACCATATAATCTCACTAGATTGTCATACCTTCCTCCTCCAGCTATACTAAAACTTACATCAGGGTGAATTACCTCAAATATTACTCCAGTATAATAGGCTAGACCTCTCACAAAACCTAAATCTATTTTTATTTTAACTCCAAGATCTTCAAGCACTTCGCTTATAAACGAAAGCTTATTTATTTCTCCCTCCAAATTAAAGTTATATTTTGAAACCTCTCTTCTTAAACTTTCTAGTTTATCAGACTCTAGTTTATCAAATTTTAATGATATTAAGTATGTTATCAGATCTTTATAATTATTGTCAGTAAATTCTTTAAGCGCATCATCTACTTTTCCTTTATCTATAAGATGAAGTAGATGTTCCTGCTGTTCCTCAGTTATTCCAGCCTTATTGAATATTTCCCTATAAATTCCTATATTATTAATTTTTATTATGATTTTATCCTTAAGCCCTAATGAATCATATATTTCATTTAATAAGCTGATAACCTCGATGTCTGCAAAAGATGATGATGAACCCAATAATTCAACTCCGGCTTGTCTAAATTCCCTGTAACGACCAAATTGCGGTTCATCATATCTGTATACTTGACCCACATAAAATAGTCTCAATGGCTTGGGCAGATGCTGCATCGAGTTTAGATAAACTCTAACTATACTAGGAGTAATCTCAGGTCTTAAAGCGACTTCTCTATCTGCCTTATCTTTGAATACGTACATAGTTTTTCTTATTTCTTCTCCACTTTTGAGTGAAAACAATTTAAAATCCTCAACAATAGGTGTATATACTTCCTGATATCCTGAGTTTAGCACTACAGTCCTGAACGTCTCTTCAATAAACTTTATTTTATTTAACTCTTCGCCGTAGTAATCTTTCATACCTCTAATTGGTTCAAATTCGCTCAATCTAGTTCATTTTTTATTTAGCCTTACTTCGGATAAAAAATAATATGTTACATCACCATATTTATCCACAACAGCTATAACACTGTTTTTATTAATTTTTGATGAAAAGCTTAGAAATCTTTCTAGCTCTTTAGCGTTTATTTTATTGTTCTCGTTAAGAACCATTACCACGTATTCGTTATCTTTAATAAGAATATAGTTATTTAATTCTACAGGTTTTTTGCCTCTACTCTTAAGGTCAGATATTACTATAAATTTGTCAATATTTGTACTTTCAGTCATCTATCTCTGAGTATCTACATTTGTCAAACAACGTAAAAATATTTTTCAGGAGATTTTTTGTTCTATGGAATGTCCCGAGTGTAAAAGTAGAGAAATAGTATGGGATTACAAGTGCGGAAATTTAGTTTGTAGTAATTGCGGATTAGTTTTAGATAAGATCTACGATGATCATAACTATATCGATAATGAAATTATGATAAAAATACAATCCACTTTTACTAACGTCACAATTTTAACTTATAAAGATAAAATTGAGAAAATTGATAAAATAATAAAATTTAATAGTAAACTATCAAAAAAACAACTTCCTAAAAGTAGAAAATTATTAAATTATAATAACGCAATAATTAGATCCTCTAGTGCTACAATTATAAAATACTTGGATTTTAATGAAAAGCTATTACTTGTATATGACATTATTGATACTATTCCAATTTTGAATAATATTTCAATTAAATACAAAGTTGCATTAGCCATGTATTTCTACGATAAGAAAACTTTTAACAAAATTATGAATAATTTAGAGATAAGCAACAAGTATTTTAACAAGATACTAAGAAGACTTAACAGTAAGGAAAAGATGATAATAATGGAAAAAGTCATTAATCTACTAGAACAAAGAGTACCTAGCCAAACGTTAAAAACGATGTAAAAATGATTTTTATAGATGGAAAAATTTTTATATAACCTCTTCTTATGAGACCACAGACGGGTGAAACATATGTCAGCTACAGCTACAGTTGCTACAACACCTGAGGGTATTCCTGTAATTATATTAAAAGAAGGATCAAGTAGAACTTATGGTAAGGAGGCACTCAGGATAAACATAGCCGCGGTAAAAGCAGTAGAAGAGGCACTAAAAACAACATACGGACCTAGAGGAATGGATAAAATGCTTGTTGACAGTCTCGGTGATATAACAATTACAAACGATGGTGCAACTATATTAGACAAGATGGATTTACAGCACCCAGCAGCTAAACTACTTGTTCAGATAGCTAAGGGTCAAGATGAAGAAACTGCTGACGGCACTAAAACTGCTGTAATATTTTCAGGAGAATTAGTAAAGAAAGCAGAGGAATTACTTTACAAGGAAATTCATCCAACCATAATAGTCAGTGGTTATAAAAAAGCAGAGGAAATGGCTATAAAGACTATAGAAGAAATTTCAACAAAAGTTTCTGTTAACGACACTGAAATTCTAAGAAAAGTTGCTCTTACGTCTCTAAGCAGTAAAGCAGTAGCGGGAGCAAGAGAACATTTAGCTGATATAGTTGTAAAGGCCATAACTCAAGTAGCAGAATTAAGAGGAGATAAATGGTATGTTGACTTAGACAACGTTCAGATTGTTAAGAAACATGGCGGAAGTATAAATGATACACAAATAGTGTATGGAATTATAGTTGATAAAGAAGTAGTTCATCCTGGTATGCCAAAGAGAGTTGAAAACGCAAAAATAGCATTATTAGATGCTTCTTTGGAAGTTGAAAAACCAGAACTTGATGCAGAGATAAGGATCAATGATCCTACGCAAATGAAGAAATTCCTTGATGAGGAAGAGAACATATTAAAAGAAAAAGTAGATAAAATTGCGCAGACAGGTGCTAATGTAGTTATTTGCCAGAAAGGTATAGATGAAGTAGCACAGCATTATTTAGCCAAAAAGGGAATTCTAGCAGTGAGAAGAGCAAAGAAGAGTGACCTAGAGAAATTGGCAAGAGCTACAGGAGGTAGAGTTGTATCTAACATTGACGAATTAACATCACAAGATCTAGGATACGCAACACTTGTTGAAGAGAGGAAAATTGGAGAAGATAAAATGGTCTTCATAGAAGGAGCCAAGAATCCCAAGGCTGTTAGTATCTTAATCAGAGGTGGCTTAGAGAGAGTTGTAGACGAGACAGAAAGAGCATTAAGAGATGCCTTAGGAACAGTTGCAGATGTAGTTAGGGACGGGAGAGCCATAGCAGGTGGTGGAGCTGTAGAAACTGAAATAGCTAAAAGGTTGAGGAAATATGCTCCACAAGTAGGAGGAAAAGAGCAATTAGCAATAGAAGCATACGCAAATGCTTTAGAGAGTTTAGTTATGATACTAATAGAGAATGGCGGATTCGATCCAATTGAATTATTAGTAAAACTCAGGAGTGCTCATGAGAATGAGACAAACAAGTGGCACGGAATAAATGTATATACAGGACAGATTCAAGACATGTGGTCATTAGGTGTCATTGAGCCTGCAGTAGTCAAAATGAACGCAATAAAGGCAGCAACTGAGGCATCCACATTAATCTTAAGAATAGATGATTTGATCTCAGCTGGTAAGAAGAGCGAAGGAAAGACGGGAGAAAAGAAAGAGTCTGAAAAAGGTAAAGAAGAAGACTAAGTAACTTTTTTTACCTTTATTATACTGTGCGATCTAATATTAGGAGAAACTAGAATAGCTTCTCCTACATCAAGTTTATCCAAGAGTTGTAGTTGATCCTTATCTAAACTTAATGAGTCTGATATGATACGTTTATCTATATTAGACTTAATTGTGTGAATTATTTTAATATTAGTGTTCTTTATTACTTCTTCATCTATACTAGAAGGAGACTGCGTTATTATGCAAAGACTTACATTATACTTTCTTATCTCCTGCAACGCTCTCTTTAGCATCTCATTCTTATTGTTAAAGTAATTATGGGCTTCCTCTATTACTAATAATATTTTCCTATCTGAATTATTTGATCTCTCATAAAACGTAAACAGAAATTTCATCATAAATAATGAATACAATCTTCTAAGTTTCAGATTATATATGAAGCTTAAATCTATTATATTACCTCCTGATAGCTTCTCTCCTATATCATAATAAGTATAACCTGTATCAAGTGAAAATAGCTTTCTTGCGAGTGGAGTAGTTAAAAGATATAGCTTTCTACCTAATGCAAATTTTATATCTCTTATCATGTAAGAGTCGGTTTGTATACTTTCTAAAATTATCTTTAGAGTATCTGTATCTAACTTCCTGTATCTTTTCAGTTGTTCTATTACTAAATATAATATAAACGATTGAGGTTCAGTTAACTCTAAGGTATCCTTAAATATATCAATAATATCTTCAGTATCTTGCTCATCTAAAGGTATGGGATTCAGTGTTAAAATATTTCTTCTAGAATAAACCTTAAACTCTGGTAATATATGCTTGTATTCGCCATGCCAATCTAAAATTACTACATCAAAACCCTTTTTTAATAACTCTTTGCTAATAAGAGCTGCACTATTTGTCTTACCACTACCAGTTGACCCAAAGATACTTATATGTCTAAGAACGTCTTTAGAATTAAAGCCTGTTTGTATTCCATAATTATTTATAACTTCCCCTAATTCTATGTCATGATTTTGTAATAATATTTCCGAATCAGGTATAGTGTATCTTTTCTCAAATACATAACCGTTATAAATCAACGCTCCAGTGACTTTCATGAGTGGAACAAACATATTCAGATTAACTTGAGAAATTTCAAGTGATATATGTGGTGCAACACTTTCTAACATGTTCTTTAAAGTATTCACTTCTTTGATGAAGTCCTCATCTTTATACGAACTATCGACCTCTGTATAAAAAGCAATACCGCTACCAGGGAGTGGATCAAAAGACGTAAGTATAACTATCTTTAACCTTCTATCCTTATGTCTACTTATTGTTTCAACTAACTGTTTTAACTCTTCAGAGTAGTCTAACTGTTGATCGTTTACATTCTTCTTACCTACTAACTTAAATCCTATATATGCAATGGTTTTTCCATTTATGTTTATTTTATTTATTGAATTTTTAATCTCAAAATTTAAAATTATATTTTTAGTTTTAGTAAATAACTTATATTTACTAAAAAGAAATAAGACTAGAATAAATAGAATAAGGAATGCAGAGATTAAAACGAGAAATAATCTAGAGAATGTTATAATATTCAATGAGTTTAACAGAACGAAAATACCTGCAAATAGCAAAATTACAGCAGGTAGTCTATTTTTCATGCTAAAGAGTAACTACTTATTTATGAGAGCCACTCTAATGAATGTATAGCATTCTCCGAAAGTAGCTCCCTTAATTTTTTGTTTAAATTAAAGCTTTTATTTACATGACCTTTTTCCGTGTTGCAGCAAATTATTTGGTACATGGTTCCCGATGGTTTCTCTTTCATAATGTTAAGTGCCTTTGAAATATTATCTGTACCTAGTAATAAAAGTAAAAACAATACAGTCCTAGATTTTATTCTAATATTTTTATACTGAATTAAATATTTATATAATTCGCATGCATGAGAAATAAATGCTTCATCTGGTAATTCGCGTAAAACTTGTGAAACACACCTTTCATCTACATATATGAATTTCTTCAAATCAGATTGATCTTTCATATCTATACTAATTATTTTATACGTCTTAGCCACCATGATTTATTGGTAAAATATCTACTACGTCTCCGTCCTTTAACTTACCATTTAATAATCTATAGTCTATACCATTTATTAATAAAATATATCCAGATCTTATCTTATTACCATTAATTAATAGCTTTTCTTCCTTATCCAACTCTTTTAAGATATCTAATAAATTATCAGCTTTCAGAGAAATAACAAATTCGTCTCTTCCTAACCTTGTCGCCAGAGGACCTTTTAGCCTTATCTTCACACTCATTCTTATGTTTCACTCTCTAAATCTTCCTCTAATTCTTCACTTGCTTCTTGAGCTTCCACTTTATTCTTAGAAATTTTAACATATCGTGTTAGATATCCTGCTATTCTATTCTTAACTTTTTTAGAGCTTACATTCACATATTCATCTACTAGTTTTTTATTATCGTCATATTTGTCTGACGCTTGATCTTTAAATTTATCATAAAGCTCTCTTGCAACTCTTTTTATATCTTTCGTGTATACATTACCCATCGATAACACCTTATATATAATAGATAAATAAAAACAGCTAAAAATTTAATCTCCTGATGGTCCGCTTTTTTCTTTTGAATATATACTTTCTTTTACCTTATACACATCGCTCTCTTTTTTAAACCTAGACCTCAATTTTTCAAGTATAATTGGCAGAGTTGTATATTCCATTTCAGTAGGCTCCAATCTATGAGGCATAAATGGACCATGCCTTCTCATGTAATCTGTTATGGTATTTGCTAATCTTCTAACTTCATCAAAAGCAGGATCATCAAATAAATCTGATGGACCTACCAACTTTCCATTTTTAACGTTAAAACCTAACCCTATAAGCCTTGGAGGACCATCAAATCTGGTAGCCCTAGCATCTCTCTGAGATACTGGAATAAGAGGACCATAGTGACTACCTCTCATCCAACCAGGAACAAGGTGAGGTAGTGTAAATGCCTCTAGAGCTTCACCTAATGCAGGCAAACCATGTTGCAATCTAACTATGGTTACCGGATCGTCTTTTCCTACATACTTTCCTGCAATCAAATTTAATCTTTCTATAGATACTACAGCTCCTAAAAGGTTATCCTCACTTCTATATATTCTTCTAATTACATATCTTGACGGAGTTCCGATTAAGGCTAGTAGATCATAAAGCTCTTGAGGAGCGTTTAACACAACTGCTTCTCCCTGATATACATCTAGAACTTCAAATTTGAATCCGTTATGCATAGTCGGATCTATTACAAGACCTGGCGTGTTAAATGGGTCTGCAAACATTTTATATAGAGGTAAGTTAAAGGCTCCAGGTTCTGTCTTATCTGCCATAAATATAGCTATAGGCTCTGACGGTCTTTCCTCTACTTCTATCTCAGCTACGCCTGGTCCTAGCCCTCTAACATTTCCTGAGAAGGAGTCTGATAAAAGATCCTGACCAGCTGCGTATAAACCTAACTCCTTTGCAACCTTTGCTGCTTCTTTAAAAGCGTTCCAAGCAGTTTCATGAACCTTAGTATCCAGTTCTCCTCTAGTATGAGTCATTATGAGCTCTAGGTCATCACCCACGTGAGTTATATAATAATCTATAAGTAGACTTTGACTCTTAGCTTCAGCTAGAACTTTACTTGCTGCTGCCATAGTATCTGGATGTACAACATGATGTCCGGCTAAACTACCTATATCTGCTTTTATTACACTAATTGTTGTTTTCATTACCCATTTTTTACCTTAAAATAATATAAGTTTTATGTAGATTCCTCTTCCCTAGAGATTTTCATAGAATAATATTCTCCGGTTTCCTTTTGCAACCTATCAAGATAGCTTCCAAATTTGTTAACTCTGGGTCTTCCGCTATCTGAATCCCTCCTGAATGTAATGCCCAATTCTTTTAGGAATTGGTTCATTCCCGTTGCTAAGCTTTGAGGAGATCTAGCTATTCCCTTAGATCCAGGAACACCAGAAAATACCATAATTCTATCAGCTATATAGTCATGAATTGCTAAATCATGATCTACAACAAATGTAACACTTTTCCTCTCTCTACTAACTCGTTTTATTGCTTTAGCAACTATATACCTTTCCTCCACATCCAAATATGAAGACGGTTCATCAATAACATATATGTCAGCCTCTTTTGCCAAAGCTCCTGCTACATATAATTTTTGCAACTCCCCTCCACTTAGATCCCTTACATTTGACTCTAATATTCTGTGTAAATTTAATCTCTTTATGACCTCTTCAAAGAACCAAGATGACGAGGACAAAATATCCTTTCTTACGTTTTCTAGGTATTCCTGAACAGTACCTTCATAATTAGGAGCTAGTCTCTGAGGCTTATAAGATAACGTTAAACCTTCAGTTAGTACATTACCATGATCAGGAGTTATTTCAGAAACTAATATTCTCATAAAAGTCGTTTTACCTATTCCATTAGGTCCTACTATACCTATAATCTCCCCCTCTCTTGCATTTCCTTCCTCAATACTTAACGAGAATCCATTTAGTTGTTTTTCCATTGCCGTCCAAATAACTTTTGTAACTGCATGTGGGTTGAGATCTAATTCAGTTAACTCACGTAAATTAAATTTAATTGCATCTGATCTAATTTGAATATTTTCTGCAGGTAAATAACCATGTAAAAAGTTATTTATCCCAACCCTGGAACTATAGCTTTTTGATACTCTACCATATACTGAGCTTTTACCATATATTATATGAATGACATCCGCCAAATAATCTAGGACTATTAAATCGTGCTCAACAACTATAGTGTATCTTCCTTTAGTTAACTCTCTTATTGCTATAGCTAAATTTATTCTCTCCCTAATATCCAAATATGAGGAAGGTTCATCAAACAGATATACGTCAGCATCTCTCAATAATGAAGCTGAAACCAAAAGTTTTTGAAGTTCTCCACCACTTAGGACACTTACGTCCTTTTCCCAAAAAGGTGTTAAGTTTAGCATTGACTTTACTTCATCAATTTTTCCTCTTTGATCTACTTTAGTCAACAGATCTTTCACACTTCCCTTTAGATACTTGCTAGCATATTCCACGTATTGTATTTTATGCACTACTTTCAGTTTATTATTATACAATGATTGAAAATAATTATAAATTTCCTTTCCCTTAAACCTATCCAATACTTGATCTTTAGTTAATACCTCTTGTGGATTTCCAAAGTTAGGTATTAACTCCCCGCTTAATATCCTCAAAATAGTAGACTTACCTGTACTATTTTTACCTAATATCCCAATTATACTTCCTTTTTTAGGCGTTATCATACCAAATAACTTAAATCCATTTACCTTGTATCTATGCGTTTCATCTTTCCCATACTCGTCGGGTAGGTTTACGATATCTATGGCATCGAATGGACATTTCTTAATACATATTCCGCAACCAATACATGTCTCCTCATAAATAATTGGTTTACCTTTCACTATCTCTGATAACTCAATGGCTTTGCTACCTGATTTATTAATAGGGCAAAAAGCTATACATTCTAGTCTGCATTTATCAGGTTTACAATAATCATAATTTATTACAGCAACTCTCACAGGTTCATCACGCTTTAGTAAAAATATTTATAGCTTAAAAAATCTTAAATTACCATTCTTCTTCCCAATCTTCCTCTTCTTCCCAATCTTCCTCTTCCTCGAACTCCTCAAATTCCTCTTCCCAATCCTCCTCAAATACCAAAACATCCACCACATCAAGACACTATTATATTACTTATAAAATTAACCTGCTAAAAACCAATTACGAATATAATGCTAATATATAGATGTATGTTCATACTAATAAAATTAAAACATTCACGTTGCAAACTGATATTTGATAAGAAACCATATAATAGTATTAAGGTTCTCTTAACACTTTATTATTTATCGTGATTATAAGCAATTTTTAGACTAAGGTTATATATTCATAATATACTTAGATGAATTTAGATGGACCCGTAGCTTAGCCAGGACAGAGTGCCAGTCTCCGGAACTGGTGGTCCCGGGTTCAAATCCCGGCGGGTCCGCTGTGGGGGATACCCACACCCCCATTTTCATCTATATCAATTTAATATAAATTTCAATTGTCCGGATTAAATGATTAATATAAATTTCCTACCTCACCACTCATATTATATATGTACAAACCTTTAACGTTCCTCATATTTATAATGAACAAATAAACTAATGTTGTACTCTAAAGTTGCACTTTAACTATAAGTTTTGATTTCATATTTATTATCACTATGAATCATGAAAATTTTTAGAAGTTTACTAAGAAACTATAAGAAGGATAGGATATTCTACCAAGAAAACTATATTTTAAAAACCTTTGTGAAAATGAGAAAAAATTAGGTTAGAAAAAATAAAAGTTCTAAAATATCTCACTCTTCTTCAAGTTCAATTCTTACTGTTTCTTTAGTTAATGAAATAACTATAGCAGAGATTACTCCATAAATAAATACCATCAGTGCTATGTAAGGCCATGCGAGTAGATAATTATTATTAAATAGTGCGTAAATGTAACTTGCTATCACTGGTGCTAATCCTCCAGAAATAGGAGTAGATAAATGGTAGCTAAATGATGAACCGGAGTATCTGTATCTTGTAGGAAATTGCTCAGAGAAGAACGCAGAGTATACTGCATAACCTAAGTATCCGGTTGATATTAATATTGATCCTAAAAACATTAATCCGATATCTTTAGTATTCAGTAACATAAAAAATACAAAGATTAATATACTCGATACTAATGTCGAGATAATAATAACTGGTTTCCTTCCTACTCTATCAGCAAGGATAGCACCGAGAATAATTAGGAACATTCCCATTATACTCGCAATTAATATTAATTCTTGCGGAAAAGATTGAGGAAATCCTAAGGCAATGATATAATATTGAACGAAACTTATAATTACGTAAAATAAAGCATTATTATAAGCCCAGCCTAATGCTAGTAGTAGAACAGTTCTCCATTCATTCTTTATAAGCCTAGCAAAAGGAATATTTAAAATAGCTCTTTTCTGAATAATTTTTTTGAACACAGGACTCTCTAACACTCTATATCTAATCAATGCACCAATCAGTAAGATCGCTGCGCCTATATAATAAGCGATTCTCCATCCCCAATCAAAAAATGCTTTACCAGGAAAACTGACTTGTAATGCTATGAATGCGACGCTAGCAGCTATAATCCCTAATGGAACGCCTTGCTGAACCCAGCTAGCCCAGAAAGCCCTATATTTACTTTTTGCAGCATATTCAGTCACTATTGTTGAAGCTCCGCCCCATTCTCCACCAACAGCTAAGCCCTGCAATAATCTAAATATTATCAATAAGATTGGTGCAAAGATACCTATTCCTGGCCACGAACCTGTTGACAAATAAGGTGGAGTTAGACCTATACCTAGAGTACCTAGACCCATTAAAAGCAAAGTATATACAAGAGTTTCTTTTCTACCTCTTTTATCACCTATATTTCCAAAAATTATTGCACCGATTGGTCTATCTAAAAAACCGGTACTGAATATTAATAAAGAGTATAAAAGAGCTACACCAACATTTTGAGAATTAAAATAAATATATGGCCAAACTGTTGAGGCAGCAGTTGCAGATATGAAAAAATCATACCATTCTATCGTTGTGCCTATAGTACTTAAAGTAGCCACTTTTATTATATCTGATCTAGTGTATCCCTCCACATAATACTTAACGTTTTGACTCTTTATAAATTTTAATTAATATTACTATTTTAACATTATATAAATTCTATGAATAACGTTTTAAAGATTAAAGATAAAAGTTTTAGCAAAATATAGTTTTATTAACTAAGAAACAGTATTTAAGCTCTGTATATCGATATATCTAAAATTCCGTTAAATTCATATGATATTAATAAATATTTTAGCACAAATATAAGTTAGAAAAAGAGAATGATAGACAGTACTAATAGGAATTTTTAAATTAAATAGTTGTTTTTAATTTATAAATTATTTTCCTAACTTATTGTAACGTTTTATGTTTACTAACTTAAAGTCAAACTATCAGATAAAGTGTGGTTTTACCATAGATTCTTTAGCCAGCATTTTTAGCCTATTGCCCTTTCTCGCTTAACGCCAATCGCTCTCTTTAGCCTACTCGCCGTTAAAAGACATTTAATATAACGCTAACGATTTTTTGCTTTAGACTCGTAAAAACCCCCTTGAATACACGCCCAAATGCCTACCTTTTGACTATACACTTAGATTCCCAGAATCCCAGTAAGTCTATATCATAATATAGGATCCTTTTCTCAGCTCAGTCTGACCCCTAAAGCCTGACCTTCTTCTCTTGTTTTTTAGTCACCAGTGTCTAAATTTGCCACTTTTTATCTCACTAGTTTAGTAAAAGCTAATCGTCAGACCCCCAGAGCGCCGGTGAAAAGAAAAACAATAAACGCAGCTTTTCTACTATTTTTCCTCTTCCCAAAGTCTTGGAGCGTATTTCTCATAAGTTTGCCTTAATTCCTCTTCAGATATAACAAAGTAGTGATCTTATAGGATCCTAAACTGTTGTGGTGGGACTCTACCCTGCATTATATTTACTATCATAGGCGAGACACCATTCTTGATCATGTATGAGGCAAAGAAAGAGCGTAAGTCGTATAGCCTGAACTCTTTGCCTAGTACTTTCTTCATAGCCTTTTTAATCTCAAACCTGAGTGAGTATCCATTAAACGGAAAGAACTTGTTTAGCCAAGACGTGACGTCAATTCCTAGATCTGGGTTTGCCTCAGCTAACTTCTTCACGCTCTCTTAATAACGCGATACGAAATTGCCACGATATGGCAAATACACCTCTTTCAACCACTTAGCAGTGTTTTCGTGTAAGAATGTTACGTAAGCGCGTTTAGTTTCACTCTCTTTCATCAACTTAATCACTCTGTGTTCTAAGTCGACTTGGTCTAGTGTAAGCGAAAGCACTTCACCAGTTCTAAGACCAGTTTCAGCTAAGACTAGGAAGAATGCCTAGGCGCCCAGATCTTCAATACTATAAATTATCTTTTTAAGAAATATCAATAGTTAGATTGATAGGCTTATACTTAGGTTTCTGCTTAGGTATTTTGAACGAGTCATAGAGTATTCTAGCTAAGTTAATATCCTTTAGCTTAATCACTTCTTTAATGAAAAGTTTGAGGGCTTTTGCATTATGCCTAGCCCTACCTAAGTTTTATGCGGAAAGGTCTAGAATGTACTCTTTTAGGCCTTCAGGAGTTAGTGTGTAGTTTAGGTCAGCCAAGGCATGGCTTAAGTAATTTATATGCCTTTTCCAAGTATCCCTAGCCCTTAGTCTCTTTCAATATCTTTTCAAAGAGCCGAATGTCATCTTGTGTGCAATATATTCCTTCACCGTTTCCTTCACTAAGTCACCAAAGTACTTGTGCAAGAAGAATAAGAAGATATTGAGAAAGCTAGGGTCTTTTGACGCTTTCATTATTACCCTCAAAATATCTGAAGGGGAACATCAGTATAGTTTATGCCATGAACGATCTTTACAACTTCATCAACTGGTAACGCCTTCATTACCTCTGTGACGACTTCATCATGGGGCTCAATCTCTTTCCCCCTTTTATCATAGCCCCTAACATACAAGTACAATTGTTTCTTACTCCTATTAGTAATTTGAGTAAGCTTTGGGTAACCTAGAAGTTCTACTGCTCTCTTGAGTAGTTGTCTCTTTTGTTCCGTTGTCAGTTCTACACTATATATTATCAACTTCTGATATATACCCGTTACCAACTTTTCTCTCAGCCTTTACTCGCGTAAAGTTCTATGACTAGAGAAATCCTTTCAATTCATGTAAAAATAGTGCAGCGGCCTGGATTTGAAACTAAGAACCTCCCCTCCTCAGTGTCAAGAAAGGGAGAGATATAATCAAGTTAAAGAAGAATGTAGAAGAGCCGGAGCTGATAAAGGTTCTAATAAATGTCGACAATAGATTAAGTAAGGCCTATAACATAAACATGGATGAGGTTATTGTAATGAAGGAAAAAGCAAGTTAGGAAATATAATTTACCTATTAGCTCACTCTCATATAACACTTGAGACGCAAATCAGCCCGGCTTATCCTCTAAGACTGTTTTCTCTTTTAAGAAATAAATTATCCATACTGCCAAGTTAATCACACTAAATAGGCTTAAGGTGAAGACGTTGAATTCAGGGAATAAGAGAACAGCGAAACTGTTAGCAATCAACGTAGACATATCCGTAATCGTAGTTAGGATACCACTTTCTAGAACTGGGTATTCAGATCTTGACATTATTTTAGCTATCATAGCGGGCCAGACCAACGAGTTTCCCACTTGAGAAAGTACGCCGTAAATAACCAATAGGTACAACTGAGGAGTTATGGGGAATAAAAATTCTGTCAGCGTAGAAACAGTCATGCCAAAGACTATACCAATAAATGCTTTACTTTTAGGAAAGTATAATGGGACTATAGAGCCTAATACGTTAGCGAGTATAAAAGATATACTAAACCAACCCACTGCATTTATGTTATTAAAAATAAGTGGTTCCATGAGTCCACCCATTGTAGCTAAAGACATGCTAAACATGAATGAGAGAAGAAGTAGGGGAGAGAAATTTGTGAATACTCTTTTTATTTCTAGAATATTAGGCTTGTTAATCCTAGCATTTCTAGTATGTAAAGTAAATATTATAGGGATAGAAATTAACCAAATTGTTGCTGAAGCAAGAAACAGGAAATGTATACTATTTAAGAAAAAGAGGATTAGTATTGATACTACACTTCCTACTACATAACCTGTAAATTTGGATGAAATAAAAACATTAGCTCTCTGATATCTAGAAAAGATAGTAGGCTCTGAGTAAGAGAAAAAGATAGCGTTCAAGAAAAGCAGGAGAGAAGTAGCTACTGCATTTATGGTGGCTATTACCACAATAACAAGAAGATTAGGAGGAAGTAATTTGTAGAAAAGGATTAGTGAGAAGACTACTTGATAAGCAAAGGCTAGACTGACCATTAATTTAGGTTTATTCTTTAGTAACTCGGCTGCAAAAGGGGAAATTATTGCCCTAAGTGTTACATTTATGGTGGAAAATAAAAACGCGTATTCTGCATCGTTTAAATAATATTCAAAATACACAGGTAAATAAAAATACTGGGCTGATGCTGAATTTACGAAAAGAAGCAAAAAATAGGAAATGAGATTATCTTTTCTTATCGAATCTTTCATATCTATTACTCTAAAAATCTCCTTTCCTGGATAAAATAAGTTACTTTCGAGAGCATCATAGCCCCCCATATTCTTTGGCGCACGCTCATTTTAGTAATCCCGCCGTTTATTACTTGATCTAAATACCATTTATATAGCCTTAAAGTTCCAGATAAATACTTAGGATCGCCAGTAACCGCAAATACTACACCGTTTTTAGAACATGCTATTATTGCAACTGTCTGCAACATATCAAGATTTTCAGGCACATTAGGCCTTCCATTAATTATTTCAAACATCGGAACTAAGTACTTATCATCATAATATCTAATTTTCTCTACTGCAGAATTATCTTTCTTATAATTTAGCATTAATTGACCTAAACCTTTTATGGAAGCCATCATGATTTCTATGTCGTTGATATTCTGAATTCCTCCTCTCTTCTCTATTTTCTCTAGCTCACCTAATAACACCTTTACAGCCTCAGATAGAATGCTGGAATCTTTTAAGGTGTAAGATAGTTTTGCTAGTGCAAGAAGATCCTCTGCCCAAAACTCTTTAATTCCAAATATTTTTCTCTTTGCTTTATATATAAGCTCTAAATTCTTTGTCATATCATAAAGTTTTAGAATATATAATGCATCATGATCAATTTTTCTTTGATCTAATAATTCATTTACTCTCTCATAAATACTGCTATCCCCTAACACGAAATAGGAATCTAGAAGAGACCATATGTACAAGCTAAATTCCCTATCATTCAAATCTTTATCGTTAAGATAATATACAGTATTAACCAGTTCTCTTATAACGTTTAGTGCTATGTTAATATCTATTTTAGCTCTAACTATTTCTCTTTCTAATGTCTCTCTGAGTTCTGGTCTTTCTAGTACGGGATTAAGATCTAGCCTTACAGGCATTTTTATCGATTATATGTATAAGTTAAACAGCTTTTTTTTATTCTCAATACTTTTGAAAAATTTTTAAACTTATCGGGTTTTCCTAACATCTTTCTTTTTTTAAGTATTAAATATATCGATTGATCTGATTAAAACTTTATTTTCGATTTTAGGAAATCATATGTTCTTGGTTGTGATACCTGACGACCTAAAATCCATGATCGATACATGAAGGATGATACAAAGGATGATGATAGATATGATGCATAGAGAAATAACAGGAAGAAAGTAGTATCGTGGCTTTTGAAAAAATAATTAGACACTACTATAAAATTCGAGTCTACATCGATGGGGAATATCCTCAAAAGTATGAGTCCGCCGAGATTTGAACTCGGATCACCGCCTCATAGGGCCAGTGTACTTAAGTGTTAATAAACTGAAAGTAGACGATTTACTCTCAGACTTTTACGATAGAGCAGAGGTAATAGTATTCAAGAACAGATTTGACGCCACTGAAGATATACTAACTAAAGACGAGAAAGAGGTATTAGCAAATGTACTAGTGAGAAGGGCTCAGGTGTTATCCGAGAAAGGTAAGTTGCCCAAAATTGGGACACCTTTTGCTGACTTTCTTGATAAAGGGTTTGAGTGTAAAATATAATTGACTTGATTGGAAAGGGTGAGCAGAAACTCTCTCTAAGGCAAATATAAAATTGGCTAGAGTCAACTTGTGTAAAGTTTAACGTACCCTATTATTAAAAGAAGAGGAGTTAGGTGAAAGGCTAAAAGAGTTCAACATCCACTCGAAAAAAGGGAACTATTATAGCGCCAGACTGCCTTATGATGAAGAAATAAGGGAACTATTTTCTGATTTAGAGGAAGAGACGTGATAAAAATTCAATTTTTTGCGTAATAGAGGAGTTTTTACCGCTACCCTCAACTCCGTGTAAAATCTCGTAACTTTTTACGAGTTACCAGTGCTTATAAACGCGAATTGGTAACCACAATACGGGGGCGTGAAAATGGCGAGAGAGAAGACTCGTTATAAATATGGCGATTATATTATACGTGAGATTAAAGGGCGGTATTATGTTTATAAGCTAGAGAATGTAGGCGATGACGTAAAGGAACATTACGTGGGTTCCTTAGCTGACGTAGTCGAGACTTACATCAAATTGAAAGATGGAATTGGGGGTGTGGGGGAAATCCCCCACTACGCCGGGGGCGGGATTTGAACCCGCGCGTGGAAGATCCACACTGGCTCTCCAGGCCAGCCCCTTAGTCCACTCGGGCACCCCGGCATTAATAAGATTATACGAGATGCTTATAAAAATAATCAAATCAAATTAGCTCAATTTCTATGTATACATCGTCAGGTACTCTGACTCTCATTAATTGTCTCATAACTCTTTCGTCTGCTGCTATATCTATTATTCTCTTATGTACTTTCATTTCCCAATGCTCCCACTTTTTCTTTCCCTCACCATGGGGAAGTCTCATTACTGGTACTTCCATCCTAGTTGTCGGCAAAGGAATGGGACCGCTAACTTGAATACCAGTTTTTTGTGCCATATTTCTTATCTGATTAACCACGAAGTTCAAACTGTCAATATTGCTACTCCATAATCTTATTCGGGCTTTAGTAGGCATAAAAACACCTAATTTAAAAATATTATTACTTTACCTCTACTTTTCTTGGTTTAACATCTATAATAACTCCAACACCAACTGTCTTACCCATATCTCTCATTGCGAACCTGCCTAGTGCAGGGAACTCTCTAAACTTCTCTGCTACTAACTCCTTTATAGGTTTAAACTTAACAATAGCTGAGTCTCCAGCTTTAATGAATTGTGGATTCTTCTCTGCCTCTTTACCGGTCTTTGGATCAATTCTAGACGTAATTTCGGATACTCTGCAAGCTATACTGGCAGTGTGAACATGTAAAACTGGAGTGTAGCCCACTCCTACTGCTGTAGGATGCCAAATTACAATCACTTGCGCGGTAAACTCGTCTGCAACAGTTGGTGGGTTTTGTACACTACCAGCTACGTCTCCTCTTTTAACATCTTTCTTTTCAACACCTCTTACGTTAAATCCGATGTTATCACCTGGCTCAGCTTTATCTATTTTTGTATGATGGGTCTCAATAGATCTTACTTCTCCTATCTTACCTACGGGCATAAAGACAATCTTATCGCCTACTTTAAGCACACCAGACTCTATTCTTCCTACGGGCACGACACCAACTCCAGAGATCGAGTATACTTCCTGAATTGGAATCCTTAACGGTTTGTCAACTGGCTTTGGTGGAATTTCTAACTGATCTAAAAGTTCCTCTAATGTGGGACCGTTGTACCAAGGCATTTTTGTAGATTTATGAGTTACATTGTCACCATCTGGTGCGACGACAGGAACAAACTTAACTTTATTCATATCGAATCCAAAGCTCTTCATAAACTTAGACACTGTATCTACAATTTCTTTAAACCTTTTTTCGTCATATGGTGTATCGGCTAAGTCCATTTTATTGATAGCTACTATAACTTGATTTATACCCATAGTCTTTGATAATATTATATGTTCTCTAGTCTGTCCTTCAGCGCTCATTCCTGCCTCATACTCTCCTTTCTTTGCAGATACTACCAAAATTGCAGCGTCCGCCTGGCTTGCACCAGTGATCATGTTTTTGACGAAGTCTCTATGACCAGGAGCATCTATAACAGTAAAGAAGTATTTTCTAGTTTCGAACCTCATGAAAGATAGATTTATAGTGACTCCTCTTTCTCTCTCTTCCTTAAGCCTGTCCATTAAGAATGCATACTTCTCAGAGTCCTTACCTAGTTTCTTTGCTGCTTCCTCAGCCTCTTTCACAGTCTTCTCATCTATGAAACCTCTGTCCATTAGTAGTCTTCCAATTAAAGTACTCTTTCCGTGATCTACGTGTCCTATCACGATTAAATTAAGGTGGGGCTTCTGTGACATACTAATTACCTCTTACATTTTTATAACTAGACTAGCATTAAAAGTTTAGCTACAATTTTACCTAGAGCTTAACGCTATTCTCTCTATCTCTTCTTTCTTCCTTATTGCTACACTCTTATTATCATTATTTGCTGCGGCAATTATTTCTTCAGCTAACGCTTCTTCTATGGGTTTGGGATTGTTAAATGAAGCTTCACTAGCTCCAGTAACTAAATGTCTTAGTGCTAAATCGACTCTTCTCTGGGGTGCTACATCTACGGCTACATAGTAAACTATTCCACCGTACATTATACGGGTTACCTCCTCTCTGGGAGCAGCATTCTCAATTGCTCTCACTAAAACTTGGATTGGATTCTGACCGGTCTTTACTGCTATAATATCAAATGTTGTTTTTACTATATTATATGCAAGCATTTTTTTACCTTTATTCCTACCTGGTCTCATTAAGTTATTTATCAATCTTTCTACTATAGGTATTCTTGATTTTCCAAATCTTCTATGCTCATGTCTGCCTCCAGTATGAGGTAGGTATATAGACATTAAATCTATATATTTCTTTAAACTTGGATCTCTAACCTCAACCTTAGTGTCCCACTTTCCAAATACCTTAACGTTCAAATTTGAAACTTCAATATTCTCAACCATCTCTTTCTCCTCATTTACTTTACTGCTACCTTAAATATATTATGAAGGGTTTAATAGAGTTTGTGTAGTAATAATTTATTAATGCAACCTGCAAAAGATGAGGAGTTATTAAGAGTTAAGAAAGTTGACGCATTCTTCTATCCTTTGAGAGGAATACCTACTATGGTTCTTTATCTTGAAGATGATAGAGAATTCAAAATGTTTCATATACCACAAGAAATAGTATTAATAGTGAATAAATTGCAGGGGAAAGAAGAATACGAACAAGTACTAGGTTTTGATAGAAGGGAGAGTATTTATGACGTCCTATACGACGTGATGTCATTTTCTACAAACATAAAGGACAGCATAAAAAATGTAATCAATCGCATAATAATTGATGATGTAATAAGAGAATACGGAGTATATGTTGCAACTGTAGAATTCAAATTTGATGGTATAATAATTGAAAAGAAACTAATACCTAGTCACGCAGTTGCATTAGCTCTGCTTTTTGATAGACCTATATTCATAAGAAGAAAGTTAGTTGATGAGCAGGAAAAAGAGGAGAATAAGGAAGGAGAAGGAACTTAGATAGCAGTATATAGGAATGGAAGCAAGTTCAAATTTAAAAAGGCATTAATATATATGTAGGCTTATCTGAAGTTTATCTTACTGGTTTCTGCTTCTTTCCCTTATATAATGCGTCTAATGAAACCCCGTTAACCATTACTACTTTATATCTAACGCCGGGTAAGTCACCCATTGACCTACCTAACGTACCACCAATACCTGCTATAACGACTTCATCGTGCTCATCTATAAAGTTAACACCACCGTCCCCTGGAACAAATGCTGTAACTATTCTTCCATTTTTGACTAGCTGTACTCTAACTGCTTTCCTAACTGCAGAATTTGGTTGCCTAGATTCTATACCAACTTTTTCTAAAACTATACCTCTAGCCATTGGTGCACCTTCTAGCGGATCAAATTTCTCTTTTAGTGCTAACATTCTTCTCTTAAAGGATCTCTGGCTCCAGCTAAACTTTAGCCTTTTTAATCTCAATTTCCTTGCTGCAAACAAACCTTTTGGAGATTTACTACCTGCCAACCTGATCACCTAATTATACTACAACAACAGAATCAATATCCAAATACCTTTTTAATATTAACTTAGCCCTTTCAACATTTCTTCCATTCTTACCTATAGCTATTCCTTTGTCCTGCGGTTCCACTGTTATATACACCGTCTTTTTCGAGTTAGATTGAACCACTTTTATTGTTTTGACTCTTGCAGGGGACATTAGATTCTTCACTAAATCTTCAAGGTTTTCTTGGTATCCTACAATCTCAACAGATTTATTTATCAATTTTTCTAGCTTTCTTACATTAAGACCATTCTTACCTATAGCTACTCCCATACTCTCTGGATTTATTAGCAATATAATTCTGTTATTTCTGTCATCTATTATGCAGTCCCTTGCAGTAACTCCAGTTATATCTTGGAATAAAGACATGTATTTTAACTCTTCTGAAGTTAATTTAATTTCTGGCACTCATTGCTTCACCTCTTTAATAAACTCCAAAATTTTTGATTCCCCTTCATCAACTATACCTATAACAGATACCATAAAAGGTTTACCGCATAATGTCCCTAATTCATATCCACTACCTTTATAGAGATAAATTGGAATATCAGAAAATTTTGAAAATGTCATTATATCGTCTTTTAGATCCTGCCTTAATGTAGAAGAAACTACTACTCCCTTTACCTTACCTGTCTTTAATAATTTCAATGTCTTCCTTGTTCCTAAAATTACTTTGCCACTTCTAAGAAGTGTTTTTAATTCTCCCTCAAAACTTTGAGACATTTACATTTCACCTCATATTAGGCTTCATTGTTAATTCAACTATTCCGGTACCTAATCTTATAGGCTGTCCGATTATAATGTTTTCTATCACTCCTTTAAACTCTTCTCTCTCTCCTCTAGCTGCAGCGTCCAATAAGTGCTTCACAGTAACTTCAAATGCAGCTCTGGCTAATACACTACTTTTCTCACCAGTAACGCCATGTCTTCCTATTTGCCTTATATCTCCAGTTCTTGTCATAATATCAGAAACAAGTACAATATGTCTCATGTCAACATCTAATCCCTGCTCCTCCAGAACTTTCTTTATCTCCCTAGAGATAAGTTCTCTTGCTGCCTCTATGCCTAATACTTCTTCTACTTCATGAATATTATTAGTCTGTATCTTATTAATATCCACACCAGTAACATTCATAATACCCTCTAGGTTAGAACCATCAGTTATAATAACATATTCGTCTCCTTTCTTCTGTACTATAGCCCTTTTTATACCCTTGACTCCCTTTATCTTTGTATTTAGTATCTTCTCTCTCATTTTGAATAATGCCATTATACTGTCAATCTTTTCAAAGTAAATTGTAAAACTATATTCGTCATTATCCTCTATTCTTATTTCTCCTAATTTTAACTTAGTTATGATTTTCTTAATCTCTTCTATCGATACTCCCTTGTCTTTTAACATTTCTTGATCGAATTGAAGAGTTATTGACATATTAGATATATCAACACTAACAGAAGATACAACATTTTCCACTCTTGTATATTCTATTCTTCTCGCTATATCTAATGCCTTATCCTTATCAGTCTTATATTCATCAGTAAGATATATCGTCATCATAGGAGTGGATGGTACTTTTCTTGCATCAACAATTTCTATTAATCTTGGCAAACCTAGGGTAACGTTCAATTCTCTAATTCCTGCAAAGTGGAAAGTTCTTAGCGTCATTTGAGTACCTGGTTCTCCTACAGACTGTGCAGTGACAACACCTATAGCCTCGCCTGGTTCAATTAATGATTGTTGATATTCTCTAATAGTTAAATCTATAATTCTATCAATATCTTCTTCCGTTAACTCTACACCATTAATATCCATGATTGCAGCTCTAAGATCTTCATGTAACTTATCGGGAATTTTGTCCTTTATTTCGTTTAATCTCTTATCAATATAACCCTTTAACTTTTCATCTATCATTTTTTCACCTCTTCCAACCAATAACTCTTTCTATAACTCTGTTAACATTCACACTTTTACTATGGGCACTATACATGGGATGCACTGCATCATCACCATATACTACTTGAACAATATCTCCATATAAACTTCTCACAGTTCCATCATATTCTATCCTTAGATCTGATAAAGCGTTAATTAACCTCCTCTGCATGTAACCGCTTTGTGACGTCTTTACAGCAGTATCAACTAATCCCTCTCTACCTCCTGCTGCATGGAAGAACATTTCATATGGGCTTAGACCCCTCATGAAGGAGTTCTTAACGAAACCTCTTGCTTCAGGTGCTATGTCACCATATTTAAACAAAGATAATGTCCTCTCTCTATATCCTCTTCTAATTCTCTCTCCCCTCACTGATTGCTGTCCTAATAAAGCGGTCATCTGGGTTATATTCAACTCACTTCCTCTAGCACCAGTTATGGCCATAATGTATACATTGTTAAATGGATCCAAGTATTTTGTAGCTATTTCTCCTGCTACTTTTCTCAGTTTATCTAGTGTATCAAGTATATAACTTTCTAGGCTTTCTTCAATTGTTCTTCCAGGTATTGGTTCAAGCTGTCCTTCATTAAATTTCCTTATATACTCATCAACCTGACTATATCCCTCTTTAATTTTAGTAGTTATTTCATTTTGAGCTTCATCTGGTATAGTTATATCCTCCAAAGTCATAGTGAAACCTCTCATCTCTAAAAACCTAATGAACATCTTAAACACATTATCCATTAACCATTTACCATATTCGGTACCGTATTCTCTAATAGACCAATGCAACATACTTTCTGGCTGTTGATTTCCTATTGCTTTCTTATCAAATACACCTTCTAACAATAGTCCATTTTTGATGACGATAAACGAGTCATGAGGACAAATCTCATCCTTACATGCTCTAGGTCCTTTTGATATATTAGCAGGACCATGGAAGTTAAAATCTTTAGGCAAAAATAGACTGATTACCTGTTTTCCGGTGTAATATGGCTTTGGAGCAAGTATAGCCGGTTCTCCTAGCTCTCCTACAAAGTCTGTTACTCCCAATATAGTAGCCACTTCTTCAACTGTTAGTAGAGTAGTTTTTACTGATAACAAATAAGCACCACTTATATAATCCTGTCCCCCACCTATGATGGGTCCGCCGTATCTAGGAGTAATAATGTTTTTATGCACTAACATCAATTCCCTTGCCTCTGCTATAGCTTCCTCTGATTGTGGAACATGTAGATTCATTTCGTCTCCATCAAAGTCAGCGTTATATGGAGGACAATCTAACAGATTTAATCTGAATGTTCTACCTGGTAATACCCTAACTTTGTGGGCCATCATCGAGATCCTGTGCAATGAAGGCTGTCTATTAAAAAGCACCACATCTCCATCTACTAAGTGTCTCTCAACTACATATCCTGCAGTTATACTAGAAGCTAATTCTTTTCTATCTTTAACATACCTTAGATCAATCCTTCTACCATCAGGTTTTATTACATAATTCGCTCCTGGCCATTTATCGGGACCGTTTATAATGTATTGCCTTATTCTTTCTATGTTTATATTAGTTACCCTTTCCGGTACAGTTAACATTCTCGCTATGGTATATGGAATTCCTACTTCATCTATACTCAAATTGGGGTCTGGAGATATTACAGTTCTTGCGGAGAAATCAACTCTCTTGCCTGATAAGTTCCCCCTAAATCTACCCTCTTTACCTTTCAGTCTCTGAGCAAGTGTCCTTAAAGGTCTTCCGGATCTATGCTTGGCTGGAGGCAAGCCGGGTATCTCATTATCAAAGTAAGTAGCGACATGATATTGCAATAAATCCCATAAATCCTCTATTATTAATTGTGGAGCACCTGCCTCAATACTTTCTTTTAATCTTTCATTAAGCCTTATTATATCAACAAGCTTATGAGTAAGATCATCCTCGGCTCTTATTCCACTTTCGATAGTTATAGAGGGCCTAATGGTTATTGGGGGGACTGGTAAAACAGTTAAAATCATCCACTCAGGTCTAGAGGATTTAGGATCATATCCTAAAAGCTCAACGTCACTGTCAGGTATTCTTTCTAATCTATCTCTTATCTCTGAGGGGGATAATTTCACTATTGATCCATTCCTTTCCTCATTGAAATTATATGGTTTTTCTAATTTTATCTTGAATTGTTTTTCACCGCAATGAGGACATTCTAGGTTCTTAATAGATATTTTCTTTATATACTCTACTAACCTTCTTGCTGCAGATGGCCATCTGAGCTTTATAGCATTATATATTCTCTTATATCTCTCTAAATCTTGCTCCTTAATCTTTATTCTACCACATCTCCAACAGGTACTCCTGAGGAAATCATAAATGTGTTTAACATAACCTATGTGAATGACTGGTTTAATAAGTTCTATATGGCCGAAATGACCAGGACAACCTGCTAACGTGTTACCACATACGGGACATTTTTGACCGGGCTCTATTACACCTAGTTTTGGATCCATTACTCCTCCTTCGATTGGAGTACCGTCTTCATCATATACCTCTGAAGTTATTATTGCTGTAACTGACATTTGCCTTATTTCATTAGGTGATAATACACCAAATTTTACGCCCCGTATAATCTTCTCACTCATTTGAAGCACCTCCTAAGTTTACTTTTTCACCTAAAATTAATCTCGGTGAAATTACCATACTCATAAGTTCTTGAATTAAAAGTTTAAACGCGTATGAAACAGTAACTGGATGTAAGACAGATTTATCGCCATGCACTGGGCACACGTATCTATTCTTGCTTCTATCGTACCAGCCCACATATCCACATTGATCACAGATATATACTACAGCTTTATCTGAATTATCTAGCAATCTATCTTTAATTAACATCGCAGTACCAAACCCAATTAAACAGTCTCTCTCCATTTCTCCGAATCTTAATCCACCTTCCCTAGCTCTGCCTTCAGTAGGTTGTCTGGTTAAAATTTGAACTGGTCCTCTTGCTCTTGCATGCATTTTATCTGCAACCATGTGATGTAACTTTTGATAGTATACTATCCCAAACAATATTCTGCTTTTCAATTTTTGACCTGTTCTTCCATCATATACTACTTCCGTCGAATCTGGTAAGTGTCCTAATTTAAGTATTTCCTTTTGCATCTCTTGTAGTTTTGGTGTCTCTAAGAATGGAGTTGCGTCTACAGGTTTACCTGATAAAGCTGCATATTTACCACCTATCGCCTCCATTATTTGTCCTATAGTCATTCTTGAGGGCAAAGCATGTGGATTCAAAATTATATCTGGAACTATACCTTTCGCGGTATATGGCATATCAACTTGATCAATTAATATACCAACTACTCCTTTTTGACCATGTCTTGTAGCGAACTTATCCCCTATTTCAGGAATCCTAAGATCCCTTACCCTTACTTTTACTAATTTATTACCTTCAAGAGTTTCTGTTATTAACACTAAATCCACAATACCATTTTCTCCGTGTCTTGTGACTATTGATGTATCTCTTTTAGCCTGCTCAGGACTTAACTCCTTGAATTCCTGAAGGAATCTAGGAGGGCTAACTTTACCTATTAAGACATCTCCTCCTTTTACCTCAACTTCTGGAGAAACCACTCCATTATCTTCTAGGAGTCTGTAATAATCTTTTCCTTTATAGCCTTTTACACCAGCTTCTGGTGTAACTATTTTATCTTCTTGTCCTCCTGGATATTTTACTTCTTCCGTGGAATAAAGCCTGAAGAACGTTGACCTATACATTCCCCTCTCTATGGAGGACTTATTCATAATTATTGAGTCCTCCATATTATATCCTGTATAAGACATGATAGCTAGAATTGCATTAGCACCTGCTGGTCTATCATTATAGCCTATAACTCCTAACATTCTTGTCTGCACTAGGGGCATTTGTGGATAATGTAATAAATGGGCTCTTGTATCAGTTCTTATTTGATAGTTCGACGCATAAAGACCCAAAGACTGTTTAGCCATAGCTGATTGGTAAGTATTTCTGGGAGACTGGTTATGTTCAGGGTAGGGTATAATGGATGCAATAATACCCAATATAGCAGACGGCCATATTTCCAAATGAGTATGATCTGGTGTTAGATCTTGTGGATTTAAAGCAACATATGCATTTTCCTCCTCTTCGGCATCTATAAATTCTATTTTACCTTGTTTGACTAGGTCATCGAAAGTTATTTCTCCATTCTTCAATTTCTTAATGTCTTCAGTATCCACTAAAGGAGTACCATTATTTACAATAATTAAAGGTCTTCTAACTCTTCCTGCATCACAGTTTATGTGAACTTCATTCAAATAGTCTGTGGCTATATATGCTACATTTACTTCATCACTGAGCTTTCCCTGCCTTCTTGATTCCCTAATCTTCTTAGCTAACTCTTTACCATCCTCGTAATATCCTAATAATCTACCATTAAGGTAAACCTTACTCCAACTCATATATTTTTCCACGTCTTCGTTTTGCTCACTGATTCTCCTTATTACATCTTCTACACTCACGACTCCTAATTCATAAGCTACCCTCTCGACTACTGACTCGTTAATACCAACAGAAACCTGTGCTAACAAGGCTAGATTTTTCACAAGTCCACTGTTAGGACCTTCAGGTGTTTCAAACGGGCACATTCTTCCCCATTGAGTTCCATGAAGGTCTCTCGCCTCAAAATTAGGCTGTCCCCTGGCTAAAGATGAAACTACTCTCCTAAGATGACTTAACATGGATAGCCAATTTGTTCTATCTAGTAATTGACTTACTCCAGTTCTACCGCCAACCCAGTTTCCTGTTGCTAATGCATGTCGTATTCTTTCCGTTATTATATCAGCCCTAACTAAGGCGGTTAAAGAAAGTCTTCTTCCCCTCACTTTTGATTTTTCAAGCTGATAAACTAGATCTTTAACAAAGGCTTTGAAAGCTACTCTAAATAAACTTGTGAACAAGTCTCCTGCTAGTCTAACTCTCTTATTTGCATAATGATCTTTGTCATCTGGCTCTCTCCTGCCTAAATATAATTCAAGGATCTTATTTACAGCACTAGCTAAATAATATCCTTTCTTTTTCCTATCTTCAGGTGATGTACCAAGATGAGGTAGGAAATATTTATCTATTACTTGCTCCGCTTTTTGAATTCTATTTTCTCTTTTCTGTCCTATTGCAACTCTATTACCTATGAAATCCAATGCTTCTTCTGCACTTGTAATAGAGCTTGCCTGCTCTAATGATGGTAGTAATTCATTCTGAATTTGAGGGTCTAAAGATACTGCATATACTATATCACGATCTGTTACAAAACCTAATGCTCTCATTATTATTGCAAATGGTATTCTTCCTGGAACTGTTGCAAATGAAATTTGAATTGTACTATCCTTCAGTCTCTCTATCATAACCTGAACTCTATATCCGGCTGCAGAGGATGTTACTTTGGCAACATGTGTTATATTAGATCCGCTCTTTCCATAATCTACTAATACTCTATTTGTTGCTAGATCTTCTTGAGCTATAATCACTTTCTCACTACCATTTACTATGAAGTAACCACCCGGATCTTTAGGGTCTTCGCCTATTTCAATTAGTTTATCAATGGGTAAATTTGAAGTTGGATCTGCTACTGATTTAAGCATTATAGGGAGATCTCCAATGTATATTTCTATTGGTTCGCCTTCTATATTATTCTCAACTGGAATCATACTCAAAAATATAGGAGATGAGTAGGTCAGATTCCTAAGCCTTGCCTCCATAGGTGTTATTTCTCTCATAGGTCCTTTGTCAGTTTCTCTTATGCTAGGTTTTTCATATCTTATTTTACCTAATTTAATCTTCAATCCAGGAACTTCAGTTACTATTTCTCCTTGTTCATATATTACTTGCTGAAGTTTATTTCTCAGAAAATCATTGAATGAATCTAAATGCTGCCTAACTAATCCTCTTGTCTTAAAGAATGATTCAGCTATTGCCCACCTAGACTCTGTATCTAACATAAACTCACCCTGTTATAACATACCTATAAGTTACACTTTCGCCTGTAAAAGGACTTTTTCTGGTTATCTTAATTATGTCACCAGGCTTTGCACCTATACTTTTAGCCACAGGGTCAGATGCTCTTATCCACGGTAATTGCTCAGGCTTAATTCCTAATTCTTTAACCAATTTATATGCTTCTTCAAGTTGTAAAATTTCATGTTTAGGCACTAATTCATGATTTGATATATCGATCTTTTTCTTTGAGGATGAACGCATAATTTTCCCCATGTAGCGTACAGTAATATCATCCTACTCATTTAAGCTTAATAAAATTATGTTACATACACGAATTTCTATTTTTCGTCAATGCGTATAGAAAAAGATTAGATTCGTAGCAAGAATACCAATTATATAACGAGAATAATCAAGTCCGTCAGAAATTTAATTCATGTTATCAAATACAGGTTTTAGGTAAATAAAAATGACGACTCAAGTACCAAAAAGACTAAGACAGCCTATTGTTGTAGTGTTGGGACATGTAGATCATGGGAAAACAACATTACTTGATAAAATTAGAGGCACTGCAGTGGTTAAAAAAGAGCCAGGTGAAATGACGCAGGAAGTTGGAGCAAGCTTTGTACCGACAAGCGTGATAGAGAAGATCTCAGAGCCACTAAAAAAATCATTCCCTATAAAGCTGGAAATTCCAGGACTCTTATTTATCGATACACCTGGTCATGAATTATTTAGTAATCTAAGAAAGAGGGGAGGTAGTGTTGCAGATATTGCAATATTAGTTGTGGATATTGTAGAAGGAATCCAAAAGCAAACTTTAGAGTCTATAGAAATTTTGAAATCGAGGAAAGTTCCTTTCATAGTAGCAGCTAACAAGATTGACAGGATAAATGGATGGAAAGCACAAGATACATATTCCTTCCTTGAAAGCATAAACAAACAAGAGCAAAGAGTGCGTGATAATTTAGATAAACAAGTATACAATTTAGTAATACAATTAGCTGAGCAAGGGTTCAATGCAGAAAGGTTTGATAGAATTAGGGATTTCACAAAGACTGTTGCGATTATTCCTGTGTCTGCAAAAACAGGTGAAGGTATAGCTGAGGTTCTGGCAATTTTGGCAGGATTGACTCAAAATTATATGAAAAATAAGCTAAAATTTGCTGAGGGACCTGCAAAAGGAGTAATTCTTGAGGTCAAAGAACTCCAAGGTTTAGGATATACAGCTGATGTTGTAATATACGAAGGAATATTGAGAAAAAACGATATTATAGTGTTAGCTGGCATTGATGGTCCTATCGTAACTAAGGTTAGAGCTATTTTAGTGCCTAGGCCTTTACAAGATATAAAGCTAGCAAAGTCTGATTTAGCTCAAATTGATGAAGTTTATGCTGCCTCAGGTGTAAAAGTGTATGCACAGAATCTTGAGACTGCACTTGCAGGATCTCCTATTTATGTAGCTGAAAATAATGAAGAAGTAGAAAAATATAAGAAAATAATTCAAGAAGAAGTATCAGCTGTACGTTACTACAATTCGAGTGTATATGGCATAATTGTAAAGGCTGATAGTTTAGGAAGTTTAGAGGCGATAGTCTCGTCTCTGGAACGAAGAAATATACCAATAAGACTTGCAGATATAGGTCCAATAAGTAAGAGGGACATAACAGAAGCAGAAATAGTTGCTGAAAAAGCTAAAGAATATGGAATAATTGCAGCTTTTAGAGTTAAACCGTTATCAGGTATAGAGATTCCAGAAAAAATAAAATTAATTTCTGATGATATAATCTACCAGCTGATGGATAATATAGAAAAATATATTGAAGACATAAAGGAAAGTGAGAAGAGAAAGACATTAGAGACTATTGTTTTACCTGGAAAGATCAAAATAATTCCTGGATATGTTTTTAGAAGAAGTGACCCAGTAATTGTCGGAGTAGAGGTATTAGGTGGTATAATTAGACCTAAGTACGGATTAATTAAGAAAGATGGGAGAAGAGTGGGAGAAGTCTTACAAATACAAGATAACAAGAAGAGTGTTGATAGAGCTAGTAAAGGTATGGAAGTTGCCGTATCTATAAAAGGAAATATCATGGTGGGAAGACAAGTAGAAGAAGGCGAGGTATTATACACAGATGTCCCTAAAGAAGATTTACAGATACTTATGGAAAAATACAAGGATATAGTCACTGATGATATGATAGAAGTAATAAAGGAGATTATAAGGATAAAAAGAACTCAAGATGCTACATACGGGCTTGGGCTCCAATTTCAGTAACATCTTGGAAAAATATGCCCATCTCAGTTTTAGCCTTTTCTTCACTGTCAGAAGCATGAATTACATTTTCTGACTTACTTAATGCATAATCTCCTCTTATTGTGCCAGGAGAAGCCTCCTTAGGGTCTGTAGCCCCTATCATTTTCCTCACAACACTAACAGCATCATCACCTTCTATTATCATACATACTACAGGACCTGATATGATGTAATTAATTAATTCATTGAAGAATCCTTTTCCCTTATGCTCTTGATATAATCTTTCTGCAGTGGCTCTATCCATATGAACCATTTTTAATGCAAGAATATTAAATCCTCTCTTCTCGAATCTGCTAATTATTTCCCCTACTAATCTTCTTCTTACACCGTCTGGTTTTATCATAACAAATGTTCTTTGTAACGTCATGGTTTAGCACCCAAATATGACTTAGTCCATTTTAATTTTTTAGGATCTCTGTGTAACTTTAACATAGATTTTCTACATTTACTTGAACAGAACCAAAGTAAGCTTCCATCATTTCTAACGTACATTAAACCAGTACCAGGAAGGATATCTTTTCCGCAAAAACTACATTGCCTTGTTGAGACCATGTTATGAAGTTATAATAGTGAAGTATTTAAATGAATTGGCTCTGAAAATATAAATGGTTTAAAATGAGTGAAAAGGAAAAGTCCTCAACAACCACATCCTCAGTGATAGACGAATTTGGTTTTCCAGCTGAAGTAATACAGATATTAGATAGGACAGGAGTTACAGGTGAGGTCACACAAGTAAGAGTAAGAGTCCTCGAAGGAAGAGACAAAGGAAGAATTTTGACCAGAAACGTTAAAGGACCTGTAAGGCTTGGAGATATACTAATTCTCAGAGAGACTGAAAGAGAGGCAAGAAAGTTAAGTACGAAGAGGTAAATACATGACATTATATGTGTTATCTAAGCCAATACTTTTACATTTTTTAACACAACTTAGATCAAAAAATATAGACCAAATAAGCTTTAGAAAGAACTTAGTTAAACTAGGTAGAATAATTGGATATGAGATAGTAAATACATTAGATTATGAATCTATAGATGTAGAAACCCCTCTTGGAACAAAAGCTAAAGGTATATACATATACGATCTTGAAAATATTCTAATAATAAGTATATTAAGAGCCGCAACACCTTTCGTTGAAGGCTTACTGAAGGCATTACCTACAGCTAGACTAGGAGTTATTGCCGCAAGTAGAAAAGAAAAAGAAGTTCAAGTAGGTTATCCGGAAGATATTCCAGTCGACGTGTATTATATGAAAATACCTCAGGTATCTCATAAGGATACAGTAATAATTGCAGATCCTATGATAGCAACTGGAAGTACGATGAGAAAAGCTATCAAATCTATAGTAAACAGTCAGCCTAAAAGAATTTACATCGCGTCAGTAATAATATCTGAATATGGTCTTAAAAGACTAATGGAAGAATTTCCTTTTGTTGACATTTTCACCATTTCTGTTGATCCCGAAATAGATAATAGAGGTTTTATATTACCAGGTTTAGGCGATGCTGGCGACAGAGCATTCGGATAACCATTTTATTTATATTCAATAAATCTATTTTTAGTTGAAGCATGGTAAAGATAGGTCTTGAGGTTCATGTCCATTTAACTTCATTAAAAACAAAGCTGTTTTGCTCATGTCCTACAGAGTATGTAGGAAAGGATCCTAATACAATTACTTGTCCAGTTTGTTTAGGATTACCTGGCGCTATACCGGTCTTGAACGAAAATGCAGTTAGAGCTGCAATTATGGTCGCATTGGCAATAAATGCAGAAATTGCTGACAGAGTAGTAATGGTGAGAAAACATTACTTCTATCCAGATATGGCTAAAAACTATCAAATATCCCAATATGATGGTCCTGGAAGTATTGCAATAAGTAAAGGAGGATTTATAAAACTTAGAGATAACAAAACTATTAGAATAAGGAGAATAAACATAGAAGAGGATCCGGCTAAAATTGTCTATCCTACTGGTTCTATGTTAACAAGTAGATACACATTATTGGACTATAATAGATCAGGTTTCCCACTACTTGAGATAGTTACAGAACCAGATATGTCAGATCCGCGTGAGGCTCGTGAATTTCTTGAAAAATTAAGATCGATACTTGAACATTTAGGTATATCCAACCCTGATTTAGAAGGTGCAATGAGAGCCGATGCTAATATATCAATAGAGGGCGGTGAAAGAGTCGAAATAAAGAATATAGGCTCCCCAAAAGAAGTTGAAGAAGCATTAAAATATGAGATAGCCAGGCAAAAGGCGTTAGTAGCTCAGGGTATGAAAGTAAATAGGGAAACTAGACACTGGGATAATGCAAAAAAAGTTACAGTATTAACAAGATCTAAAGAACTTGAAGAAGACTACAGATATTTTCCCGACCCTGATCTACCGCCGTATACTGTAAGCTTTGATATGATTGAAAAAATTAGAAAGGAATTACCTGAATTACCTGACATTAGAATTCAACGATTAGTCAAAGAGTATGGAATAACTGAATATGATGCTAACGTATTAGTTATTGATAAATCACTAGCTGATTTATTCGAGGAGACAGCAAAAAATTATAAAAATTATAAAAAACTAGTTAATATATTAATTAATGATTATCTGCGATGGTTAAACGACAAGAATCTAAAACCGTCTCAGTCTAAAGCTACGACGAAGCATCTTATAGAATTATTGACCCTACTAGATAATGGAACAATAACCATTAAAATAGCTAAGGAGATCCTTCCCCAAATAGTAATAGAGGGTAAAATGCCATCAGAAATAATAAAGCAAAATAGTCTCATCGCAATTAAAGATGAAGATTATCTGATAAATGTAATTAAAGAGGTTCTCTCCGAGGAGAAAGATGCTGTAGAGAAAGCTAAAAGAGATCCTAAAGTTATAAATTACTTGGTAGGAAAAGTAATGAAGAAAACATCAAAGAGAGCTGATCCATATATAGTTAATGAGTTAATAAAGAAAGAATTAGGGATATAATCACAGCGTGGGTTTATCATCACAGTATCAGCACTTAAAACCCCGTTCATCAAAAGAATAGAAATAGTGTGGTGATATATATTCTCAACTCTCAGAAGGACAGGGAACTAAAGATAAGACTACTAGTAGTGAATTTACTGAGAGAATTAAAGAACTCTTATACGTACAAAGAATTATCAAGTATCTTCAACATCCAAGAAAGTTTACTGTGTAGATATGTCAACGGAAATACCATACCAAGTGAGAGTCATTCAAGGGATATCCTTGATAAGATTAAGAGTAAGGAGTTCCTTTCCAAGTTTCTTGCAGACAAAATAATCAAATATGATGATGGATTTATTGATACCTCTAAAATGCTCTTTTACCCTAATCTATTAAAGCTTTTAATAGAAATGTTCTATCATAAATACTTCGGAAATAGAGACGAAATTGATAAAATTGTGACAGTAGCTGTAAACGGAATACCTTTCGCTGCAATAGCGTCGGAAGCTATAGCTAAGCCGTTAATAATAATAAAAAAACACAAAGATTCTGTTCACATCAGTTACATAGACGAGAATATTAAAGAATCGGAAGGAATGATTACTTCTATCTATTTAAGAAAAGATTTTGTATATAAAGGTGAGAAAGTGTTGGTTGTAGATGATGTAATAAGAAGTGGCAAAACAATATACTCAACATTTAGGTTAATCCAAAAAGCAGACGCAAAAGTAATAGGGGCGTTAGTATTAGTGGGTGTAGGAAAAGAATGGTCGAAAATAAGTAACACATTTAATATACCAATCATCCCTATCTTTTCACTATGATTATTAGACTACAGAATAATGTTTACGCTATAAAAGGAGTTTATTATATCTATCTGCTTGCAATAGATAATAAAAACCTTCTGATTATAGATTCAAGTAACGGTGAAGATACAGGAATAGTGTTAGATGGTATCCTTGAAATAAAGAGTAAAACGAATTACAACCCATCTTTTTTAGTACTTACCAGCTGTAAAAAAGAAGTTGCAGGAGGAGCTGCAAAAATTTCAAGCTTTTTGAACATACCTATACTCGCAAGTCACATAGATGCATCTAGTATTAGAAAAGGAATGTGCCTAGATGAGGAATACGAACCTGCAGATGTAAGTATTGAAATCAAAGACATAAAAGTATTGATAAATGGGCTTAATAACCTTACATTTCTTAGAGCTAAAACCCCCTCAAAAGGAAGTTTAGTAATAAAATATAATAACACTTTATTTTCAGGAGCAACAAAAATTAGTGGTATAGCAGAAAAGATTGGGTACGTTTGTAACGCCTTTGAATTTTCAAAGGTAGAAGAAGATTGGTTTTTACGGAGAAGAAAAGAGAATGAAAAAGCATTAGAATATAAATAAAAGAATTTTTATAAAAAATAACTATAGATTAGATTTTAGCTAGATGTAAAATTCTTATATGTTTTCTTATAAAGCTCTCCTTGCTCCAATGTAGTCGCTACTCTCTTGTACTTCATTGCATCTCCTATACTGTTCTCTCCGTGTGTCTTTACCCACTTATCCATTGGTATTTGATACTCTTTAAGTACTTTATCCCTATATAAGTCATTTAGCACGTTATAAGTACAGAATGGAATTACTCTTCCGTCAGGTGCTACGTAGTGTATATCACATCTCATAACCCTTTCTATATCGTAGTCGTATAGATCCATGAAATGCATTGTTCCTAGGAATAATGTCCTATAGTGCCATTCTCCTAAAGCCTCATAATTATGATTTATTAGAATATTACGTAACATATCATATACATCGAAATCTCTGGGTCCTTTTTCCTTATCTATAAACTTCCTTAAACTATATAAAACTTTTATACCAATCCAGTACTTATTTCCTCCTTCTTTTAACTCCTCGGTTTTATCTCTCAAATACTCTAGTAGTCCCTCCAAATCTATAAATCTTGAAAGAGGAATGAAGTGAGGTTCTCCATTTCTCCATTCTACGAAAACATAAGTACCTGCACCACATGCTGGATGGTTAGCCATCTCAAATTGTTCCTTACCTGTTATAGCTTCAATTAACTTAGAAAACACAACTGAAGTTCCGATCGGATACCAACTATCCTTAGTTACTTCTCCATTTGTCTGCTCTTCGATATTCTTTAATATTTCTGGTATTGTTATTCTAAATTTACTCCTCATATTTCTCTTCATCATTCCTGTTAAACTTACAGGCTGGAAATTGACCGCTCTAACTACATCCATGTTATACGCAGCAAACCTCACAATATTCCCTAAATCATGATCATTCACAGTTTTAATCACGGTTGGAACTAAAACTACGCTAGTCATTCCTGCTTTTCTAAATGCCTCTAACGTATAGGGAATCTCCCAATGGTTCTTAGGATTTGTCTTTCTAGTGGTTCCATCAAAACTCATATAAATTGTGTTTACGCCAGCCTCTCTCAACTGTCTTGCGTACTTTATTGCATATTCAGGATCTTCTAAATACATCCTACCAAAAGTTCCTCCCCAACTATTAAGTTGTATATGCTTTACCCCATTCTCCCTCAAGATCCTAACTATTTCTATTATATCCTCTCTTAGAGTTGGCTCTCCTCCAGTAACTTGAATCACTAATGTAACGTCTTGCCTCTTAAGCTGATCCACCATGAACTTTATTTGCTCTAAAGTTGGCTCAAATACATATCCGGCTTTCTCAGCGTAGAAGAAGCAATACCAACACGACAAATCACATCTGTTGGTTATTACAAGATTTACTAAAGCAGAATGCTGATGATGCATGGGGCATAATCCACAATTAAATGGACAAGGTGATTTGAGGTCAACATATGGAACTTTAGGACCTTTACCTTCATACTCCCAATAATCAAATTTGTAATATAGATCTTTATCACCATAATATAAGTCCTCAAATTCACCGTGCTCTGGACATATCTTCCTTATATATAGTTTATCCTCTCTCTCAAAAATTACAGCTGGTAATATTCTATAACATGCTGGGCATAAAGATGAAGTTACTCTAGTTAATTTCTCGTTATCACTAAGCTTTGGTAATGGTCCGCCTACTTTAATCTCTCTATCTCCGAACTTTACTACTCCTTTTTCAAATTTAGATGGTGCTGGGAGTAGTCTAAATCCATGAGATCCTGGCTCTTGTACAGTTTCAGTCATACATATTCTGTCTTATCACTCTCGATTAAGAATATATAAACTATTTCACCAACTTTTATTCTAATTTGGTTAAAACCATCCCAAAAAATTGTCCCAGCCTGTTTTTCTAATCAACTCGCCATTAAAATACACTCCTTGCCTATCACTTATTTCCCCAAAAACTACCGGATTAAGCCCTAATAGCTTCATTTGATTTATAATTTTGTGATAAGAATCTTTATCTACTACAAATATAGACTCGTATTCTTCCCCTGAAAATTTTAACAAATCTAGCAATCTTATTTTATAATTATTTGCTATGTTTAATACTTCTTCTGAAACAGGCATTTTAGTAATTTCAATACCTAACTTAGATCTCTCAACCAAATTATATAATGACACTATGAGACCATCACTTATATCTAGCGAATAATGAATATTATCACAGTTCTGGCTAAATATATCTTGTAAATGCGGATTTACTATAGGATGTTTATACTTTAGTTTGTATTTCAATGGAATCGATATCTTCCAATTATTTACATAAGATATAAAGATTATTGAATTATAACCTATAGGCGATGTAATTATTACTTTGTCCCCTCTTTTTATATTATCTACGCTTTTGTAACATACTGCTTCTCCTATTCCAACTATGTCAATCCATCCATTATTATCACTAGAATTAGTATCACCACCCACATAACTTCCTTTATAATAATTTATCGCATCACTTATCCCTTTCAATATATTTTCTATCTCTTTTAATCTATTTTTATTCAGTCCCAGAGAGGCTAGGAAAAATTTTGGTGAACCTCCTTTAGATAATATATCACTTATTACTCCTATCACCGATCTCCAGCCTATATCATAAGACTCCAAAAAATTAAACTCATAAGATAATTGAAAGCCATCAATTTTATACATGTTTTTTCCTTCCACATAAACATCGTCATTTGTAGCATTATCACTCACGTATCTTGATACGAGATTCTTAATTATTTCATGTTCAGAATGCATTTATATAGCACCTGGGAAGCCGCCGCCGGGATTTGAACCCGGGACCACCGGCTGTCCTGGATCACTTCTTACTTAGGCCTTACGAGGCCGGCGCTCTGACCGTGCTGAGCTACGGCGGCATTCATAATTAATGAAGGTAAAATTATAAATTTATACGTATGTGTTAAGAATTTCTTCTGCGTAAGAAATTGCTCTCTCTATTAATTTTTCATATTCTCCTAGATATTTTGAGGGATTTAGGACTTCTTTAATTTTATTTTCATCACCTATTATTTTCATAACCGTTTCGTTTTCTTTGGCAACTTCCAGTAATGACTTTCCTGTATTTGAGGCTATTCGTGATAACTCCATAGTCAATTCATGAGCTTTATGTCTTGGCATACCATTTAATGTTAAATTTATCATTAAACTTTCCGCCATAGTGAGACCTTTGCTTAGCGAAAGATTCTTTTGCATCTGATCTTGATTCACGACCAGGTTCTTTAAAATTTTTAACATACTATCTAGCATTTCATCTATAATTAGAAATGAATGCGATATTATTATCCTTTCAGAAGAACTATTAGTCAAATCCCTCTCATGCCACAGGGGTATATTCTCCATCTCAGAGATTACTAAACCTCTAAGTACTTTAGCTAAACCACTTATTTTCTCTGCATTTACAGGATTCTCCTTCTGAGGCATTGTACTACTTCCGACCCTTTTTGAAGCGTCTCCTTCCGCTAACTCTCTAATTTCAGGTCTCATTAACTCTCTAAGTTCTAATGCAAATCTATCTAGTTGGGAACCAAGTATTGCCAAATCAGAAATAAGTTCCGCAAAACCATCTCTAGGCGTTACCTGAGTGGTTATTATATGACTTGGTATTCCCAATCTTTCTGATACATATTTTTCTATAGTAGTTCCATGTCCCTTCCAAGCCGCCATAGTACCTACCGCACCAGCCATCTTTATCCTAACAACTCTTTTTTCTAGCTCATAAATTCTCTCTAACGATCTTGAATACTCATAAACATAATTAGCAAATTTAAATCCTAGAGTTATGGGCAGTGCATGTTGTCCATGAGTTCTACCTACCATTATTGTATCTTTATATTTCCTACTATATTCAATAAGTATGGTTATTACATCTCGTAGTTTTTTCTTTACAATTTCTAATGCTTTTTTTACAATTATTGCATTAGTAGTGTCAATAATGTCATTACTCGTAGCTCCAAAATGTATAAAATCTCCAGCTTCTCCAGATAATTCTGCCATATGAACTGTCAAAGCCATAACATCATGACCCAGCTTCCTCTCTAATTCGTCAACCCTATTCAAGTCTATCTTATCTATTATATCTTCTACTTTTTTAACGTCAGTTTCTTTAATTAATCCTAGTTTACTTAATGCGTATAATAGGGCTATTTCTACTTCAGCCATAGTTTTTACGATGTTTTTTCTGCTAAATAATTGTCTCATTTCTTTACTGCCATATCTCCATTCCAATACACAGATGTCGTCGTCCACGCATAATAAATTATATTTACAATAAATAAATATAAGCTCGTATGGATACAGTCCTAACTATAGGAAGTCATTCATCATTACAAATTTTACATGGAGCTAAAAAAGAAGGATTTAAGACAGTTCAAATTACCCCCAAAAATAGAGTAAATTTTTACTCACAATTCAGCTTCATAGATGAAATACTAGGATATAATAATGAAGATGAGGCTGTAGAATTTGTTAATAAATACTCTAATAGGGGAGCTCTAATTCCCCATGGTAGTTTGGTTGAGTATGTGGGAAGTGAAAGAGTTAGTAAAATAACCACAAAAATTTTTGGAAATAGAAACTTATTTGCGTGGGAATCAAATCAAAAGAAAAAAATGAGCTTACTTAGAAGATCAGGAATACAAGTACCAGAAGAATTTGAAAACGTAGAAGATGTCGATAGACTAGTTATAGTAAAATTGCCCGGTGCAAAAGGGGGAAAGGGCTATTTTATAGCTAAAACTAAAAGTGAGGTCAAAGAAGGTCTTAATAGACTCATTTCTTCTAAATTAATAAAAGATGTGAATGACGTAATAATTCAGGAATATGTAATAGGAGTACCAATGTATTTTCAATTCTTTTATAGCCCAATCCTAAATAGATTGGAAATAACCGGAATTGATATTAGATATGAGACAAATGTTGACGGATTAAGGAGGCTACCTGAGAATCTTGCAGATCCTACGTTTGTTGTAGTAGGAAACATACCTGCTGTTGCACGAGAAAGTTTATTGCCAAAAGTATATGATTATGGAATGTCTTTTGTTAATACAGTAAAGGAAGTTGTGCCTCCCGGAATGATTGGACCATTTTGCCTTGAATCTGTAGTAAAGGATGACGGTTCCATAGTAGTTTTTGAATTCTCTGGAAGAATCGTTGCTGGAACTAACTTATACATAGCAGGAAGCCCATATAGCTGGCTTTACTGGGATGAACCAATGAGCGTAGGAAGAAGAATATCCAGAGAAATAAGATTAGCATTAAATAGTAACAAACTTGAGGTGATATTTACATGAGTTTGAAAATTGCAACTTTAGCAAGTCATTCGGCGTTAGATGTTTTTGATGGAGCTAAAGATGAAGGATTTGAAACTATAGCTTTATGTAAAAAAGGAAGGGAGAGAGCTTACCTGGAATTTAAGAGAATTGTAGATAAATGTGTCTTACTAGAGGATTTTAAGGAAATATCATCAGAAAAAATAGACAATTTACTTGTGGAGAATAACGCATTAATGGTTCCAAATAGAAGTTTAGCAGTATATGTGGGTTATGATAACTTAGAAAAAATGAAAACAAAATTTTTTGGTAATAGAAAAATTCTGAGATGGGAAGAGAGACTTGGAAATAAGAATTACTACAAAATATTGGATCATGCTAAGATAAAAAGACCTAAAATATTTAAACCTGAAGAGGTTGACGTTCCTGTAATAGTTAAATTACCTGAAGCCAAAAGGCGTGTAGAAAGAGGATTCTTTATAGCTGCAAATAGGAAGGACTTTGAAGAGAAACTTAATACTCTATTGAAAGTGGGAATAATAGACGATGAAGCAATAAAAAATATGATAATAGAAGAATATATATTAGGTGCTCATTTTAATTTAAATTATTTCTATAGTCCTTTGCATGAAAGAGTAGAACTAATAAGTATTGATAGAAGAATACAAAGTGATCTTGATACATTTTATCGATTACCTGCAGAAATACAGATAAAGCTATCAAGATTACCTAGATATATTGAGGTTGGTCATGAACCAGCCACAATTAGAGAAAGTTTATTGGAAAAAGTATTTGAAATAGGATATTCCTTTATAAATGCTACAAAAACTCTGGAACCGCCAGGTATAATTGGTCCCTTCACGTTACAGGCAATGGCTACACCTGAACTCGATCTAGTAGTATTTGATGTCGCACCTAGAATAGGTGGAGGAACTAATGCATTTATGGGTGTAGGAAGCCAGTATTCTAAATTATATTTTGGAAGACCTGTAAGTTTAGGTAGAAGAATAGCAATGGAAATTAAAGAGGCTATAAATAATAATAGACTAGAATTGATAACGTCTTAGTATTTATAATTATGAATTAGCCTTTCCCTTTATATATAATTCATTAATAAAACAACGTATTTATAATTATGAATGCAGTTAGACAAAGTTTATATATTCACGCTCAAGAGTAATCAAAACGGTGCCTGATGTTAAGCGTAGTAGTAGGCGGTTTTTTTGGAGATGAAGGAAAAGGTAAAATTGTTGCCTATTTAGGTCTTAAGGATTCTCCAAGTATCGGAGTAAGAACTGGTTCTATAAATGCGGGACATACTGTAAGTTATAATGGGAGACAGTGGAAAGTAAGAATAATTCCCTCTCTATTTGTTAACAAGAATGTTAAATTATTTCTAGCTCCAGGTGCTCTTACTTCTATCAATCTGCTGTTTAATGAGGCTAAAGAAACTGATAGTTTAGATAGACTATACATAGATCCACATGTAGGTATAATAACAGATGAAGAAATAAAGGAAGAGAGAAGTGACGAATATTTAATAAAAAATATAGGTAGTACAGGGCAGGGAGTAGGCTATGCTGAAGCAAAAAGAGTTTTGAGAAAACTGAAACTTGCCAAGGATTATAGAGAACTTGAGAAATATTTAATAAATGTGCCTGAGGAATTGTTACTGGGTATAGAAAGAGGAGATAACATACTAGTTGAAGGTACTCAAGGTACTTTTCTGAGCTTATATCATGGCGAATATCCTTATACCACAAGTAGAAATACTACTGCTTCAGGAATATTGAGCGAAGCAGGAATAGGACCAAAATATGTAGATGAAATAATTGTGGTTTTCAAATCTTATGTAACTAGAGTAGGAGAGGGACCACTAGAAGGCGAAATTAGCTGGGAGGAAGCCCAGAAAATGGGAATAGCTGAAGTTGCAACAGTAACCGGAAGAAAAAGAAGAAGTGCACCATTTAATGTAAAGCTTGCTAAGGAATCGCTTAAAATAAACTCTGCAACACAAATAGCGATAACTAAACTTGATACAATATTTAAGGATGCTAAAGGTGTAAGGGAATATCAAAAACTACCATCGAATGCTAAGAAATGGATTGAGGAATTAGAGACAGAGTTGAAAGTTCCTATTACACTAATAGGAACAGGTGAAGATGCCTTAGATGTAATAGATCTAAGAACCGAGAAAATAGGTGAGTAAACGTGTTATATGATGTAGTAATAATAGGAGCTGGTCCTGCTGGATTATTAGCTGCATATGAATTTACTACATTCAGTACAAAGGAACGTCTGAAAGTGTTGTTGGTAGATAAGGGACTTAGAGCATTGAGAAGAACTTGTCCGTTGTTGACACCAAAAGAGAAATGTACTTTCTGTGAACCATGTAATATAACCTACGGTATAGGTGGAGCAGGGGCTTACAGTAGCGGTATAATAAATCTAAGACCTGATGTAGGCGGAGAGCTTCATGAAATAATGAGAAGCTGGGACAAAGCACAAGAGTTGATAAACTATGTTGACGATATACTAGTCAAGTTTGGTGCACCAAAAGACAGATTATTTGAACCAAATATGGAAAGAACTAGGGAAATTCAAAAAAGAGCTGCGAAAGTTGGAGCTGAATTTGTTCCAATAAGGCAAAGACATATAGGAACTGATAAGACTCCCATGGTTATAGAAAACATTCAAAAATACATAGAAAATAATGGAATAAACGTAGCAGAGTTAACAGAGGTTTTTGAAATACAGAAAAAAGCAGATCATTTTGTACTAAAAACTAATAGAAAAGAGGAAATTGAGGCTAAAACAATACTGGCTGCACCGGGTAGAGCAGGTGCTAAATGGTTCTTAGATCAGGCTAAAAAGTTAGGAGTCGACATGGCACCGGGACCCTTAGACATAGGAGTAAGAGTAGAAGTAGAGGCATTTGTTATGGAAGAGCTAACAAGTGCAGTATGGGATCCAAAAGTAATTCTATATTCTAAGAAGTATGATGATAAAGTAAGAACATTTTGCGTAAACCCTAGAGGATTTATAATGAAAGAAGTATATGACGATAGAACAATAGGCGTTAATGGACAAACTTTTGCAGATAAGAAAAGTAACAACACTAATTTCGCCTTTCTAACCACAATTAAATTGTCAGATCCTTTAGAAGATACAGTAGAATATGGAAAAAGTATAGCAAGACTTATGACCAGATTAGGAGGAGAAAAACCGATAATACAACGATTAATAGACTTTGAAAAAGGCAGAAGAAGCACATGGGAAAGAATAAGCAGATCCACAGTAAAACCTACATTGAGAGAAGTAACTCCAGGTGATATTAGTATGGGTCTTCCTTATAGAGTAGTCAGTAACCTAATAGAGGGATTAGAGAGATTAGATAATATAGCCCCTGGAATGTACTCCTCGAATACATTGCTTTATGCACCTGAAATAAAATATTACAGTATGAAAGCCGTAGTAGATAGTAATATGGAAACCGTAGTAGACAATTTATTTGTAGCCGGAGACGGTGTGGGACTCTCAAGAGGTATTAATATTGCAGCAGCTACCGGCATTCTTGCAGCCAGAGGCATAGGAAGAAAACTAGGTTTATTATGAAAACTATTTTTTAGTTTCTTTAATCTGATGTAATATTATGAGTTTGGATAAAACGGATTTGCAACTTATAATGGAGCTAGAGTACAATTTTCCTGTAGACGAAAGACCATTTGCAAAAATTGGAGAAAAATTAGGTTTATCTGAAGAGCTTGTATTAGAAAGAATTAAAAGACTTAAACATCTAGAAATTATAAAAAGAATTGGTATGTATATTAGTTTTAGAGCTAAAGGCATGGAAGGAGCATTAATAGCATCTAATATACCATTAGAACAGATAGAAAAATTTCGAAAAATTGCACTTGAAATAAAGGAACTGACTCATAACTTTGTAAGAAATCATCCTAGATATAATATATGGTACGTATTAAAGGCTGAAAATAAGGAAAAACTGAATGAAAAAATTCGTCTTTTAATGAACCAAGTTAACTGCAACGATTACGTAATATTGTATTCAAAGAAGACGCTTAAACTAAGCGTAAAATATGATGTATTAAGAGGAATCTCTTATAGTGAAAATGATAGTCTGAGAGAAAAAGTACCCACTGCAGATGAACTAGGAATACAAAAAGATCTACTTACTGATCTATCATACCCATTACCTATAGTAGAAAAACCCTTCGAAAAGATATCTAAGAAATTTAATCTAACAGAATCGGAAATAGTCGAGTTAATTAAAGAATTAAAAGAGAAAGGGGTAATAAAGGATTATGGAGCCACTGTAAATGGAGAAAGAATAGGAATAGTAGAAAATGCTATGTTTTTATTAAATTCTGATGATATAGAGAGCTCTTGTTACAACATAGCTACAAAATTAAAAGAAGCTACTCATGTAGTGCTAAGAGAAGCAGACAAAGAATGGGATTACTTATGCTACGCTATGATACACGCTAGAAATAAGAACTTGATTTTTGAGACAGCTAAAAAAGCAATTGAAATTAGTAATGCAAAAAGCTATATGTTGCTATTTAGTCTGGACAATCTTAAACCGGGTATTGTAATTTAGACATAGACCCTTTAATCTTTACCGAGAGAGTTATCTGAGATATTTCCTTTATCGCACTATCTACTTTATCCTCGTTTAATCCTCCCTCAAATTCTACATAAAAATAATATTTCCATGGTTCTACTTTTAATGGTCTAGAATATATCATTGTAAGATTAATGTTATTTACATAAAATCTTTCTAATACTTTGTACAGAGATCCAGGCTTGTGAGGTATAGTGAAGAATATCATTGTCTTTTCTCCAGATATTTTAAACCTATTAGAAATTATTACAAATCTAGTTAAATTTACCCCATTTTCCACGTTTTCTAATAAAATATTCAGATTATTTATCTGAGCAGCGTATCTTGAACATATTGCAGCAGCATCTTTATCTTCTGATGCATATTTTGCTGCAATAGACGTACTCTCGACAGGAATTATATTATGTAAGCCTAGTTCTTCTAGTTTTTCTTTGGCTTCTTGAATCGCATGAGGATGAGAATAGATTTTTTTCACATCTTTAATGGAATTTATTGCTTGATTGGAAGCGATTACAAGATTTATGTTTTTTTCTACTTCATAATTAACATAAATATTCTCGTATTTGAATAAATTGTCTAATGACTCGTGTACTGGACCTTCTTTACTATTTTCGATAGGTACAACACCTATACTATTTGAGTTCTGATTAACACTTTTGAAAATCTCTGTTATCGTCTTTACGCCTATTTTCTCTCCGGTAAAACTTTCTGCTACCTCGTACGAAAAACTACCTTTAGGACCTAGATAGTAAATTCCATTTGGATCAACAGTCTGAGTGAAGTTTGGTATAAAAACTTTACTCTACCAAGGTTGCTTCAATACCGTCTAATGCCAATGAATATAAGAATTCCGATAAACTTTCACTAACAGGGATCTCAAATACTACATGGATTTTCGTGAAACCAGGCTTGACATCAGTACTCATTCTATCATGAATTACATCAATCACATTCCCTCTAATTTGTGCTACTCTACTTAATACTCTATTTAAATAACCAGGTTTATCTGGAACCAATACTTTAACTTTCACTACTCTTTTAGATTTGAAAAGCATTCTATCTATAATCCTAGCAAGCAATGACATATCTATATTTCCTCCACTAATTATTGGAATTACCTTTTTACCATTACCTACTTTTATCTTTCCTGAGATAATCGCAGCAACACTTGCAGCCCCAGCGCCCTCTGCTATGGTTTTATTTCTTTCTAATAGATATAGTATTGCGTTGGCTATATCTTCATCATCAACTAAAACTATATCGTCAACTAACTCACTTATCACTTCATAGGTTATCTTTGATGGATTTTTTACTAGAATTCCATCAGCTATAGAAAAAGATGGCTCAATTTCAACTAATCTTCCTAACTCTACTGATACCTTCATAGACGGTGATGCAGAAGACTGTACACCTATAACTTTTAGATTGTTCCTTTTAGCTTTTAATGCAATAGATATTCCGGATATTAGACCCCCTCCTCCTATTGGTACTACAACAACATCAGGTTCTGCTTCGAGCAATTCTAGTCCCAGAGTTCCTTGACCTAATATTACATTTAAATCATCATATGGATGAACTAAAACAGCGTTAGTTTCCCTTATTATCTCTTCAGCTTTTTTCATACTTTCATGTAAAAACTTTCCATGAAGAATAACATTAGCTCCATAATTTTTCGTAGCTAAATATTTTGATATAGGAGCAGTCTCAGGCATAACAACAGTAGATTTAATCCCTAAGACGCTTGCAGCGTATGCTACACCCTGTGCATGATTGCCCGCAGATACTGCTATTACTCCTCTTTCTCTTTCAGCTTGCGAAAGGCTAATTAGCTTAGAGAAAGCACCTCTTACTTTAAATGAACCAGTCTTTTGCAGATTCTCCATCTTAAGATAAACTTTAGCTCCTGCAATATTAGAAAACGTGGAAGAATAATCTAGTGGAGTTTTATGAATATATTGTTTTATTGATTCATGAACTTTAACTATTTGATCAAAATAATTAAGATAACTCATCAGGAAAACCCCTGCTCTCCTCATCACTCAGCGATCGAGGACCTCCTCATCCTTAGTATATTCTAAATATAACTTATTATAGGTATCTTCAAGAGATTCAGGCAATACTTTTGCATTTCCTATAACTGGCATAAAATTAGCATCACCATTCCATCTAGGCACAATATGTATATGTACATGTTGTTCTATTCCAGCCCCTGCAACCCTACCTATATTTATACCAATATTAAATCCATCAGGCGAGTACACTCTTCTTAATTTCTTTATACTTGTCCTCACCATCTTGAAAAGTTCAGTAAGTTCATTATCATCAAGTAATTCTACGCTGCTAACATGTTTATATGGGACAATCATGATATGACCTGGATTATACGGAAATGTGTTTAGAACTATATACGAATAGGTAGCTCTAAAAACCACCTTATTTTCTCTGTCTCTTGATCTATCATATGCAAAATTACAAAATATGCAAGGTTCTTTCTCATTTTTTATTTTTGAAGCAGAAGTTACATATTTTGATCTCCAAGGAGCCCATAAAATATCCATAAAAGTAATAAGTTATGGGAATTAAAAATAAGTTTCTTCACTCTTCAGCATCTCTAACTCCTTCTTCAGTTATAGCAAATACTACCTCTCCTTCTGGCAGATGTGGTGCATCTACTATTCTAGCTATCCTTTTATTTCCTCTACTTTTCTTAAGTTGTACTCTTATTCCGGGAACATGATATAGTGTATGTCCTCCTACAGCAGTGGTAGGATCACCATAAAACATATCTGGTCTAGCCATAACCTGATTAGTTATTATTACTGCTATATCATACATTTCAGCTAGTCTAACTAATTGATGTAAATGTTTGTTTAACTTTTGTTGCCTCACAGCAAGATTCTCTCTTCCAGGATATTCAGCTCTAAAGTGAGATGTTATTGAATCTACAATAATCAACTTAATAGCAGGATCTTTAGTGATCAATTCCTGAAGATCATCAACTATAGCCATTTGGTGATCGCTATTTATAGCCCTCATATAGTAAATGTTATTCATAGCAATATCGGACTCTAATCCTGCTCCTTTTGCCATTGCTTCAATCCTCTCCCATCTAAAAGTACCTTCCGTATCTATATATACAGCCTTACCATTTAGTCCACCTTTCTCTTGAGGAAGTTGAACACTAATACTTATCTGATGACATAACTGCGTTTTCCCTGAACCAAATTCACCAAAAAATTCGGTCATAGTTCTTGTCTCTATTCCACCACCCAATAAACCATCTAATGCCTGGCTGCCAGTGGTTATCTTCTTGGTATTCATTCTTTCTTTCTTCACTTCCAATGCTGTCTTGAACCTTATATCTAAAGCTTCACGAGCTTCTTTAATTATTCTCTGTGCTGTAGTTTGTGGTATTCCAGCAGCAACACTAAGATCTTGAGGAGTTGCCACAGCAACTGCTTCTAACGACGAATAGCCAGCTTCTACTAATTTATTAAGTATATTTTGACCTACCCCAGATAAATCTGAAAGACTCTTAACCTTTTTTCCATCATTAGACATAATTTCACCACATATCCAACTTATCTAAAGATTCATGTATGTTATTGTATCTAATAAATATTTAGCCACCCTTCCTTAAATACCAACCTATATCTAACTCAGGTATTATCTTAATGCCTTTCTTATCTATTTTAACATTTGAATAGCATATAAAATCATTTTTCTCATTATAGACTAAATATGAACCTTCTTTTATTTTTAAAGAACCTAGGCTGAGTCTTACAGTTTTTCCATACGTAATTTTCTCCGCCAATTTAGATTTTAGTATCAATTTATTTTTACATACCTGGGAGAGATATTTAGCTAGAGGAATTAATGGTCTTACGTCTTTACCCTTTTTTAAAATAATAGGCTCACCAACACTATACGGAAATAAGCCAATTTTTTCTAACTCATCCAAGACTTCTCTAACTTTAGAATTATTCTCTATAATTTCTATTTGCTCAAAGGAAGATTTGAATTTTATTATAAGCTTATTCTCTAGAAATGAATACTCTTCATTACAGTTATATTTTTTATATATTGGGTGTAATAATTCTATTAATCTAGATTTGTCCAAAACAATGAAATTTAGTCTTTTTGAAGAGCGCAAACGAAGAACCCCTCTGTACCATGCTCATGGGGATAAAATCTAATACAATTATTAACATCATGACTAAACTTTACTCCCCTAAATTCACTAATTCCTTTATCTGCAGGATATCCGCTTATTTTAATAGCTCTAAAACCAAGTTCTTCAATCCCATAATTTACCACTAATTCATCCTCCTCGGGAGCTATACTACAAGTAGAATAGACTAGTATCCCATTCTTGTCCAATAAATCATACCCTATGGTTAGAAGACCCATTTGAGTTAAACTAAAGTTCTTTAAATCACTAAGCGAAGTCTTCTTCCTTCTCTCGGTATCCTTAAAGATAATCCCCTCCCCACTACACGGTGCATCTAAAAGAATCTTCGAAAATTTTATTCTTGTTTTAGATAATGTGCTAGCATCACTTCTTATTAAAATAATATTTCTTGCATGCATTCTATTAATATTCGAAATCAGACTTCGTGCTCTTCTTCTAGATTTTTCTGTTGCTATTATTAAGCCCTTATTTTTCATAAGTTGAGCTAGTTGAGTGGTTTTACCGCCTGGTGCAGCAGCCATATCAAGAACTGTATCTTCTTCATGAGGATTTAGGACATATGCAGGAACCATAGAAGCCAATCCCTGAATATAATAGTAACCGTTTAGATATTCTACAGTTGCACCCAAGCTAGGTTTATTAGGTTTTTTAATAACTCTATACCCATGAGGTAGCCATTGGACCTTCTCCAGCTCGAAATTCTTTTCCTCTAATCTATATTCCATCGTACTACATGTGGTTACTAGGTCATTACACCTTATACTTTCCTCTAAGGGAACTGTACAGGATCTCATAAAGCTTTCCGCATCTTCGAGGCTGTCAAACATGTGTATATATCTCTCAACCATATAGTCCAAAAAGCCATACTTATTACTTAGTCTGACTGCTTGATAGGAAGGGGATAATGAAAATAACTTGTCATATTTTTTAATATACTCTTTCAAATGTATATTCATGTCGTATATAGAAAGAGAGATTAAACTAAGGGTAATAAGCCCTTCTTTAGAAGAAATAGAGGAGAGAATAAGAAACAATTACACCTTTATCAATGAAGAACATCAAATAGACATATATTATAATAACCCTATAAGGGACTTTAGAAAAAGCGATGAGGCATTAAGATTAAGAAACACGAATGGGAAAGTCATTCTAACTTATAAGGGACCTAAACAGTCCAAAGAGACGAAAACTAGAGAAGAAATTGAAGTAGAGGTTAGTGATCTCCATAAAATGGATCTAATTCTACGAAAGCTAGGTTTCATAAGATCTTTTCAAGTGGAAAAAATACGAAAAAATTATAAATATGCCGATTTCATAATTTCGTTAGATTCGATAAAGGAATTGGGAGAATTCATAGAAATAGAAGGGATTAATAAAACTGAAAAAGAACTTATTTCATTCGTGGACGAATTTGTAAAAAAACATCAGATTCAATATGAAAAAACTATTAAATCTTACTTAGAATTACTAGTAGAACATGCTAAAAAGACGAACAATAGCAATACTCACTGACTATGGAGTTTCGGATAATTACAATGGAACCTTAGAGGGAGTAATTAGGAAAATAAATCCCGATATAGACATAACCTACATAACTCCTAACGCTAAGAACTTCAATATATTTACAGGAGCCTATTTACTTAATACATCGTATAGATATTTTAAGAAAAACACTATCTTTTTGGTAATAGTAGACCCTGGCGTCGGAACACAAAGAAATGCAATACTAGTTAAGACTAATAACTATTATTTTGTCGCTCCAGATAATGGTGTATTATATCCCACCATAGTTGAAGATAATATAGACAAAATTATACGAATATCAAATAAAAAATTCTACCTATCAGAATCTATATCAAATACTTTTCACGGTAGAGATATTTTCGCCCCAGTCGCAAGTTATATTTCAGTTGGCGTAGATCTAAATGTATTTGGAGAGGAGATTAGTAAATCTGAAATTGTAAAATTGGACTTTTCTTATACATTGGAAAGAATAAATGAAAATAAAGTGAAAGCCTGTGGAAAAATAGTGTATATTGATCATTTTGGAAATATTGCTACAACTATTCGTAATGTGAAGTTAAGAACGGGAGAGAAAGCTTTAGTTTCGCTTAGAGACAAACAATTAGAACTAAGAGTTGTGAGAACGTTCGCAGAAGGAAAGGAAAATGAATTAGTTTTATACAGCAATGGTTACGGATTTATAGAGATTGGAATTAATATGAGCAGTGCTTCAAATATTTTGGGAGTAAAAGAAGGTGAAGATGTTTGCATAGAGGCTTATATCCAGGAAGATTCCAACCATTCCACATAGGTCACTTAGAGGTTGTAAAATGGTCAATGAAACATGTTGATGAATTAATCATAGTTATAGGAAGTGCTCAGGAGAGTCATACACTATCCAATCCATTTACTGCAGGAGAACGTATAGAAATGATAAGAAGAACGCTGGACAAAGAAAATTTAGATCTGTCAAAAGTCTACATAATACCAATACCAGATATAATGATGAACAGCGTTTGGGTCTCACATATAAAAACATTTGCACCTAACTTTGACGTAATAATTTCTAGGAATCCATTAGTAAATAGATTGTTCAAAGAGGCAAATGTAGAGGTTTTACAGCCACCGCCCTTTGATAGACATAAATATAATTCCACTCTTATTAGGCGTTATATTATAGAAGGAAATGAGGAGTGGAAAAAACTTGTTCCAAAATCAGTATTGGATTATCTATTAGAGATACATGGTGATGAGAGACTTAGGTCAATTGCTGGTCTATAGAAAATGTGATACTTTATACAGTTCTCCTCTTGAATATAAACTTTGATAAACTACTAGCTAGCTCATGAGATACTTTTATCGGAATAGGAGTAGAAGTGAACAACTGATACCTCTCTATCAATTCTTTACAAAGACTCAGCTCCATGTCTGTATTAATATATACTGTCCCTTGTCTCGTAGGTAATGCAGTTAAATTTTGTAAGAAGGAAATTATTTTGTCTCTTCTCAGAGGAAAATGCTTCATCAATGCTCTATCTATACTAGCAACGTTTGGCATCTTGGAGTAAAAGATGATATAATTTTTATCAGGAGTTATATAATTAAAACCTCCGTATACCACACCATCTAAAAAAGTAACATTGCATCCTTTTGTTATACTCTTAAATATAGTATTTCCGTCCTCACCATCTACAGTGATATAATCAAAATCAATATCAATTAGGTTGAAACTTTGAAAGAACGAAGATAGTAAGATTGTTTTACCCTTACCACCCTTATACGATAAAGGAAAATAACCATCATCTACTCCACAAACTACCAATTCTCTCATCACTTTCTTTTATAGATTTAATAACTATATCTTTGCTTACAGCTAAACTAATCTCTTTAGTCTTACCATACCTTCCTCTGTTTACCACTCTCGCAGTAATTATTCCTACCATATCAAGCTCGTTTATTATATCACTAACTCTTCTTTGTGTTATGCTTTCAACTCCTAATTTACCTGCTAATTTTATGTATATATCATAAACTTCTCCTGTGGTCAACGTCGAATTAGAGTTTAAGCCTAAAACAATCGATATGAGAACCAGCTTAGAGTGAAAAGGCAAAGTCGATATAACTTCATAAACTCTATCCCTTTCTAGCTCTATTCTTGCCCTGTTTACATCATCAGCTGTAATTAAATCTCTTCCCTCCCTCTCTGCAATTTCCCCTGAAACTCTAAGCAGATCCAAAGCCCTCCTTGCATCCCCGTGGTCTCTCGCAGCTAAAGCTGCGCATAGTTTAATTACCTCCTCTGAAATCACTCCTTCATTTAAGGCAATTTTAGATCTTTGCTTTAGTATATCCTCTAACTGCTCTGCATTATAAGGTGGAAATATTATTTCCTCTTCCCCTAGGCTACTCTTTACCCTAGGATCTAAATTCTCAACCATCTTAACATCGTTTGTAATCCCGATAACAGAGACTTTACTCGTAGATAAATCATAATTGATTCTAGTCAATCTGTACAGAATATCATCACCATGTTTTTTCACAAGTGCGTCAATCTCATCCAAGGTGATTAAAACAATTGTTTGAAATGTGTTGAGTCTTTTTACAAATCTTTTGAATAATTCTGCAGTCGATAGACCTGTAAATGGAACGCGGATCCCCAAAGCTTCCAATACATCTGCTAATATCCTGTAAGGTGTATCATTCTGTCTTGTATTTATATATATAAATGTGAACTTTGATGGAAATTTTCTTTGTAGGTTACTTAACACAAACCTCGTTACAGCAGTCTTCCCGGTACCAGTAAGACCATATATGAAAACATTGCTAGGTTTTTCAGATCTTGTAATGGGAGCTAGGATCTCTACTAGCTTTCTAATTTGGTCTTCCCTATGAGGTAAGGCTTCAGGTATATAGTCAGGTAATAATAAATCACGTGACCTAAAAATCCTACCCTTTTTCAGGGTTGATAAAATACTATCTATGATGTCACTCATTGCTTATATTATAACGAGAGAATATTTTATAACAATTAACCCCCCGGTAAATCACCCCTTTATTTCAACTGGAAAACTAATGGTATTATGAATACTACCTGCCCCTTCATTTCAACTGGAAATAAAGCTACATCTAACTACTAACTTAAAATAACGGTTTGTATAATTTAGTTTTATTTATGTCACTAGTTCGTGTTTTATTTTTATGTAAATAATTGGTGTTCATATTTTATTTTTAGATATATGTCTCCAGTGGAACTAAAGGGGTCTCTGGTTTTGGATTAAGGCGATAAAAAATTAATATCAGTGATCTACGTAGTATATTGTGGGCCGGTAGCTCAGCCTGGAAGAGTGCGTGGTTGGCATCCACGAGGTCCCGGGTTCAAATCCCGGCCGGTCCACTCTTTTGTACTACTCCTTACGGTAGTCCTCTAATATAGAGTGCGCATTTCGAAACTGGCTCTGCACCACCGTTTATTCCGTGTAGCCAGAAAGTTCCTTTCACAGCAGATTTTGATTACTAGACGCTTACGCTTATTTCCTAAAGATAAGGAGCTAGAAAGGAGTACGAGAGTGTGCTAGGCTAAGTCGAGAGCAGGAAAAGGGGATCCGACTAGGCTCGTAATTGCGCAAGGCCATACGAGTTCTGGAAGATATTGCTCGTTGAATATTGAAAGTACCACTACTATTAAGTCAAAACTGTACTACAATATTAGATATTATGAAAACATTCTTAAATCATTGAACTAGTCAAACTTGTGGTATCTTGGCTAGTAAGGAGCTAGAGGAGATATACGGCACTATGGAGGAGGAAATAGAGGAGGGGGAAACTCCAGAACCTTCTCCGTCCTCTTCCTTTTGGAAAAAGGTGATTGGGGCAATTCCCGTAGGGCTCTTGATTGCGGGGACGTTAGCTCCAGCGCTCTACGCGAACATAGCTAGGTTGAGCCTCTCAACGCAGGAAGACTCCGAAGCGCAAGAGGAGGAGCTAAAGTGCACAGCCAACGGGATCTCAAGCACCGCGTATAGTGCGGAAAACCAGAGGTTTGCCTACTACCCAGCAATAGCCCTTCCATTTAGGGCAACTAGGGCCTCCGCCACGCAGTGCGGGCCCTTCTACTGTCTAGACGTCGACCCTAACAAGGCCTTCGGCCAAGGGATCCTAGTGAGAATAAACTACGAGGGGAGGAACATTTACTTCTACATAGGCTGGGTACCAGCAGTTAAGGGATCGACTATCTTGGGAGTAGTCCAGGGAGGTAAGTCCTTCAAGTCCTTATCCTTGGCAAAGTACTTAGAGGAGTTCGGCATGGATCTGAACACCGTGGGGGGAAAGCTCGGAGTAATCCCTGTTTACCCGCTGTCTAAGGACGTGGATGTGTGGTACAACCCGCCAATTTACCAAGGCAACACAACTATCGCCTCAATAATACCTTGGTACGCCGTTGCCTACACCTACGGCCTATATATAGCCAATCGTATCATCCCAGACTACACTAGTGGTTGCAAAGCTATAGGATGCAAAGGTCTGACCTTTAGAGTGATTAGGAGAAACGTAGAAATTAACCTTAGCGACACCGCAAGCGTCTCCGACGATCCGCCCTTGATCATGCCTCTGGGCACTTACCAGATCCTGGACGTGACTAGCCTGGCGTGGGTTTACAAGTACTTGGCAGAGGTGCTGAAGGTTAATTTCTCTAACAGCCTAGTCCTCTCCCCAACAGAGCTCGACTTGGGGGCCCCGGTCTTCCTCTACACCAGCTGTTCCTCCGTTAACCAGAACGCGAACGCCTGCGACGGCTTCCAGTGCGCCAATGGAGGGCTTTGGGGGCTAATCTACTCCGCCGGTCCCCTCGCCCAGTTGCAGACTCCCTCGGGCAACGTGTATGCCCACCCAGTCATGGTATTTGACATATCCAGGATAGCCAGAGCGCTGGGCGTCTACGACTGGAACGTTAACTTAATAGAGGCGATAGCCCTCAACCTAAAGTCACTTTTCAAGCTCCCCGAGAACTACTGGGACTTCGTGAAGAAGCTCGCCAAGCTCACCGCTCTCGTCGTCGCCTTAGTTGAGACGTACTACATGGGCAACGAGCTGGCCGAGCATGTAGTGGAGTCAACTGCCGACCCTGAGGCCTACGGTAAGGTATATGCAAAGGCAAGGGACAATTTCAGAGAGAAGGTCCTCAGCTCTTCATTATATGGTGAGGTTAAGGACGCGGTAGTCAACAGGGACAGGGAAATATTCGAGGTAATTACGGAGAACTGCGACTTCTTCTATGACCTCAATAACTGGGAGGCAAAGGCAATGGCCGAGAAGACCTTTCAAATACTTACTGCCATCTTGCAGGGCGAGAAGGTAGACTGTCAAGAGGGCACCTCTAGCGAGGTGAACTCCATCATCCAGGATTACATAGAGGTCCTTAGGGGCCCTCATGTGGAGGAGGAGTGAACTGCCTTGAAGAAGGGTCACAGGAGTTCCCCAAGGTATCTAACGAAGGCAAGGGTCTCTTCTTCATAGCAATAGGACTAATAGTTGTTGACCTGTTCCTTCGTTATATTGACCACCAATCCTAACCTACTTGCCCTGCCCTAGCAACATTTCGGCCGCGATCTTGGAGATTAACGTCTCGGACGTCGTGCCGGTGGTCGTCCATAACGATAACGTCTCCGCAGTTGTCCCAGCAACGATACACCCACCTCCCCTTTAAGCTAGGCTTTGGCACATACGGATGTCTATGGCGCTGCAATGATAGGTTACCTATTGTTAGACTTCTGGGAAAGGTTGTACTCTACTCGAGGTAGAACAAAAAGGTAGAGTATTCCCATCTGAGAGCTTTGCCCAGACGCAGGAACACCACCTCACTCTGCTAACCCTTCTGCAAAACTTAGGCGGAGGAACGAGAGCCTTCCTAGATAGGAAACTTAAGTGGGATTCCGTAAGGTGAGCTAAGCTCATCGCTTCGTCATTAAGATCTCTTTTAACCTTCTGTAAACTTCGCCAAAGTCTACTTTTTCCTCTTCTACCTCCAAGAACACGGGCTTGGTCAAATGCTTATAGTACTTAGCTTGATAGATGGCTAGGCTTAACTCCCTCCGAACCTCTACCATGTATCTATAATCGTTCATGAGATCGGAAAAAGAGGTTAGAACTCTTTAGTGATATAAATTAAACCCCCCGGTTAATTCTTTTTGAAACTAAAAATTTTTAACATTTATATTAGGCTCTTTGGCTTGTCATGTACGTTAGTTAAACAATCTCCAACGACTTCCTATGGATCCATGAATTTACAACAACTTAACTTAGATTTTGATTAAATCCTAGGAAATAGTTAGGTTAAATTTTTCGAGCACATCTAAACATTCTTTTGTACTAGTAAAGGAAAATAGTAAGTTTTTAATTGAACTATTGAAGTATTGCATCATTATGAGTGGCAAACGATCTTTTTTGTACATTGCTTTAACGTTATCGCTAATAGCCATAGCAAATAGGTCAACTAATAATATGGTGACGACTACATTAGCTCCTCTAACTAAATATGTGTTTGGGTTCAATAATTTTCTTGCAGGTGTTTTAGAGGGCTTAATATTTATGGCAACACTCATTTCAACCTCACTTATTAATCCAGTTTTATCACCTTCCTCTAGAAGGAAAGTATTTATTTCATGTAATTTCTTAATATCTGTCCTTCTAATAGGATTCTACCTATCTACTCCTTTAACAGTATGGATTTTTACCGCTATTGCCGGAGTCGCTTACGGTTTAATAATGCCTAACCTAGTAACCTCAGCATCTTTAGTAGAAAACAAAAGACTAGCGGAGAGGTTATTATCACTATATTCCACGAGTTTGAGCATTAGTCTCATAATTGGTCCACTATTAGAAAGTTACGTTCTTTCGATTTTCAGCTATAAGTCAGTCTTTCTAGCTTTTCTTCCATTTTCTATTTTGTCCTTTGTCCTATCATGGCTAATAAAATTCCCTGATGCAAAAAGAGAAATTCATGGGATGTCTGCTCTGCGAAATAAGGGATTTATTTCATCTATACTATCTATTACAACATATAATATCCCGTTTGCAGCTTTCACTACATTTATAACCATTTACGGAATAGACGAGTTAGGGCTTCCTAAGAACTTGGCTTACTTCTCATATATACCCTTCTTTATAACATCATTTTTGACCAGACTCTTCATGACAATTAGACCTTTTAGATCACTTCGATATCCTTTACTTATTTCAGTTGTAATAACCATTTTAGGAATAATAGGAGTTGTATTTTCTCCGAATTTAGCTCTTTACCTAATCTTTATGGCTCTTCTGGGTATACCTCACGGATCAGTTTTTCCTATATCCACGATAATAATAGCTAGAGCGACTTCCAGTGAAGAGAGGAACGCAGTCAACTCATACTTCTTAGCCTATAATAACATTTTGTTTTTCATAGTTCCAATAGTAGTTGGTGCTTTATCTCAGTTTATAGGTCTAGGCTATGCTTTTGTTGCACTGATAATTCCGGTTATAATTACTGCTACAGTATTCTTCTTGAAATACTGGAATGATAGTGTTTTATCTAGGTAGAGTGACCTGATGTAAGTATTCCTGTTAGGTTCTTAGTTCTTCCTCATTTTACCTTACTGGAAAAGATATCAGTAGTTAGTAGAATATTTTATTTGAGGATTAGAACAGGATTATTTTTGTGTTTTTATTATCATGAAATGAAACAAATAAGATATTGGATGGGCTTAACGTAAAATTAACATATAATCAATCATTATTTGGACAAGGTAGAAATCCCAATTTGTTTTATGTGGCAGAATATACTAAAAGATCTGACGAAAGGTTTTTGTTTGAATTTGTTGTAACTGAAAGCATATATAATGTTAAGAGATTATTACAAGCTAAAGAGAAGTAAACAGGCAATTATTGAGGATCGGATATTAAAATTAAAGGTAGGAAGTTCACTTGTTTCTGTGTTTGTTTTTCTAGGTAAAGATAAGGATTATCTAATGGTAAAGGACAAATATTGTACTTGTCCTTTCTTTTTCTTTAATAAACAGAAATTGAAATGCTATCATCTAATTTCTTTGGATTATGTGATAAATAAAGATGATATATTAGTCATAAATTTGGATGTGGATACGTTTAAGAAGATACTGGTAGAGTTATATACGTTTGAAAAGTCATTTATACTGAGAAGAATATTATCAAGATAAGAGGTAATAATATTGCTTTCAGCGCTTGAGACTGTTTATATAGGAGTTATTTCTGCGTTTGTGTTAGGTATATTGTATCTTATCTTTGTAGAAGTATTTAATAGCGGGTTTAGGCTAAAAATATCTGGTGTAGAAAGAGTTGGGAGGAAGAAAGAAAAGAAGAAAACTTCAACTTCAAAGGCCAAAACCAAAAATTCCTAGTGTTTTCGAATGTCCTAGATGTGGAAAGGTTACTATATCTATCACGGTTAAGGAGGGTATTGCTAAAGTGATGTGCGGTAACTGTAAGCTTGAGGATCAGTTTGACGTTCCTCTTGTTTATGATGAGGCAAATGCATACGGTAAATTTATAGATAGATACTATGAAGGAAAGATTGAGCAGAATTTAAAAGATACAGAGGAGAAGGCTCAAGATGAAATTCAGGGGGAAGGTAGCTAGATATATTAGCGAAATATTAGAGGAAGGGAAAACTTTACATTTTTCCCTTTTTGATCCTGATAAGATATTTGATTTAGACTCATTGCATGATATTGCTAGTAAGCTTATTGAGGCAGGAACTGACGTTTTTCTAATAGGCGGAACTCTTGGTATATCGCAGGATAAGTTGGATAATATTTTATCTATTTTAGAAGAATTCAGTATTCCTTTGATAATATTTCCGAGCAACGTAAATTTAATTTCGAATAAGGCTGATGCTATATTATTTCTTTCACTTTTGAATTCAGACGATTTGTATTATATAGTTGGAGCTCAAATAGTAGCTGCTCCTATTATAAAGAGGATAGGATTAGAAGTTCTACCAACTGCCTATCTTATAATAGGACATGGTGGTACTGCTGGGCATATTGGAAGAGCAAGAGTTATTCCTTACGATAACATAGAACTTATAGTGAGTTACTCCTTAGCTGCAAATTACATGGGGATGAAATACATATATCTAGAAGCTGGATCTGGAGCAAGTGAGACAGTAAAGCCTGAGGCTATAAAGGTCGTAAAGAATACGGTAAAAGACGGTGTAGTAATTGTAGGCGGTGGTGTGACCAGCGAAGAGAGGGCAAGAAACTTGGTACTAGCAGGGGCGGATATTATAGTTACAGGAAATGTGATAGAGAGAGATCATCAAAAAGCTTTAAAAATAATAAAAGAGATAAAGAGTATAAGGAGGACTAGTAATGCCATCAAGTAAAAAGAAAAAGGAAGACGTTCCAATAGCTTCAATGGCAGGTTTAGTAAGATATTATGAGAGTGAAAAAGAAAAGGTAAAAATTTCGCCTAAAGTAGTGGTCGTTGCGAGTATTGTCTTAATAGCTGGTGTAATTATAGCATCTTTTATTATCCCGCCCCCGTTATAACTTATTTTAGGGGAGCCTAACAGGGGGTTACGGGAATATCCTGAGGAAACTCCAGCCTCCAAGCCTCATGGGAGCAGTTAGATCTGCAGGGTTAGTGCTCTGGCTACTGCACAGAAACGTAACCGGTATAATAGGATATGAAAATGAGTTTATATGTAGTCTAGGTAACTAGGCTACATAAATGAGACCTATTATACCGGCTGAAACGGCAGTCCTCCCAGGAGCAAGTAAGGAGGGGATGAGTTGAGGTTCAACCCTCCTAAGGACGCTTAGTAGAATCCCCCTAAATACAAAAGCTGGGTTATTGTTAGGCTCCCCTTATTTTATCTATAATTTCATTTTCTATTTTCATAATTTCGTCTCTCTTCTTGCCCTTGTATGACTCTAATATATCCTTATTCAGTTCATAGAAAGTTTTACCCCATTTTACAGTATTTAGGATCGAGAAGGAAAGTTCTATGTGCTCTAATATATACAGAGTAGCAGATATTGCTTCCAACGTGGAAAGTCTGTATGCTAGTGCATAATTTGTTGGATTTCCCGCAAATAAGATCGGTAATCTCCTATGAAATCCTGTTGATTTGAATTCATTTATTGTCGTATTATTCCATGAAGTATCTACAGCCGTTAGTCCTTGCTTTATTAATATTTCAGAATCCTCTATTCCCACTACTGTCTCTGAAAATGGATCCAGTACTATACCTATTCCCTTATTTGTAGGTTTTGCATAACCCAATCTTATTAGTTTTTTCCCTGTACATTTCTTTGGATCATCCTTGTGATAATCTATAATATATATTTTCACTTATAATCATAAAGTTCTTATAACTTTATTTCTAATAAACCTTCTTGGGTTTAAAAATGGCTTCGGCTATAGTTCTAATTAACACTGATGCAGGTGGAGAAGAAGAGGTTTTTGAAAAACTTAAAAGTCTGAATGAAGTGACAGAGGTCCACATAGTATATGGCGTTTATGATATTGTAGCTAAAATAGAAGCTGATACGTTAGATAAGCTGAAGGATTTTGTGACAAATACAGTCAGAAAGTTACCTAGGGTGAGATCAACATTAACAATGATAGTGGTAGAGGGAAAGAGTCTAGTAAAGAAGTAACATATATATTAGGAATAGACGATCATGACTCACCTGAAGCAGGCTGTACTACGCATTTTTCAGCACTACTCATTAAGCATTTAATCAAGGATAAGAGCTTAAAGATTCTCGATTTACCTTATTTGATTAGGTTAAATCCAAATATTCCCTGGAAAACTAGAGGAAATGCAAGTATTAAAATCATACTATCCGCTGAAAAAAACCTTGAAGAGTTAGCAGAAATAATATGGTCTGAGAGTGTGGATTACGTTGAAAAAATATCAAAAGCAACTAAATATAATAGGAAACCAGGTTTAGCGATAATAAAGAGAGACGAGTATGAAGAGTGCAAAAATTTTTTGTATAATTTTTATCAAAAAGCTGTAAAGGATATAGTTCCACTAGATTACGCAACAAGAATCTCAAAGAAATGTCATATACTTACAAAGGGAGATAGGGGAATAATAGGGAGTATTGCTGCAATAGGTTATTTGCCAATTGAAGGGTTTACGTATGAACTTATTACTTATAGGCATGATGCTTCTAGTTTTAGAATTGTGGATGTAAATAGCGTGATAAAATTTGAGGAAAGAAATTTTCCTAAAACATTTAATAATTTTGATTACATCAAGAAAAGGTTACTTATCACACCTCAAGGAAAAGACCCTATATTATATGGTGTTAGAGGAAACAATCTCTCAGTTATGTTAGAAGCGTTGAAAGAGATAAGAAGTTCTAATAATGTTGAACTAGCTATGATATACAAGTCTAATCAGGGAACAGACGCACATATTAGTAATGATAGTAAAGAGTATTACTACAGGACAGTAAAGAAAAAAATTAAAGTTAAAGATGTAAGAATATTAGAAGGAGGAGATGTCCTACTAAGTTCAGATAAAGGAGAAATATTTATCTTTTATAAGGAAACTGGGGAGTTAAATTTAGCCTCAAAATTCCTTATAAATGGTGATGAGATAGAGATTATTGCAACAGTCAGACCTTCAGATAAATATGGGAAAATTTTTGAAGCAGAGAGAATGAGAGTCTTATCATTAAATTACCATGAATATACTAACCCTAAATGTCCCAAATGTAATAGATCAGCAACCTCTTTAGGAGTTAAGAAAGGATATAAATGTAAGAAATGTGGTTATGAATTTAACGCGGAAAAGGTTACAATAGAGATTCCCAGGTTTTTAGTAAAAGATGAATACCAATCAAGATATCATAGACATTTAACTAAGCCAGTATATTTAGAGCTTCAAACCCAAGAAGATTTAGATTTAGTGGAATTGGGAAATATTCTTAATACGTTAACATCTTAAAGCTCTAAGTAAACCGAAATACTCTTAATCCCTTAACGTTGTATTACTTTATAACTATAAAAATTATATACAATTACTAAAGCCTTCTAAGTCCAATAACAGAAAGTCAAAAACTAGATTTAGAATCAAGAAGTAAAGCATTCCTAAGTGTACTACACAAGCTCTCATTAAGTAAATAGGAGATCAGGATATTGGTAGACTGGAGATGGATTATGGCAAAATAAAAGTTGAGATATGTGGGTTCCTCGCACGTACTCAACATGACTTGAATCCCTGAGCTCTCGGGTTTTAAAATTGGTCTTTGACGCATATTAGAAGTGCTAAAACACTGTTTATTCTCAAGGTAATAATTTCTCCTCGTCTATTAATTTTCCTACAACGAGTAAGAGGGATATACCAGACACGGTTAACCCTGTGCTTAAATAAAGCAGAAAGGCTAGTAGTTCCTTATAACCTACAATTGAATATGAGAAGAGATACAGCAGTGAAATTCCCAATGCTACATAGGCCGCTAAAGGATATCTCGAGGAGCCGGTAACCCTCTGTAATCCTGTAAAGGAAAAGGAAATGGAATAGGTAAGGAACAACGTGCCAACTGAAGCTAATACAACAATTAAGATATAAAGCACATTTCTCTCCATCAATCCAAGTACTAGGTCTACTGGAATAATAACGGGAAGAGAAATGGACAAGTACGCCAAAAGATAACCGTAATAGACCTCTTGGGCAGTGAAACCCTCAGCCACTAAATATTCTAGGAGACCGCTTTGCCTATCATCGCCTAAGAGAGTGACTATTAATGAAATAAAAGCAATTACAAAGACCAGAGAAGGGAAAGTTGCAGTTGAGAGGAATGAAGGATTTTGAGAGCTTAATCTAGATATAAAATATATGTTAAGACCGAACACGATAAAGGATAATGTAAATAGATAGAATGTTGTTCCCAAACTCCTCTTTGATGCCCTCTTTGCCAAGATAAATGAGAGATATAGCTTCATTTGATCACCTCAAAAGCTCTTCTAAAGGATTTCTCATCTCTTTCACCTCGTAAATTGTAATATTCTCCCTAAGGAGCTTTTGTATCACTTCATTAACCATCGAAGGGTCAGGGAGCTTTACTACAAAGTAGTCCCCTTCATAATGTCCCTCTAGAATCTTCGATAAATCCGACGAAGCTCTTATCCCTACAACGTACTCTCCCGTCCTCAATTCATCCATAGTACAGAACCTAATTAGCCTTCCATTATCCATCACCATTACGTATTTACCAATTTCTTTAGCCTCGTAAAGATTATGTGATGTGTAGATCACTATCTTACTTTTTGATAGTGAAACTACTTTTTCCCTAACCTTACTAGCAAAGACTGGGTCGAGATTATCAGTAGGCTCGTCGAGGAGGTAGATGTCCTTTTCTCTCATGAAAACTCTTGAGAGAGAAACCCTTTTCTTTTGCCCTTGAGAAAGATCTGATATCTTCTTTCCTAAAAGGTCCTTTAAATCCAGCTCTTCTATAACGCTAGAATAATTAGCGTTTAATATCCTTGATAAAAAGTCTAATGCCTCTTTTACTCTCATCTCTGGAGGCAAGGCAATGTAGTGAGGGAGATAGGCAATACTTCCTTCTCTCCTAAACAGACCCTTCCAAGGCTTAAGTACTCCAGCTAGCAACCTCAAGATAGTGGTTTTTCCCGCCCCGTTCTTCCCCAGGAGTACATATATTCCTTTTTCCTTTATCTCGAAAGTTAAGTCATGAATAACTTCTAGATCACCATAACCTGTACTGACATGTTGTGCTAAAATCATTTCAGGATCAGCCTCTGATATAATTAACTGTCTATTCTTTAATAAAATCGAATTTTAGTATCTATTCCATACTTCCTTCTCTCTTTATTTTAACAAAAAGAACCTTTTCATATATGCCTGGAAATGATATTCCGCTCCAGGTCTTTCTTATAGTAATCTTAGCTATAGTTATCGGAATCGTATATGAGAGAAACCTTAATTATGAAAAACTTACACCAATATTTATTCTAGTGAGTGTTATAATCATTACCCTTAGCATATTTCTAAATAATCTCCAGACACTTACGTTAGGAATACTGCTAATCATTGGACTGATTATAGCTAGGATAAGGAGATAAAATCTAATATTATGTATTTAACTGAAACCATCTTTCCTGAGCCGACAAACTTTATGGTCTACTAACTTCAAGTAATATTAATGCTTATTCAAAAATATTTGTAATATGGAATGAATACTTTGTTAATTACTTTAAATCTATAAAAACCCTGAAGTAATTGGGTGAAGTAAATTCCTTTAACTGATGGAATAGCATATGCGGACTGCTTGTGCTGTGGAACTGTAGTTGGAGCTGTAGGGTGTGCAGGAGTAGCAATTGCAGCAAGCGCGGTAAGCGAAGATCTAGTCATCGAGGAGGAGTAAGAGGTGTAGATAATGGAAGAAAAATCTAATTCTTTTTTAAATAAGCTTCATAAATTTGAGACTAAAGTCGTAACTTTAGGCATTTATACACTTCTTCATCATGAACAATTCTTAGGTAAAGAGGTAAGTTTACGTTTATATGGACTTGATATCGATCTAGGCGTAATTTTACCACATGAATCCTTAAGGCAGGTTGAAGTTTTTCTTCACATACATAAAACATTAAACGTAGATACTTCTGGAAATGTAGGAAAGGAAACCTATGGTATTTACTTGTTCGGAAGGAAAGGCTTAAGTATACATCACGGGTATCTCTCAGTACCTATACAGAGTGTATCGAATTTAGAAGATGCTATAAAAATTATCTCGGCGTATAAAGACAGAAAAACTATCCTAGCCAGGAATATAACGCAAATATTCTTAGTTAAAGATGATCCACTATGAAGGATATTTTCAAGTTACTTTCTTTAATGATACTACGAAGGGCGAAAATTAGCTTAAAGACCCTTAAATGGGCTTTAATAATCTATTTATTGCAACCAATTTTATGGATATTAACCCTTGGGATTTCTCTTAATGGCGTAACTTCAGTTACTTTTCTTAAGCAGTTTAATACTTCTTTCTTAGATTTTGAAATCGTAGGGGTACCTATAATATTTGCTTTAACCATTCCACTCTTTGGCTCTTTTTCTTCACGTCTTGAGTTTAGTAATAGTACTATATATGTAGTTCACCTGCTAAGTAATCGAAAAATCATATATTACTTTATGGGGACTGACGTAATTTTTTACGCAATTATTACTTTTGTAAACGTATTAACAGTAGCGGGCTTAAGTTTCATCCTTACATCTGAAGGCGTAAACGTAATAGGACTACTCGCAGTTCTTCCGCTCATGCTCTTAGGGTCTCTAACATCTTACAGCCTTGGTATTATTATTAATTCTTTATTTAGAAACCTTTCTTCACCCACCAGCTATCTCTTCTCGCTGATCCAAGTTATTCTGATACTCTTTTCTGGGGTTTATTATCCTTTAAGCTATCTACCAGAATATCTTCGTATTATAGCATTTATCTCCCCGTATAGCCACTTAATAGCTTTAATAAGATACATCCTTTTAGGATATAACGCTTCTGACCTTAATGCATTATGGTTTTACACATTACCTTATCAAGTACAAGTTGTGTTATCCATAAGCTACGTTATAGTTCTTGGTGTAATCTTATTTATTTTGGCAGGTAAAAGGTTAGTAAAAGGCCAAGGAATGGTGCTATTATGATAGAAGCAATTGGTCTCTCTAAATCATATCTTTCACCTGTGTTAAAGGGCGTAACTTTTAAGGCTGAGAGTGGTAGAGTAACATGCATAGTAGGACGTAATGGATCTGGCAAAAGTACATTAATCAGGATACTTTCTACATCGGAAAAACCAGATAGTGGAACTGCATTGATAGACGGAACTCCACTAGAGGACGTTAAAAGAGTTAGGGAAGTAATATCAGTCCTTTACGACAAGAATTACTTAGATGCGTTCCTTAGAGTCAGGGATAGCATTGAGTTCTTCATAAGTGCAATGGAAATTGATAGGGACAAGGTTTATAGCCTAATAAAAAATTTCAATCTTTCTCTATATCTAGAGAAACTTGTTTTTACACTAAGTAAGGGTACTCAAAGAAAATTAGCCTTAACGTTTGCCTTATCATTAGACAGACCAGTCTCGCTTCTTGATGAGCCAACTGAGGGTCTCGATTACGAATCTAAACTATTATTTGTCAGAGAAATAAGCGCTCATGCTCATGATAAGACTATACTTATGACGACCCATGATGCGCAAGTAGTAGAAAGTGCCTGTGAGAAAGTTATGCTTCTTCAGAACGGTCAGGTCAAACCTATAGATGTAAAGTTTATTAAAAGAGTTGCGGATAAGTACCTAGTAGTAAATGACGGAATTAAATCCAGACTAGTTTTAAGAGATGAGGTGAATGGGAAAATAGACGGATTTGTTGAAATTAGAAAACCTACACTCTTAGACCTTATATTTCTTAGGGGCGATGAAGGTGGAGAATGAAATTATTGAGGCGATAGAGTATACAAGGAAAAAGCTATATGATGAAATGGGTAAAAGATTGATGCTAATACTGTCAATTTTTTCCGTATTATTCATATTTAATCTTTTACCACATCCTTATTACTTAAAGGAGTACATTTTCCCTGTAGATTGTCTTCTTGTAGCATACATGGGATTTATAATACAGAAGTTTGAAGCCAGATTTAGGCGACTCTATACACTTCTTAACGTATCTGGAAATAGTACTTGGAACTCAAAACATGTTAGACGTTTTGTTGTTTTATCCATTTTGCTTATGGCATATGATGTTATAGGTCTTTCAAGATCGTGGAGTTTGACTTATGTGGCGTTTTTGGTGGTGGATGTTATAGTAATAGCTTTTGTGTTTCGCAGTATTAGATATATTGAAACGAACTTGAGAATGCTTATCTTGATGTATGTGATGGTGATTCTGCAAATACTTGTAGGGGGTTTAGTTTGACTCAAAATAACCCAACGAAGATTAGAATTTACACTTTAGTTATATTATATGTTTATGGTGAGATGGGATTTAGTGAGCTATACAATATAATTATACAAAAATTTAACATAACTAAAGGCGGTTTTCAACATTATATAAACCAGTTATGCAATGAAGGACTTATAACATGTAGAAATGCATTCTATTTTGTAGAGGGTTACAAGAAAAAATGTAATATAACAGACAAGGGAGTAAAAGAGTTGTTCGAAATTAGAGATCTATTATCATTGTTAGTAAATGATGAAGGAGATAATCAAGTTGATAAACATTGATTAAAGATCAAAGACTCCATTACTAGTATAATGAACAGACGTGCTGCTTCAGTTATTATTTAGCTGGACTTGATACACCTTATATGATTACTGTTAATATATTATGTCCATACTTTGTTTGGTTATTAAAAATATTCTTAAAGAAGATTTGAATTAGAGGATATTATTGAACATAGGCCTAAAATCAATCTAAGGCTTAACTACATAAAAACCCTAACTTAGACTCGTGATGACTGACAACTCTTATAATACTATCGATTATTCCCCAAAACATCACTAAAAAGAAAATGACTATTCCAACATAGATCTCATAACTCAAACTCATCATTTCATGTAAAGCAATGTATTCTAAGGCAACGAATTCCTCCAATTGGAAAAACCAAGAGGTAAGATATCAAGACTAGTCCACCCAAAAGTGGAAGTCTATATTTAACGCTTAAAAGAGAAGAAATAATTTAGTTTGAGGAAATAAATCCTTTTTATTTTCTTACTCATTAAATAACTCATTTAAAAATTTTTATATAAAGAAAATTTATTTATGTAATAAACTCTATTTTTGTACTGAGGAATTTTATTGTTTACTTTTAATTTAATATAAAATTTGATAGTTATGAAACTTAAAAAGGTTAGAGGGCTTATATAAGTATATGGGTAATAGGACTTTCTTATTCGGTGATATAAGGATAAGGGAAGTCCGTGGATCGTATTATGTCTACTTTGTGGAGAAGGGCCAAGATCGTAAGATGAAGGAAATTTACGTTGGACCTTTAGCTGACATGGTCAAGACTTACCTAAAATTGAAAGATAAAAGTGGGGTGTCCCCCACATGGGCCCGCCGAGATTTGAACTCGGGACTTCTGCCGTGTGAGGGCAGCGTCCTAACCAGGCTAGACTACGGGCCCAATAATTAGAATATAACGAGGATTTATATGCCTATCGCAATAACATAACCTTCTTTAAAGTCTCCTATATCAGGATCTAAGTTGATAGCTAATAGTCGATCTTCGATTTTACTTAAATCTAGCATTTTTACTGATAAATCTTTAAAAATTCCCTTAAATTTTTCTGTAAGAATTTTAGCCTCCTCATAGTCTTTTGCATATCCTATTACTCCGGATATTTGCAAAATAGTTGACCCTAAAAAGGATTTCATCTCCATATTATTTCCTCTGCTGGCTTATAAGTATAAACAATAGTAGTAACATTTTAGTATGCTAAGACTGGTAGTTGGACAAGAGGATTACTTTGAAATTCCTAGCACTTTGATAGACTATCTGCGTGAGAACAAGGTGTATTTTGAAGTTGTGTTTGATACTTTGTATGATGGTTACCCTGAAATAGAGTATAATGGTAAGAGAATAAAGGTTGATTCCAGCTCCGATATCGAGGCTCTTGTTAAGAGATTAGTTGCCGATACAAAGGATACAGTAAATGATACCGATAAAAGTTTTCCCAAATCCTATAAGTGGGATAGGATTTTATCTTCAGGAGCTTTAGTATAATGTCAAATGGAAGTTATTTTAGGTGCAGGTATCTCAGGTTTATTGATCTCTTCTCGTAAGAGAGACTCTATAGTTTTAGAGAATCAGCATAGAATAGGAGGAGTGTTTTCTTATGACGAAATATCTGGTTTTAATATCCCTCTACATCCTCCTCTAGTGAAAGAAAAATGTTTCACTAACTTGTTAGATTTTGCTCAGATAGAGACGAATGTAATTTATGAAAAAGAGAACTACTTAAGTGCAAAACTAACGATAGATAAAATTCCAGATTGGTTACTTCCTGATAATAAAATGTACTATATAAAAAATCTGAGTGAGATAATACAAAATTTATCATTAAAAGCTAGAATTAGACTAATCGGTTCATATTTTATTAGAAATGATAAATTGGTGTTAAATACGGGAGAGATAATCCTATGGGATAGAATATATTCCACTATACCAAGAAGAATATTTGATAACAGTAAAATTTTTAGAAGTATTAGCATAGCTGAAGCTATATTTACAACCAAGAAAAGACAAGGTTCTCAGATTGTAGTAAATGGGGACAAAGGTGTTTCTTTCTCTCATGTATTTTCGATTGATTGGTTAAATCCTTCATTTGATGTTCTATATGTTTTGGTTCCTTTTTTAAATATAGTTCCATCATGGGATAAAGTGTACAGTGATCTTAAGAGGAAAAGGATTTTGTTAAGGGATGAAATAATCTCTTTCAGGTATAGGATTATTAAGGATGGTATATTAATAGATGAAGATAACAAGATAGGTGAAAAAGACGATAATATCATTTTTTGTGGAAGATTGGGAAAATGGAAGAATTTTAACCTATGTCAGACAATAGACGATAGCCTGAATTGCTGAACCACTCAGTAAATTTCCCTGCAAGATATGTACTTTTCTCAGGGTCTATTCCATTTAATCTGTACATAAAATAAGATGCAAGAAGTACATCACCAGTACCTGTTTTGTAAGGACCTATATTTTCTGGCTTAAACTTGTAAGAACTATTTCTAGTAAAGGTTATAAAGCCATCTTCATCATATGATACTAGTACCTCTTTAAATCCAGTAGTAATTAAATCAGATACGGTGTACATAGACTTACTTAGCTCATCATAGTTAGCATGTACAACTAAATAATTCCTATTATAAGGTAACTTAAACTGGTTACCCAAAATAACGTATTTATTTTCTTCACATATTCTAACGAATCCTTGAATATCTACAGCTGAAGGAAAAGAGATATTTGATAATATGTTGACATCTATTTCATTACACACTGGATTTATTATTAGACCATCAGACTTGTGATTCTCTATACTTAATTTTCTTTCAGACATAGAAACTAGCAAGAGATCTCTTTTACCATTTTCCTTATAAATTAACTTAAAAGTAGTCATATTGTTACTGTTGAAAATTTTATATTTGCTTAGAAACGGAGGTAAAATATTTTCATATGCATTACTAATTGAAGAGACTACATGCGGAATTCCTCCTAGCATGTATACAGCAAAACCTGAGTAAATTGGTGATCCTCCTATTTTTTCATTATCATTGTTAAAGACATCTATGGTGAAGTTGCCTACCATAATTATGTTTTTCTTCTTCTTCATTCTTCTTCCTCTTCTGCTTTTACTTTCTCCTCTTCCTCTTCTTCCTCTTCTGTCTTTCTCTTCCTTAGCCAGTATGAGAAATTATGTGAGAGTACGTGCTCCTTCAAATCATCCAATGAAAAGAAGTAAGCTCCGTAGTTTGGCGTATTACCTTTTTTACATTCCGGTGCGCATATTGGACATGCATAAAGTTTAGTTATCTCGTCAAAACAGATATCTATATCTTTATCATTTAGTTTTATTTTGACGGTTTTCCATTTTGGCGTCCAACGTGTAGTTGATGACATTTCTAACTATTTTTAATATTTGCATTTTGAAACGTATAAAAAATTCGCCGTCTTATGGATCTATGGAGAAGTAATGTTTTAAATTGGAATTAATGAGTTATAAATGGAGATTCAAATTGTCATCATCACCTACAAATACTTCCTTGTTTGAATCTCTTATCTCAATAAAGACGATGTATGATATAGCTGAATTTATCATGCGTGCTGTACGTATGTTAAAACCTGAGCAAGTTTCAAAAATGATTGAAGTTTTAGTTAATCATTATAATCAAAATAAAAACGGTAAGATTCTTGTAATGGGCGCAGGTAGAAGTGGATTAGTTGGTAAAGCTTTTGGAATGAGATTGCTTCATTTAGGTTACAATGTTTATGTGTTGGGAGATACTATAGTTCCTGCAATCGGCGAAAGGGATATAGCCATTGCAATATCCGGTTCAGGCAGAACTAGGCTGATATTAACTGCAGCAGAGGCTGCGAAAGCTGCTAAGTCAACTTTAATTTCAATAACTAGTTATGCTGATAGCCCACTAGCAAAAATATCAGATGTAGTGGTCGAGATTCCAGGAAGAACTAAATACTCAACTAATGAGGATTACTTTGCAAGGCAGATTTTAGGTATAACAGAACCTTTAGCACCACTGGGTACTCTATTTGAGGATACTACTCAAATCTTCTTAGACGGACTGGTTGCAGAGCTTATGAAAAAATTAAATAAAACTGAAGAAGATTTACGGATGATTCATGCAAACATAGAGTTATGAGTAGTAGAATTATTAATTTATGACGTTGAATTAATTAGTTATTGCGGTTCACTCTGACTCTGAATATATTTTTGGACCATTTTAATGAACAAGGCGTTTATTGTAGTTGCTGTGGTACTTCTAATATTAGGTATCATATCTTTTAATTTAGTCTTCATAATATTAGCAATTATATCACTTTTTTTCGTAGATCCTCAAATAATGAGAAAATTTTATAAATTTTTCCTAAAAAGTAATATAAGTAAAATATTCGTTAAGAACTATAAAACAAATCATAGTATAGTCATAGAAGATGGATATTTAAAAATAGAGGATAATGTTAAAGCATTTTTAATAGTTGATGACATACCATTTGATTATAGAGATCTAAGTGATGAAAGTTTACGTGTAAAGATTTCCTCGTTTCATAAAGTTCTGGATATAGCTGGTCAGATAGATATCGTATTTAGAAAAAGTAGTATTGATAAAAACAAATTTTTAAGCGATTTATTTCAAAAAGCTCAAAATATAAGAGTGATAATTGATGCTGACCCTTCAAATGAAAGAGCAAAAAACGAGTTAATGATGATTCAGCATATGATAAAGAAAATAAGTGAAGGAGAAATGCCTTTTAAGTATCTTATTTTCTTTATCATCAACTCAGATAGTAAAGAAAAAGCGTTAGCAACTGCTGATGTTGTAAAGAAAGGATTAGAAAGTATAGGTGTGAAAAGTAGGTTAGCGTATAAACATGAAATAGAGGATTTGTTAAATGATAAACTTAGCCTTAAGAAGATAGTGTTTCCTTCTCAAATTCCCTTTTTATCAGTATTTTCTCTGCAGAAGCAACCAGATTATGAGATAATTACAGACGGCATATATCTAGGTCAGGAGATAAATGATAGAAGAGCCGTGTTTTGGAATGTTAATAGAGTAATTAACCCTCATGCATTAATTATAGGTCCAACAGGTTCTGGTAAAACAGAGTTTTTATTATCTTTGGGAGTCAAGACAAACATTCTTTATGGTATACCTATAGTGTTTTTTGATGTAAAGAAAGATATTTCTTTAAGGCTTAAGAAGTATGGTTATAAATATAAATACATAAATCCGCTTTTAAATAGCATTAATCTCCTTAAATTTTCTAATGTGAACAAGGATATTTATTTAATTCAATTAGAAAACATTATTAGAAACTCATTTAAGTTAGACAGGTTTGTATCTGCATTATTATATAGGATCCTTTTAGAAAGTATCTCGGATAATTATTATGAGGTTAGTTGGGACTATATAATTGATAAAATAGAAAAGTATGATATAAATGAGGATGTAAAGGCATATTTGCTTAGAATAGTGTCTGCCATAAAGAGTTTAGATGCGGGAGTGGAAGATATAGACCTAATATCTGCAATTTCAGAAGGTATAAATGTAGTTGATTTATCTAGTATAAAATCAGAGGAACTAAGAAGACTTGTGATGTATGGTATAATCATAAAATTTATTAATAAATATAATATAGCAGACGATAGATTAAAACTGGTTTTAGTTATAGACGAAGCATGGACTCTTCTAAGATCCGAGGATAGAGACTATCAAATAGTTGCAGATTTAATAAAAAGAGGAAGGGGATTTGGTATTGGAATATTTATGGCTACTCAAAACTTCGATGATTTAGGAGAATTATCGGATATATTTCTAGAAAATATAGGACTATTAGGATTTATGAATAATGGTGATAAGAAGTTCTGGAATGAAGTCATGAGGTTCGCCGATCTAAATATTGAAGAAACATTAAGATCTTTAATATTTTTGGGTAAAGGAGAAATGTTGATAAGGTTTATTAATGACCCACGTCCTATAATGATTAAGACAGACGTATTAGTGAGAAATTCTTTCTAATACAGATTGTAGTGCTGCCTTTATTCTATTGTAAAGCAGTTCATCTTTAATACTGTCTATAGTTATCTCTTTTAATTCGTCTTTCTCGAAAGTGATATTATATTCTATTTTATTTTTGTTTTTTTCGTTCTCAAGAATCTTATTAATTACGTTAGCATATATTCGATTAACAGTTATCTTACCCTTGAACACAACTCTAACTAAAGGTGGAGTATAGTATATCTCAGCTATTATTTCTCCCTTAGTATTTTTTATAATATCAGCAATTCCTCTGTTTACCTTGATTGTATTTTTATATCCTTCTGTTTCCAACAGACTTAAAAGATACTCATAATATTCTAATTCTTTTTTCAATTCAGTTATTTTATTTTCTAGAAATTTTTTTAGTTCTTCAATGTTTGTACTCACACTATTAATATTATTTAGGAGTAGAAATGTTTAAAACCAATATTACTTTTTGAGTTATGAATGATAAGAGTAGCAGTTATTGGTGGATCAGGGTATACAGGTGGAGAATTATTAAGGCTATTAGCTATGCATAACAAAGTAGAAGTAACCTATATAACATCCAGGGAATATGCAGGTAAACCGATATCAATTATTCATCCAAACCTAAGAGGATTTTATAATATCAATTTTTCACAGTTTTCATGGGATAAAATAGGAGAAAAAGCCGAGGCCGTATTTTTAGCCTTACCTCATAAAGTTTCTGTAGATTATGTACCTAAACTTTTGGAAATGGGACTACAGGTAGTGGATTTAAGTGCTGATTTCAGATTGAAAAATCCAGAATTATATAAATTATGGTATGAGTTTGACCATCCGTATCCTGATTTATTAAAAAAGGCTGTCTATGGAATCCCAGAGATACACTATGAGGAATTAAAAGGGGCAAAATTAATAGCTTCACCTGGTTGCAATTCCACAGCTACTATACTTGCAGCAGCGCCATTAGTATATAGTAATATATTAGATAACTATAGGTTGATTAGTGACGTAAAGGTTGGTAGTAGCGAAGGAGGGGCAAAACCTAGCGAAGGAAGTCACCATCCGGAAAGACAGAATGCTATAAGGCCCTATGAAGCTGAGGGGCATAGACATGCTGCAGAAGTTGAGCAAGAGTTACAGTATATATCGAAAAAAGAAGTAAAAATAAGTTTAGTACCTCATGCTGTTAGCACAATTAGAGGTGCACTTGCGTCTGTACATGGTTGGCTTATTTCGGATGATCTCAACGAGATTGAATTTTGGAAAAAAATTATTGAATTTTATAGAGGTAGAAAATTCGTTAGAGTAATCAGAGGCAATATACATCCATACCCAGATCCAAAATATGTGATTGGAAGTAACTTCGTAGATATTGGATTCGCAGTAGAGAAGAGAGTAGGTAGAATAACTATGTTTTCAGCAATAGACAATCTTATGAAAGGAGCTGCAGGTCAGGCAGTTCAAGCTTTTAATGTTTCAAGAGGTTTCGAAGAAGACGAAGGTTTAAGAATTCCTCCATTGAGGCCTGCTTAATATGATAGTAGTAAAAACCGGCGGTAGGGTTTTAAAACAAAATTTGGATAGAGTAGTTCAAAGTATAATAAAGACAAACAACAAAATAATATACGTTCATGGAGGAGGGGATCAGGTAACAGAATTATCTAGTAAGCTGGGAATAGAACCTAAATTTGTCACCTCACCAGAAGGAATAAGAAGTAGATATACCACTAAGGAAGAGTTAGAAGTATTCATTATGGTTATGAGTTCGATTTCCAGGAATATATTGAGTAGGGTTTCCAGCTATCGTAATAGCATAGCCTTAACTGGTGCAGATGGAAAATTAGTGTTAGCAGAGAGAAAGAAAAAGATTATTGTTATAGATGAAAGAGGAAGAAAGAGAATAATTGACGGTGGATATACTGGAAAAATTAAAAACATAAACAAAGAATTATTAGTAACATTTAGCAATTTATTTGAGGTAATAATATTATCACCATTGGCATATGATCCTGACGAATCTACATTACTAAATGTGGATGGGGATCAGATGGCGTTTGCTCTTGCTACAGCATTGAGATCCGATAACCTGATATTATTGACTGATGTGGAAGGTGTGATGGTTGATAACAAAGTTGTTAATAAGTTAACAGTGGAAGAGGCTAAGGAATTATCTAAAAAAATAGGACCAGGTATGAATAGAAAAATATTAATGGCAGCAGAAGCAATAGAGAATGGAGTTAAGAAAGTGATAATATCATCTGGATTAGTAGAAGATCCAATTAAGAATGCATTAGAAGGAAAAGGCACGGTGATTGAATAATGGCAGACGTTGATGATAGTGATATTAAGATATTAGAGATGTTAAGGAAGAATGCTAGAACTCCTTTCACTATGATAGCCAAAGAATTGAAGATAAGTGAGGCTGCAGTAAGGAAAAGAGTAGAGAAGTTGATAAGATTAGGTGTAATAAAGAGGTTTACTATTGATTATGAATTAGAAAATGAGATAAAAGCAATAGTTATGGTTAAAACTAATCCTCAAATTCCTACTCCTGAGATTTCTAAAAAGATAATCAAAATACCCGGAGTGGAAGCAGTTTATGAAACAACAGGTGATTATGATGTTCTTGCATTAGTAAGAGGAATGAATATAATATCGATAAATAAGACGATAGATGATATAAGAAGTCTTCAGGGCGTTATAAGTACAAACAGTACTATAGTGCTTAGAGTTTGGTACTAATTTCGAACCTTTTATTTCATAAAAGCTTTTCAACTGCTTACTTTATATTTCTATTCGATCCATCATGGTACTATTAAAATGTCCAATATGTGGTAATGATGTAAATGTACCAGATGATTCCTTACCAGGAGAAATAGTTGAGCATGAATGTGGTGCTCAATTAGAAGTATTCAATTCTAATGGAAAATTAGCATTGAGATTAGCAGAGCAAGTAGGAGAGGACTGGGGAGAGTGATAATAGGGGTATCGTATGACCTGTTGAGATGGGAAGAGAAGGACATAATAACTGAAGCCAAAAAAAGCGGATTTAAGGCAATTCCTATATTTACAAAGGATTTTTATTCTGCAATAGGAGTAGGCGAAAATTACAGTGAATTAGAGGCAGATGTTATAATACAGAGAAATACTAGCCATGCAAGGGCATTAACCACATCTTTAATTTTTGAGGGATGGAATTATAATGTAGTAAATGATGCGACAAGTTTGTTTAAATGTGGTAATAAACTATATACATTATCTTTATTAGCTAAACATAATATTAAGACTCCTAGAACTATTGTAACTTTTTCAAAAGATAAAGCTGTAGATTTAGCTAAAAAAATTGGATTTCCTGCTGTAATAAAACCAATAGAAGGTAGTTGGGGAAGAATGGTTGCGAAGGCTGTAGATGAAGACATTTTATATAGCTTTCTAGAATATCAGGAATATACAACAAGTCAATTTAGGCAGATCTATTTAGTACAAGAATTTGTTAAAAAACCAAATAGAGACATTAGAATATTTGTAATGGGAGATGAGGCACCAGTTGGAATATATAGAGTTAATGAACGTAACTGGAAAACAAATACAGCATTAGGCGCCAGAGCTTTACCGTTGAAAATAGATGACGAACTAAGGGACTTAGCTCTTAAAGTGAGAGATATAATGGGTGGATTCTTTTTGGGTATAGATATTTTTGAGGATCCTGAAAGAGGATATTTAGTAAATGAGGTGAATGGTGTACCGGAATATAAAAATACTGTAAGAGTTAATAATTTCAATGTATCGTCATACCTTTTAAATAAACTTAGAGAGTGGATTAAGAAATGAAATTGATCCAACTGTATGGAGATAGGGGGTTAACGATTGTTAAAGGTGAGGCGCAATACGTCTGGGATATAGAGGGAAGAAGATACTTGGATTTTCACACAGGAATAGGTGTAGCATTCCTTGGGCATAGAAATCCTATAATTTTAGAATATTTAAAAAACCAGTTAGAAAATATTAGTATTTTATCAACCTCATTTTCTACCCCAATTAAGGACGAGATGTTGCAGGCACTAGATAAGGTGAAACCAGATAAAATGGATAATGCTATGTTACTTAACAGTGGAACTGAAGCAGTGGAGGCAGCATTAAAAACAGCAAGAAAGATAACTGGAAGAAAAAAGATAATTGCGTTTAAGAACGCATTTCATGGAAGAACAGCAGGTTCACTTTCAGTAACTTGGAATAAAAAATACAGAGAACCATTTGAACCTTTAGTTGGACCGGTCGAATTTTTAACATTTAATAATATCGAGGATCTTTCTAAGATAGATAATGAGACGGCTGCAGTAATAGTTGAGCCTATACAGGGAGAATCTGGAGTTATTCCTGCTAACATTGAATTTATGAAAGCATTAAAAGAAAAGACAGAGAACACTGGCTCGTTACTTATTTTTGATGAAATTCAAACAGGATTCGGAAGAACAGGAAAGCTTTGGGCTTATAAGCATTATAATATTGTACCAGATATTCTCACGGCAGGTAAAGCTATTGGAGGAGGATTTCCTGTAAGTGTGGTCTTCCTTCCAGACCATATTGCAAATAAATTAGAAGAAGGAGACCACGGAAGTACCTATGGTGGTAATCCAATGGCAATGGCAGCAGTAACAGCTGCATGCAAAGTAATTGAAAAAGAAAATGTAGTTGAACAGGCTAACCAGAAGGGTCAACAATTTTCTAACATATTAGTAAAGAACCTAGCTGATTTAAAGGTTGTTAGGGAGGTTAGAGGTAAAGGTTTAATGATTGGCATTGATATAAGGTTTCAGCCAGGTCAAGTCTTGAAATACCTGCAAGAAAAGGGTATATTAGCAGTGAAAGCAGGATCTACGGTTATTAGATTTTTGCCATCATATCTGATAACTTATGAAAATATGGAGGAAGCATCAAATGTTCTTAGAGAAGGATTACTTAAAATTGAAAATAAAGCAGTTTCTTCCTGAATTTTTATCGATATATACGCCTTCCGGAGAAGAGTATAAGGCTAAAGATTTTTTTGAGAAGATAGCCAGTGAGTTAGATTTGAGCCTTCAAGTAACCAGCACAAATTCCTATCTGTTGGGAGATGGCGATATATTATTAGTAGGACATGTAGATACAGTACCAGGCTTTATTAATCCTAAAGAGGAAGGAGAGATTATATATGGCAGAGGAGCTGTAGACGATAAAGGTCCATTAATTTCCATGATTATCGCAGCTTCTATATTGAATAAAAATGGTTACAGCGTTACTGTTGGTGCATTATCTGACGAGGAAAATAAGAGTAAAGGAGCACGAGAGATATTACGTATTGGTAAGAAATATGATTACATAATAGTAGGCGAACCGACAAACACTTTTGGTGTAGTCGTGGAGTACAGAGGCGTTATACACCTAGATATTTTATGTAGAGCAAGATCAGAGCATTCGTCCTCTGCTACTTCCAATTTGATTTTTGAAATTGCAAAGAAGATCATTAACACAACCAGAATAAACACCGGATACGATGATGTGTCTATAGTTCCAACCATATTTAAGTCGGGAGAATATTTGAATGTAACCCCTTCTAATGCAGTAGTTCACTTCGATATAAGATATTCAGTTAGAAATTCTAAAGATCAAATAATGTCAGAGATACACAGAGAATTTGAAGGTTGCGAGATACATGAAGTTGAAGATATAAGCCCGGTAAAAGTGGATGTTAACAGTGATATAGTTAAAGTCTTTATGAGAAGTATCATAAAAGAAAATTATAAACCAACAATTCTAAGGAAGAGGGGAACTAGTGATATGAATATATTGAAAGATCTAGCATTAAAAGGTATATTAGCTTATGGTCCTGGAAATTCTAGTTTAGAGCACACAGATCATGAAAAAATTTCATTGGATGAAATATTTATAGCAACTAAAGTATATATTAACGCGATTGAAGCCTTATGGCCAAAGATGTGATAACTAGAGCATTGCTACGCCCAATCTATAAGATATATGAGAAGATATTATGGTCTCAGATAAAAGATGGTCCTTTCCCATTTCATGTTGGGATAATACCGGATGGTAACAGAAGATGGGCTAGAAATAACAGACTTCCTTTAGATCAGGGTTACTACACGGGATATGTGAAATTGAGAGACGTTTTAACATGGATACTTGAAATAGGTATAAGTACAGTTACAGTTTTCGCACTCTCAGCTGAAAATTGTGAAAAAAGAACTCAGCAAGAACTTTCTATGATATTTAAGTATTTAAAAATAGGATTAGATGAATTATTAACAAGCGATTTAGTACATAAGTATCAGGTTAGAGTAAAGGCAATAGGAATGCTTGATAAATTACCAGAAGATCTAAAGAAATTAGTAGTTGACCTAGAAAGTACTACTGAGAAATATAACAAGAAGAAACTTATCCTGGCGATTTGTTATGGAGGCAGGCAAGAAATATTGGATGCTATAAGGAAAATCATGAATGATTATAAATTAGGTATAATAGATTCAAAATCCATAGATGAGTCTACATTTAGAAAATATTTATATGATCAAGAGTTATCCGATATTGATTTACTCATAAGATCATCAGGTGAGATAAGAATCAGTAATTTCTTACTTTGGCACTTAGCATATTCAGAACTATTCTTTGTGGATGTATATTGGCCTGATTTTCGAAAAATAGATTTATGGAGAGCAATAAGGTCATTTCAGAAAAGGAAAAGAAACTTTGGGGCTTAAATTTATATTCTAAATGAGTTAGTAATTTTCGTATGAGTTATTATCAAGGTAATGATTCACGTAAAATAACAGGAGGTCAAAAAGGTAAAAATAGAGATAAGCGCAAGTATGAATTAGGCTCTCCGCCAACAGAGACTAAAATTAGCGATAAAGATATCAAAGAGAAAGATAGAGTTGCAGGCGGAAATTTTAAACTTAGGCTTAGATATGCTAGTTATGCAAATGTATATGATCCACAATCTAAAACAGCTAAGAAAGTAAAGATTATAAGTGTACTCGAATCGCCAGCTAACAGAGAATATGCTAGAAGAGGTATTATAGTTAAAGGAACGTTAATACAGACAGAGCTAGGCAAAGCCAAAGTCACGTCAAGACCTGGACAAGATGGAATTATAAACGCTCTACTTCTGAGAGAATGAGCTTAAGAGATTATAAAGAAAAAAAGATAGCTATTTGGCTAGCTTATTTTATTGCAGATAGTAGAGAACAAGGAAGGAAAATTAGAAAAATAAGTAGAAAAATAGATATAAATATTTTATATCAAGTATCTAATTCTTTAGGGTTAAATCCACTAATTATTTCTGATAAAATTCATCCCAGATCTGGTATACAAGGAATGATTCTGGTTGATAAAAAAGCTGGTAAGCATCATATAATAAAAATGATTAGAGATGAATTAGAAAAGAATAAATAGCGCGGGCCCGCCGGGATTTGAACCCGGGACCTACGGGTATCTCCTCTACCTTGCTACGGCTTAGATTAAGAGCCCGCCGCTCTACCTGGCTGAGCTACGGGCCCAGCTAAAAATGATGATATATGGGAAGTATAAAAAGTAATCGGACAGTTTGGAAATAGAGCTTCAATCTTTTCTCCTTTCATAATTACTGGATATCATTAAATATCCAACATATGCAACATAGATTGATACGCCTAAAATAATAGAAAAATTAATTATTTTAATAAATATATCAGAAATCTTAAACGAGCCAAATGTTATCTGTAGATTTAAAAAAATAATAGCAAACGACAATGAAACAATTATAATGGAAACCGCTATCAGAACTAAACCTATAACTTTTATCTTAATTCTTTGCCATGCCATTCTCAATATAATCCCTCACTGCAAGTCTCACTGCTTCTCTTGAAGAATATTTAGGTTTCCATCCTAACTTCTTTAACTTAGTTATATCCAATAACATATATCTGGCGTCACCCGGCCATCCTCTACCTCCTCCTGCATCAACATATTCATGAGCTGGAGTAAGTTTTAATTCCTCTTCAACAATACGAGCTATCTCATCTACTGATATCCAATCCTCATTTCCCAGATTATATACAGAGACTTGATCAATACTAGATTTCTCAATAACCTGAAATCCGTCTATTACATCTGTAATATATATGTAACTTTTACGTTGTTTCCCGTTTCCTAGTATCTGCAATCTATTCGGGTCAGATCTCAATTTATTGATAAAATCTTTAATTACCCCATGTGTAACTCTTCCTCCTATAACATTAGCTAGCCTAACTATAATACTCTTAATTCCATATACCCTCGAATAATAATTCACTAACTGTTCTCCCAGTAGCTTAAAAATACCATAATTAGATATGGGATTCGTTTGCTCTTCTTCAGGAGTAGGAATCTTTGATGGTTCCCCATAAACTGTCGAGGATGAAGCAAAAATAAAGAGACATACGTCATTTTTTCTCGCAACCTCTAATATATTTAGTGTGGCTTTTACATCCATCTCAAAGTGATCTATTGTATTTGTCATTGAATCTCTTACATCTGGATTTGCTGCTAAGTGGTATAATATACTCTCTTTTGGAACTTTCAAACCTAGAATATTATTACCTCTTAAATCTAAATTTAAATACAGTGCTTTATTGTTAATGTATTTACCATTCGTGAAATTATCTATAACTATAATTTCTTTATTCTGGTTTACTAAAGTATCGACTAGATGACCACCTATATATCCTGCTCCTCCGGTAATAACGTACAACATAATTCATTTATATCATACTTAATTACCAGATATAAATGTAATATCTTAATAGAAAGATATACTAGAATTTTAGCATTATATAAACCTTGTCTAAAAAATACCATATCCGTATATCATGACTCATTTTTAAGCCGAAACAGATAACACTAAAATAGTATAATATTTGGTTAGGGAATTTTTCATCTAAGCTATTTATGATCAAATGGCTAGCCTAATAATTTACGACCTAAAACTATTACAGTTTGCTTTGTACCTCAAAGATGTTAAGTTACAATTCCCCGATTACTTTTTATACTTCCCATATATCATCATTTTTAGCTGGGCCCGTAGCTCAGCCAGGTAGAGCGGCGGGCTTTTAACCGCGGGTCGCGCGGGAAGCGACCCGTAGGTCCCGGGTTCAAATCCCGGCGGGCCCGCGCTATTTTGTATTTTTCATTTAAACAATACGGATTCAAAATTAGGATCAATTTTTACGTTGATGACCTTAAGATTTCCTGTATTTTCATTTATGGCTTTTTTGAGTTCTTCAATATTTGATACATTCACTGCATTAAACATCCTGGTTAATACTTCATCAAATCGCTCTATCTGTCCGGTTTTAACTATAGATGGTATATCCGACGTGACGACATCTAATATACTGGATTTTCCGTCATTAAGTACAAGAAGTTTACCCTTAGCTTTATTCATTCTGGCAACTAATATGCTAGCATTATCTAGAACACCTTTTATATCAGTTACAGCTATAACATTTTCATCATTAGATCTTGATATACCGCCGACTCCTATACTTCTATTAATTAAAGATTCACTTGTAAACCAAGTGTTTGGTTTTTCAACTGGTATTCTAACTAGATCTAGTGTAGTGGACGAGATATCTACAAATATCTTACTAAAGTTATAGTTTTCTAGTGCCATCACAACATCATAGGGCCATATTTCTGAATGAGTGGGTAATGAGATAGCTTTTTTAAATTTCTTTATCTTCTCAGCTGTACCTCTTTTTATTGGTTCTTTAATCTTAGTCTTTATTGTATTTAATAATTCTCTCAGGAAAAGTCCTACATCAGCTACTACAGGAACGTGAGGCATGTATACTTTTGATATATCTTCTCCATCTACGTTAACGTTTACTAAGTATCCTTTAATTTTCATTGACCATCCAGCTGTTGATAATTGGTTAAATTTCGTTCCTAATGCTATTATCAGGTCGCTCTCTTCTATTATATGCCTACCCTCTTCTGTCGCAAAAAGTCCTAAACCCTCACCTGCAAATAATGGATGAGAACTAGGAATAGAGCCTTTGGCTCTGAAGGTTAATATAACAGGGATGTCAAGTAATTCCGCGAGTTCTAATAGTTCTTTATGAGCGCCTGAAGCTAAAACACCGTATCCTGCTAATATAACAGGATTTTTAGAATTATTTAATAACTCTGCAACTTTTGCGACTGTATTCTTATCAGGGGCTTTCTTTTCAGGTTTTTGTTCTGCAGGTGTTAATGGATAAGCTTTTAGTTTAAATAGGTCTTCTGGCACTTCCACGTAAGCGGGTCTATTTCTGTTACTTAATGCTTCTTTATATCCTTTCTCTATAGTAAAAATAAGCTCCTCTATGTTAAGAACTCTCTCAGCCATTTTTGTGATAGGTTTAAAAATTTCCATTAAATCATCAGGTGTTCTTAATTCGCCAACCCTACTCTTTCCTGTATCCCTGTATGATCTTAGGGACGAAATGATTAGTAGTGGTTGCGAATCAACATATGCTTGTGATATTATATCAGTTGCTTCTAATAATTTTACACCGGGAATTTGTATAACAGTTCCAACTGTGTTGTTTTCCCTAGAGTAGGAGTCTGCTAAAATAACTGCTTCTCTCGTAGAGTTGCATAAATTTGGTTTAATTTCATATTTAATAAGTTGATCTAACAATAAGCTTGGTGTATCATATGTCAGGAATACTTCCTTTATTCCTATATCCTTCAAAGTATAGGCTATGGCCTCTTCTCCCTTCATTTCTTTACCTACAGTCTCTTCTTTCCTTTTAGGCTGACTCATGAGATGACAAATATCATATATCCTTATATTTTTTTAAGAAGCCGGGGGCGGGATTTGAACCCGCGAAAATAACGGGTCTCGGCGTGTTATACTCTGCGGCCCGCCGCCTTAGACCGCTCGGCCACCCCGGCATCTAACTATTCATTAATAATTCCTTGAAAGTATTTTAAGGTTTTCACTTCCATATCATACTGATGCGATTTGATACATTTTAGCAAGGTAGGGGAAATTCTCAGTGAAATAAGGGAATTAACAGATTTTGTAATCATTGGGGATACAGTTGTGGATATATCATTAGGTAAAAAGGGGATAGAGAGTGATGTAGATCTATTTGTACTTTCAATAAGTACAGTGATTGACGAAGATAAAATTAGAGATTTTGCATTTGAAAGGGGTTGGGATTTTGGAAAGACACCTATAGATACTCCTAGGCTAATAGTGGGACTTGATGCTGAGTCACTTCAGGTAGATATGTATGAAAACATTCAAGACTTTTTTGTACCAGAACAGATAATCAATAGTGCTAAAGAGATTAAAATAGGAAAAGAATACTTTAAAATAATTACCCTTGAAGATTACCTGCTTCTAAAGGCTAATGCTTTCAGGGAGGAAGACGAAGATGAATTAAGGGGAATAGTAAGTATGATAGGTGAAGGTAAATTAAGTATAAATAAGGAATATATACGAAAACATATTGACTTATTTGAAGAAAATTCAAAAAGTATTGCAGAGAGATTAAGATCAGTCGGAATAGTGTTTTAGCTCTTCTTTGCAGGCAGTTCTTTCTTTTTAGCTCTCAAATTTGAGCTGTGGCATCTTCTGCATTTTGTTGCTCTAATTGAGTTTAATGCTCCACAATCTCTACAAATTTTTTTCAAAAATACTCTTTGTTGCACAATTTGTAGTTTTACTGGATCAGTGAGTGGCATTTTTAACCCCTTATGACATATAACAGTTTCAGTGTTCAAAAAATTATTGTAACAACGGAGTGAAAAAAGATGAAGATACCACTAGATTATATCTGTGTTAAAAGCGGTTTATTATGTAACCGTTGTCAGTCCCTAGTAGAAAAAGGAGAAGTAGAAAATTTTGAAGTAGATCTTTTGAAACAATTAATAGAATTAGAGGAAACTCAGTTTAGAGAGCTTAAAGACTCTACTTATCATAAATCGTATAAAGTAGGCAATTTGTTGATACTTATAGTTACCAGCGGTTCACAGATGTCTTATCAAAAATGGATAAAGGTTGCTAAAGCATTACAAGAAAAGATAGGTCTTAGAGTAAGAATATTAGAGAAGTCAAACAGCATAAAATCTACTGCAGTACAACTTCTCACCCCAGCAAGAGTATTAGGAGTAAATACAGTCTGGTTACCTGATGGTACTGTACAATATGTGGTTAGAATATCAAAACAAGAGAAAAGATTTTTACCCGCCGATGAAACTTCTCTTGAAGAAGCATTATCTAAAATTCATTCTACACAAGTTAGAATAAGGGTGGAATGAGAATTGATGAAAGACTACTATATTAAAAATGTGACCCAAGATCTTGATGGAAAAGAAGTTACTTTAGCGGGTTGGGTGCATAATATAAGGGATTTAGGAGGCAAGAAATTTTTATTACTTAGAGATAAGACTGGCATAGGACAAATTGTAGTTGATAAATCAAGTCCCTCATTTCAAGAAATATCAGATATAAGTCAAGAAAGCGTAATAATGGTAAAAGGAGTTGTTAAAGCAGATAATAGAGCACCTAATGGTGTTGAAGTTCATGCTAAAGAGGTAAAAATCTTAAGCAAAGCTAAATCTCCTTTACCGTTAGATGTAAGTGGAAAAGTTAAAGCAGATATAGATACAAGGCTTAAGGAGAGAGTATTAGATCTCAGAAGGCAGGAAATGCAATCTATATTAAAAATACAAAATATTACTCTGAAATCGTTTAGAGAAACTTTATATAAAGAGGGTTTCGTGGAAGTATTTACACCGAAAATAATAGCCTCAGCCACGGAGGGTGGTGCTCAGCTCTTTTCTGTTATTTATTTTGGAGAGACTGCATTTTTAGCTCAAAGCCCACAGTTATACAAAGAGTTATTAGCTGGCGTAGTTGAAAAGGTGTTTGAGATTGCTCCTGCGTGGAGAGCTGAAGATTCAGATACACCATATCATTTAGCAGAGTTCATAAGTATGGATGTAGAAATGGCATTTGGAAATTATGAAGACGCAATGAAACTTCTAGAGAAACTAATTTATAACATAGTTAATTCTGTAAAAAATGAGGCTTCAGACGAATTGAAGATATTATCTCATAATTTGCCTGATGTAAAAATTCCTATAAAACGTCTCACATATAAGGATGCAATAGAAATACTACAAAGTAAGGGTTACAATATAAAATTTGGAGACGATATAGGAACACCTGAGTCCAGAGTGTTATATAACGAGTTAAAGGAAGACTTATACTTTATTACAGATTGGCCTACTCTGTCTAGACCGTTCTATACGAAGTCTAAAGATACCGATCCGAATGTAAGTGAAAGTTTTGATTTAATATACAGGTGGTTAGAGATAGCTTCAGGTAGCACCAGAAACCATAAGAGGGAAGTGCTAGAAGATTCCTTACGAAAGAGAGGATTAAAGCCTGAGAATTTTGAATTCTTCTTAAGATGGTTCGACTATGGTATGCCTCCCCACACAGGATTTGGAATGGGTTTTGCTAGACTTTTAGTGATGTTAACTGGAATTCATAACGTTAAAGAAATAGTACCATTCCCAAGAGATAAAAAGAGACTCGTACCTTAAGTGTAAGATTTTGGATCGTATCTTGATATTTCCCTCAATACTATTGTAGCATACATGCCTCTGTCTAATGAAAAGGAAATCTTGTTTTGTTTTATTTTAATATTTCTTAGTTTCATAAAAGGACTTCTACTAAAATCTCTAAGTCTTACTCTTAATTCCTTTATGTTAAAACTTCTATTTTCTATGTTCTCCTCACGTATAATTTCCTTTAAATTGTCATCACTAACATTAGATAAATCTGAAGGAATTCTTATCATTAAATCCTCAGACTCTTTTCCTCTTAATCTATCTGCAATTTTTGACAAATATTTATTATATAAAAAAGATTGATAAGCTTCTATAAAAAATGTGTGCGGAGTTACAATTTTTTTAATTGCTGTAAGGCAATCATCTCCATTCATTAGAGACTTCAATATGTTTATTTCGTCCTTAAATTTGCGGGGAAATAGTTGCGACGACGTTTCAAAGTCTTTTTGTTCATATGCTCTTCTAGCATAAATCAAATTTTCATTTTCAGTAGAGAATGGATGTCCTACTATCCAGTCTACAGCTTGGCACCAATCTTTGAGTAATAAATATTTTCCGACGATATGTGTTACAGGTCTTCTCGTCCCAAATCTCTGATAGCCTATGTATGCAAAGAGAAATTTTGTGGTTAATATTTTATGCAATCTTTTCTGTAACTCATTTTCGTTAGTAGTATTTAATTCAATTTCAAATCTATTACCTGTGTGGTTTAATTGACGAGAAAAATGTCCTACAAATTCAATTTCAAATTTTTCGCTTTTGTAAGAGGTAATTGGCGGAATTCCATTTACATAAATTATTTGTTGAGTTATAGCATTCGCATCTTTTATACCTAGATAATGGATTTTTCTCTTCATAAGTTTTTTTAGTATACTAATTACAGAAAAATGATCTATTCCTTTTTTTGTTAAAAGATAAGCTGAATAAGTCCCATTACTCTCTCCTTTCCATTCATCTACTGGAGTTTCTGATATTTCTTCTATAACCTTAAATCCTTCCGGTCTATTTATAGATATTTGTAATGGTTCCCACTCCTCTTGAATGTAGTATTTCTCTAGACCTAAGAAGGAATCCAGATCAGAGTAATTCATAGTAATTTCAGATCACCAGTTATATTATCGATCATTTCTTCTGGTCCTGGTCCTATACCTGCGCACGTAATAGTTCCAGGCTCAATTTGAGTTTTTCCTGCATCTTGTATTATTGTAGCTGGAAGTCCACTTTGTAAGGCTTTATTATATTTTTCTAGTAATTCGTCTAAATTTTTCACTTTCAAGACTATTTTGGGTTGTCCTTGGTTTATCCACATTTCTAACCATTCTTTCCATTCAGCTTTTGATCTTTTTTGAACAATTTCTAATACTAATGAAACTGCAGCATGTGCAACTTGTGCTGCAATTTTCCCTTTTCCCATATCTAGGTCTGTTCTAACGAGCACAGCCATTTTCATAGTATCGTAAAGAGTGAATTTTTAAGCTAATTTAAAAATATGTATGCGATGGGTGTAAGTTTTAGGTTAAGCTTAAAAGAAGAGATAGAACCGATTGTATGCTCAAGCTGTGGAAAGATTTTGCATCCCAGAGAGAAGGGTGATGAGTTCTACTGTCCTAATTGTGGGCAAGTTCTAATAAGGCGTTGCTATTACTGTAGAAAACAAGTAGTGGTATATGTTTGCCCGAAATGTGGGTTTGAAGGTCCATAAGGTGATTAAAGTGGCAGATGTACTTGTAATACTTAAAGTATTTCCGGAAAGTGACGAAATTAATTTGACACAATTAAGTGAAGAAATAAAGAAAAGATTGCCAGAAGGATATAGGTTGGTAAAGAATGAGACAGAGCCTATAGCCTATGGATTAAAAGCATTGATAGCGTATATACAAATGCCTGAAAACACAGAAGGTGGAACAGATAAATTAGAGGAATTAGTAAATGGTATTGAAGGAGTAAGTCATGCCGAAGTAGTTAATGTGACTAGATTAGGTTTTTAATAAGAAATAATATTTTCTCAAAAATAGTTATAAACAAAATCGTTAGATACATTTAGGCTCAAGTTCTTATACCTCAATAAAGTAATATTTTTTGGAGATAGAGTTGAGTGCAGGTGCTGAAGTTTCTCCTTCAGGCAAGAAGGAGCTTGTATTAAGAGTAGTTGAAGCTAAACAAAAGGATGTAGGGAGAGGTAAGGTAAGAATAGACATAGACCTTCTTTCCCAAATAGGTGTGAATCCTGGAGAAGTTGTAGAATTAGAAGGTCAAAGAAAGACCGCAGCTATAGCATGGCCTTTGGCACCAGAGGATGTATTGAATGATGAAGATAAATATATCATAAGAATGGATGGCATTACACGTAAAAATGCAGGTGTTTCAATAGGAGACAAGGTGATAGTAAGAAAATCTAATCCTAAAGTAGCTACCAGTGTGAGATTAGCACCATCTAATTTTTCCATTACTGTTGATCCGGGCTTCATATCTTATGTTAAGAAAAAATTAAAGGATACACCTTTAGTGGAGGGCGATACTGTTTTAATTCCTGTATTGGGACAGGCAATTCCATTTACAGTAGTTCAAGTAAGACCACAAGGAATAGTTATAGTATCAGACGAGACCAGCATTACGATATCAGAGAAGCCAGTTGAACAGACCAGATATCCTAGAGTTACGTATGAAGACATAGGTGGAATGAAAGAGATAATACAAAAAATTAGAGAATTAGTAGAACTACCATTAAGACATCCAGAGCTATTTAAGAGGTTAGGAATAGAGCCTCCTAAGGGTATTTTACTCTATGGTCCTCCAGGTGTCGGTAAGACCTTATTAGCTAAGGCTGTAGCGAATGAAACTGACGCGTATTTTACATCTATAAATGGTCCAGAAATAATGAGTAAATTTTATGGTGAAAGTGAACAGAGGTTAAGAGAGATCTTTGAAGACGCTAAGAAACACGCACCTGCTATAATTTTTATCGATGAAATAGATGCTATAGCGCCTAAAAGAGATGAAGTTATAGGAGAAGTTGAAAGAAGGGTAGTAGCTCAATTATTAACACTTATGGATGGTCTTGAGAATAGAGGAAATGTAATAGTTATTGCTGCCACTAACAGACCTAATGCCGTAGATCCAGCGTTAAGAAGACCAGGTAGATTTGATAGAGAAATTGAGATACCCCTACCTGATAAGCAGGGTAGGTTAGAGATTCTACAGATACATACTAGGAATATGCCGTTATCTAAAGATGTGGATTTACATAAATTAGCAGAGATGACTCATGGATATACTGGTGCTGATTTATCTGCACTTGTTCGAGAGGCAGCAATGAATGCGCTTAGAAGGTACATACAGATGATCGATCTGAGCCAAGATAAGATTCCGCCAGAGATACTAGAAAAGATGGAAGTAAGAATGGATGACTTTCTCAAAGCATTTAAAGATATAGTTCCTAGCGGACTTAGAGAGATATACATAGAGGTACCTGAAGTACATTGGTTTGACATAGGTGGCTTAGAAGAGGTCAAGGAAGAACTTAGGGAGGTAGTTGAATATCCTTTGAAATATAGAGAAGTTTATGAGAATATGAGTATAGAGCCTCCTAAGGGTATTTTGTTGTTTGGTCCCCCTGGTACTGGTAAGACTATGCTTGCAAAGGCTGTTGCAACAGAGAGTGGTGCAAACTTCATAGCAGTAAGGGGACCAGAAATACTATCAAAATGGGTTGGAGAAAGCGAAAAAGCAATAAGAGAGATATTCAGAAAAGCAAGACAAGCAGCACCAACAGTAATATTCTTCGACGAAATAGACTCAATAGCACCAATAAGAGGACTATCAACAGACAGCGGAGTAACAGAAAGAATAGTAAACCAACTACTAGCAGAAATGGACGGAATAGAAAAACTGGAAAATGTAGTAGTTATCGCTGCTACTAATAGGCCTGATATTTTGGATCCTGCTTTGCTTAGACCAGGTAGGTTTGATAGGTTGATTTATGTTCCTCCGCCTGATAAGACTGCAAGGTTTGAGATTTTGAAGGTTCACACTAAAAATGTGCCATTGGCTGAAGACGTGTCACTTGAGGATATTGCAGAAAAAGCAGAAGGATATACAGGAGCAGACCTGGCAGCTGTAGTGAGGGAAGCAGCGTTAAGAGCTATAAGAGAGCAAATGGCTGAATGTATGGGAGAGGCAAATAATGAGTGCAAGAAGAGCGATATAGAGTGCAGAGAAAAGAAAATAAGAGATTGTATGGCTGGAAAAGGGAGAATAGTAGAGAGAAAGCATTTTGATGTAGCACTTAAGAAGGTCAGACCATCAGTGACCCAGGATATGATACAGTTCTATCAGAACTGGTTAGAGAAAGCAAGACAACAGTTGCCAAGAACTAATATAAAGCCGAGCACTTTTACGTGAGATTATGTCTTGGAGGGAAATTCCTTTACATTATGTAATCCTAGAAAGAGTGAAGAAACGTTCGCCTGTGACTGATCAAGAACTATATCAGGAAGTTAAAAAAAGCGTAGGATATGAAGTTTCTTTTTCTGATTTTTTAAAGGCTTTAATGAAGCTTGAAATGAGAGGATATTTACATGTTGTATTAGTTAAGGAGAATGTTAGAATGGTTAGCATTTCTCAAGGGTGATTTATAATAGGTGTAGATTTAGGCGAAATAGTTGAAGATGTTAAGAGAGAGATTAACTTAAATGAGATGAAAGGAAAGAAAATTAGTATAGATGCTTACAACACAATTTATCAGTTTTTAGCTGCAATAAGACAGCCTGATGGGACACCTTTAATTGACAGTAAAGGCAGAATAACAAGCCATTTAAATGGGCTATTTTATAGGACTATTAGTATAATAGAAAGTGGAATAATCCCCATTTTTGTATTTGATGGAAAGCCACCTGAAAAGAAGAGTGAAGAAATCGAAAGAAGGAAAAGAGCTAAGGAGGAGGCAGAAAAGAAATTAGAGAAAGCTAAGTTAGAGGGGGAGTACAGAGAAATTAGAAAATATGCTCAGGCTGCTGTTAGATTAAGCAATGAAATGGTAGAGGAAAGTAAAAAACTATTAGATGCTATGGGTATACCTGTAGTTCAAGCTCCAGGAGAAGGAGAGGCTGAGGCAGCTTATATAAATTCAATTGATCTTTCTTGGGCTGCTGCAAGCCAAGATTATGATTCCTTATTATTTGGCGCTAAAAGATTAGTCAGAAACATAACAATTTCAGGTAAAAGAAAGCTTCCAAATAAGGATGTTTATGTAGAAATAAAGCCTGAGTTGATAGAACTAGAGAGTTTATTGAAAAAACTCGGCATCAATAGAGAACAGTTAATAGACATTGCGATTCTTATAGGTACAGATTACAATCCAGACGGCGTTAAAGGAATTGGTGTAAAGACGGCATTAAGAATTATAAAGAAATATAATAATATCGAGAACGCAATAGAAAAAGGTGAAATTCAATTATCTAAAATAAACTTTGATATACGAGAGATAAGAAAATTATTCATTACACCTGAAGTTAAAAAGCCTACTGAACGACTAGAATTAGCAGAATGTAATGAAAGGGAAATAATAGAACTTTTGGTTAAAAATCATGATTTTAATGAAGATCGTGTAAATAACGGAATAGAGAGATTAAAGAAGGCTATAAAAGAAGCTAAGTCTGTTGAAAAACAGACAGGTCTTGATCAGTGGTTTTAATTATTTTGAATAAATTTACCCGTTGAGTTTAAATTTATTGTTTTACTTTAAATGATTGTGTCAAATTTATCATCATATTTACCATTATTCATAAACGTTGAAGGATTAAAGGTTCTAGTGGTAGGCGGTGGAAAGGTTGGTACTAAAAGGGCATTGAAATTTGCTGAGTCAAAGGCTATTGTATATGTTGTAAGTTTAGAATTTAAGGATGAAAATGAGTTAAGACTATTTGATAACATTCATCTCATAAAGAATGACGCGCGTTATCTCCCAGAGAACTTTCTATCAAGGTTCAACATTATAGTAGTTGCAACTAATGATAAAGAATTAAATGAAAGAATTTGTGAGACTTGTAAAAAATTAGGAAAGTTATGTAATAATCCGACAAATCCTGACTCATCTAACTTTATAGTACCCATATATGGAATAGAGAAAGGTGTGGGTATAGCAATTACTACCTTTGGTAAATCTAGTCTTACTTCGAAATACTTATTAGATTTAATAAGGAGTAATATATTAAAGGAAAACATATTTAGTTTAGTAGATACAATGGGTAAAGTCAAAGAAATTCTTAAGTTGAATGTAACTGAACCCTCTATACGTTTTATGTTTTATTCAAAAATTTTTTATGACGATAAGTTCAGGTATTATGTGGATCGAGGAGAAATAGACCTAGCAATACAAAGGGCGAGGGAGATTATTTATGGTAGATAACATAATTGACACTGATAATTATTATGCGATAGTATACACTTACAAGACAATTGGATTAAGTAAGTTATATGAGCATTATATACCAGAAAAAGATCTGATTAATATTCGTTTTTCGGATACACAAGTATCTTTGCTTCAAACTTGTAATCGCGTAGAATTATATTTGTATACCAAAGATAGAAATAAAATAAACGATATTCTAAGCAAATTAAACGAAACTCATGGTAAGGACATTAGCAGTAATGCAATTGTACTGAGAGGTAAGGATGCCATAAATCATTTATATCAAGTAGCCTCAGGACTAGATTCATTAGCTATAGGCGAATATGAGATTTTAGGTCAGATCAAAGAAGCCTTAACCAGTTGTAAAAAACATTCTCTATGTAATGAAGAAATTGAGTTACTATTTAATGCAGCAATTAAGGTAGGAAGAAAGGTAAGATCACTGACTAATATTTCTAAGGGAAAAGTAGGGATTTACTCTATTGCAATACAGAAATCATTAGAAGTTATGGGCGATTTAACTGACATAAAAATAGCAATAGTAGGAGCAGGAGAAATAGGATCAAAGTTGGCCTTTATGTTAAAAAATAACGGCGCAAGAAATTTGACTATCTTTAATAGGAACTTGGATAGAGCATTGGAGCTTTCAAATAAATTTGGTTACAATGCAGAACTTTTAGATTTTCAAAAGGTAAATGAATACGATTTAGTATTTATAGCTATAAATAACTCTAACCCGTCTCAATTGCGTTTAGATAAACCTAAATTAGTAATAGACTTATCTGTCCCTCCAGTTGTATATAAAACTTCAAATGTTATTTATTTAGACGATTTGAGAGTTATTTCAGATAATATTATATTAAATAAAAGAGAAGATATTAAGAAAGCTGAAGCAATAATTAATGAAGAGATTCAGAAATTTGAGTCGTTATTAAATAATTATAATATGAATAGATTAGTCTCTAGATTTATGAGTGAAATAGAATGGGTCAGAGAGAAAGAAGTGGACAGAGCATTTAACGAGATACTTAAAAATTACGCTGATAAAGACAATATTAAAGAAATCATTGACAAAATGACATATTCACTAATTAAAAAGGTCTTTTCTCCTATATTAGAAGATTTAAGAAAAGATCCAAATAATAAGAAACAAATAGTTGAATATTTGATAGAGGTGTTTCAGAATGGTCAATTTTCCGACACTAAGACCCAGAAGATTGAGAAGCAATAAGTTGTTGAGAGATTTTGTTGCACAAACTCACTTAAACGCAGCTAATCTTATATTACCAATTTTTGTAAAGGATGGAATAAGTGAGCCTGAGCAAATACAGAGTATGCCTGATGTTTATAGGTATCCTCCAAACGATAAACTAATAAAATACGTTGAAAACGTGAAGGAAAAAGGAATAAAAAATATAATTTTATTTGGGATTCCTGCCTATAAGGACGAAGTAGCTTCTTCCGCATACGCAAAAGACGGTGTAATTCAAAGAGCTTTGAAGATGCTTAGAGAATCCTTTAAAGACCAAATTCTACTTATAGCTGATGAATGTACAGATGAATACATAAGCCATGGACATTGTGGTATAGTACTAAGAAGAAACGGTAACTTAGTTATTGATAATGATGAAAGTTTGCGTATTCACTCTAAGATAGCTGTAAGTCAAGCTGAAGCAGGTGCAGACGTTATAGCACCATCGTCAATGATGGATGGAGTAGTAGGTGCAATAAGACGAGATCTGGACGAGGCTGGTTATAAAGATGTAGCTATAATGGCGTATAGTGCAAAATACGCATCGACTTTTTATTCACCTTTTAGAGATGCTGCATATTCTAAGCCCTCTTTTGGAGATAGAAGAGGATATCAGATGGACCCAAGAAATTCCTATGAAGCTATAAAGGAAGTGAAATTGGACATAGAGGAAGGTGCAGATATCGTAATGGTGAAACCTGCTCATACATACTTAGATGTAATAAGGATAGTTAAAGATGAATTTCCTGAGTATCCATTGGCTGCCTATCACGTTAGTGGAGAATATAGTATGATAAAAGCCGCTGCCATAAATGGTTGGATAGATGAGAAGACTGCCGTTCTAGAGATAACTACAGCAATAAAGAGAGCAGGAGCTGATCTAATAATAACCTATTATGCCGAAAAAATAGCTGAGTGGATAAGAGAAGGTGTTCCATTTTGAGTGAAAAATATTGGAATATAGCTAGTCATTATTTTGCAGGGGGAGTAAACAGTCCAGTAAGAGCTGCAGTAAAACCTTATCCTTTTTATGTGGAAAGGGCAGAAGGAGCGTACCTGTATACAGCTGATAATAAACAATTAATAGATTATGTGTTAGGTTACGGTCCTCTAATACTTGGGCATGCAAATCAATATGTAACCAAAAAAATTATAGAACAAGTTAATAAGGGTTGGCTATATGGTACACCAAGTCCTATTGAGATAGAGTTGGCAAGAAAGATATCCCATCATCTTCCATCAGCTCAAAAAATAAGATTTGTGAATAGTGGAACTGAAGCTACAATGTTAGCATTAAGGCTCGCTAGAGCATACACGGGAAGGGAGAAAATAATAAAATTTCATGGAAATTATCATGGCGCACACGACTATCTTCTGTTAGATGCAGGAAGTGCATTTACCGAATTTAACGTGAATGTTTATAATGGAATTCCTAAGAGTATAGTTAATACAATTAGAATTTGTGAGTATAATGACGCTGAATGCGTAGAAAAATTATCCAAAAGCGAAGATATAGCTGGAGTAATTGTAGAACCAGTTATGGGAAATATGGGGGTTATCCTACCCGATAAGGATTTTTTAGAGAGGCTAAGGGAAATTACACTAACTTATAATTCTGTTTTAATATTTGACGAAGTTATAACTGGATTTAGATTAGGTTTAGGTGGTGCCCAAGGTACGTTTAATGTTACCCCAGATTTAACCACATTAGGAAAGATAATTGGTGGCGGTTTGCCTATAGGAGCAGTAGCTGGAAAAAAGGAAATAATTGATATGTTAACACCAGCCGGTAAGGTATTCAATGCAGGTACATTTAATGCAAATCCGTTAACTATGACAGCTGGATTAGCTACTATAGAAGTTTTAGAGCGAGAAAATGTTCATGAAGTAGCAAATAGAGCTGTGAATGTAATATTAGAAGAATTAGTTAATGCGTTAGATAAGAAAATTCCAAATAATTTCGTCATAAATCATATAGGAAGTATGTTTCAGGTGTTCTTTGGAGTCAAAAAGGTTTCGAATGCAACAGAAGCGAAATTAGCTAATAAAGAAATGTATCAAAAATTCCATAACTTGTTACTTCAAAGAGGCGTATTTATTCCACCAAGTCAGTTTGAAACCATATTCACATCATACGCACACAAAGATGTAGTAGTAAACACTACATTGGAAATTCTGAGAAAAGTGGTTCAGGAGTTATGAGAATAAGAATAGCTGCACGTGGGAGCCTTTTAAGCAGAATTCAAGTTAAGATGGTAGAGGATAAACTTAGGAATTTGGGCATAGAGACAGAACTTATAGTTGTGAAAACAAAAGCTGATTTATTTCAAGATAAACCATTAAATAGCCTTGGTAAAGGTGTCTTTGAGAAAGAAGTTAATGAAGCAGTAATAAACGGAGAAGCTGATATTGCGGTACATAGTATGAAAGACATGCTAAGTGATATGGACGAGAAATTAGTTTTGTATGGGGTTTTGCCTAGGGATTCACCATATGATTCCTTAGTTGCTGAAAAAGATTTGTTTAATATCGAATCTGGCAAAGTAATAGGCACAAGTAGTATTAGAAGAAGAAGTATGATCTCTTTCTATAGAAGAGACCTAGTTGTAAAAGATCTCAGAGGAAATATTGATACTAGGTTGAAAAAATATCAATCTAAGGAATATGACGGAATAGTGATTGCTGAAGCAGCAATTAAAAGGCTAAACTCTGTTGTTAGGTATTATAAAATAGATCCAAAAATAATAACGCCTGAGGCTAATCAAGGAATAATAGCTATAGTAGGCAGAGTAAATGAGAAACTGAAAACTCTATTTAGAGAATTGAATGACGAGAGAACTCTTAAAGAAGCGTTAGTGGAAAGAACCGTAGTGAAGCTTTTAGGAGGTGGTTGTCATTCCCCCATAGGGATTTTAGCTTCGATGATATCTGAAAACGAGTTTAATGTTATATCTACATATGTCATCAGTGACAAGAAAAAAATTACTATAGAAGGAATATACAGAGGAGATCCAACTACTGTAGGCGAAAAAGTAGTTAAGGATATGGTAAAGGTGCTTAAACATGAAAATTCTTCTGTTACGACCTGAAAATTCTAGGATACCTGTTTTAAATAACGTAGAAATTATAAATATTCCTATTTTCGAGATTCGTTGTGTGAAATATGATAATGAGATTCTTAATCAAATTGACGGAATTGGATTTACTAGTGTAAATGGCGTTATGTGTTTTAAGGATTTTGATCGTATTCGCCTCAGTAAAATTTACGCTGTAGGTAGATCAACTGCAATGGCAATAATGAATAAGGGGTTTCCTGATGTAAAGGTTCCCACAGAATTTACAGTGAATAGTATGATTCAGTTAATGTTAAATGATGGGTTAAAAAACCCTGTAGTTGTGAGAAGTAAGGTAGGATATGAAAGAGATCGAGAATTGATAAGGAATGTTGTTTTTCTTGTCGACTATGACCTTGAAGTTATTGAGCATAATCTCGAACGTGCAAAATCACTCATTAAAGAATGTAGAGTAGATATTGTGGTAGTTACTAGTTCCAAGATAGCAAGTTTAATAAAAGATTCTATATCTAATTGCATCAAAATAGTAAGTATAGGACCAATTACTTCATCTGCTTTAGAAGGAGTAAATAATATATATGAAGCAAAGCAACATGATATAAACGGAGTTTTAAATATAATATCTGACTTGTTGAGGGATAGTAATGGATGAAGGTGAATTGAAAAAATTAATTCTTTCAATTTTAAGAAAGAATGTTGGAGAAATAGATGAGAAAACTTTTGAAATTAGGTTTTCTCAAAGTTTTAGGGATAAAGTTTCCACATATGGAAGGTTTGAAACTAGCAATGGTGTTTATGAGTTTGCTGTAATGGTGGATAAGAAGGGAAAAGTTCTAAGGGACCATGTAAATTTGATAATGCCTAAAAATGTAAAGAACGAAATAGAAGATAAGATAAGAAACAGGGAATAAATTTGAAAGTATTATTAGTAGTAATAGATGGATTATCTTTCTCTGTATTTGAGCGTATTAAGGATAAATTACCTGTAATGAAGGATTTGATTGAGAAAGGATTCTACAGTAAATTAGAATCTGTGTTTCCATCTTTAACACCGGTTGCACTTGCATCTCTAGCTACGGGATTTAACCCAAAAAATAATGGTGTAAACTCATCTAAAATTTATTTAAAAAATTCCTCATTAGATAAACCTTTGTCAGCATATAATAGTAAAGCCCTAAAAGTAAATCCGATATGGGTTTACCTTGCCAAAGAGGGATATAACGTTTTAGTGGCTTCTTTTCCTCAAGCTTTACCCGACAGGTGGAATATGGAAGGATTAGTTCTTTTAGATCCTTATAGAAGTAGAATTAGAAAATGTAGTGATGGTAAAGTAATTAGAAGTGGTGAAAATAAAGTCCTAGGAAAAATATGGTTAGTGGAGAGCAGACATAATAACGGTTACTATGTATCATATAGTTCTCCTTCGGGAGAAAAGAGTATTGAAATATCGAAGGGAGATTGGTATGGACCTATAGAAATATATGGTAAATGCGGTAAGAATGAGTTAACAGGTATATCATTCCTTCATGCAAGAGAAGATAGCATATACTTAAGTCCTGTAAGCTTCTATAATAAAGAATGGTGTAATAAACCCTCTATAATGGAAAATGTGTGGAATTATGTGAGTTTAAAATACGGAATGATGCTGGATGGAGACTATCCGTCACTAAGTAAAGGAATAATAACATTTGAAGAATATATGAAAACCATAGATCTAACATTCGATTTTTTTAAAAATTATACCAAGTATTTACTAGATAATATAAAGTGGGATTTAGCTATAACTTATCTACCCATAGTAGACAATTTACAGCATTTATTATACGGAATAGATGATGATAAAGCGTATGAATATATTCTAAAAGGTTATTTGATGGCTGATGAATTCATAAAATTACAACTAGACTACGCTCCTCTAATTTTCATAGTGTCTGATCATGGAATAGAGAAAATAAAAAAGAGAGTTTATGTAAATAAACTCCTTGAAAAAATGAATATTTTGAAGTTAAGGTCAGAAGACGAGATTGATTGGTCTAAAACTAAAGCCTATTATGTTGGTGGTGGTCAAATTAGGATTAATTTACGTGGTCGTGAAAATAGAGGTATAGTTTCTATCAAGGAATTTCCTAAATTGGTGAAAAGAATTGTTAAAAACTTGGAGAATTTAAAAGATGAAAATGAACAAATTTTTACGTCTATTTACGCAAACGAAGTACCTTCGTCAGATCGAGAAGGAGATATTACAATTATGGGAGTTAGAAGATATTATGGAATTAGTAGTATGGTTAAAGCTAATCAGGAAGTACTAGAAAACGTTAAACCTTATGTTACAGCTACAGGCGAGCATGGATATTTTAGAGAGAACGATTTGTATGGTATAGTTATAATTTATAGTAAAAATAATAATTTTAAGAATATATTGCGTATTAATAGCCTGAGAATTATAGATATAGCACCTACAATTCTGAGTCTCTTCAGGATAAATAATGTTAAATTTGATGGTGTCCCAATTTCAAAATTGATAGAAATTTATGAGTATTCCCGCAACAATATCGAAAAAGGCTAGAAAGCTGATTGGCATAAGTTATGAAGAACAGGGTATGCCTTACGTCGAACAAGTAGATTCGGAAGGAAATAGAGTCAACGTAGTTGAACAAAAGATTTATATTAAAAAATCCTTCATGACCATTCCGAGTAGTCTCAGGCTTATTCACACTAACAAGCTTCTTAGAACACCTAGTTTACTACCTATAATCTCGAATTTGCAAGATTTACCATATAAATACAAGCCAATTAATAACGGGAAAAATAAAGAGATTAGAGATGTAACTGTTGAGAGATTAATAATAGGTGGTGGAACTTCTGGTCTAGCAAGTATGAGGGAAAATTCCTTATTAATAACTAGAGAAGAGTTAGGTGATATCTTATTTGACGAATATACTTTAGAAAGGTCGTTTATAATTGAAGAATTAAAAAAATTATACAAGTATTATCAGAATCACATTATAAGCGGAAGATTTTTAGGAAAATTTGACGAAGGGCTGGTATTCGATACAGTAGATCAGATTTGGATTGTAAAAGCTAATGAAATCGTTTTAGCCGGAGGGGGCAGGTGCCTTAAGCCCATATTTCCAGGAAATAATACACCTGGTATAGTTTCAAGAGAATTTAATCTTAAAAGGCTTAAAAACAAATTTCAGAAAATTCTTGTATAAGGTTATACCGATCTAGCAGCTAGGACCGCACTACACGCAAAAAAATCTACTATTCTTGTTCCTAATAATATTACTATTTCCCTATCACCTTATTATAAGGAACAATTAGATAAAAAAGGAGTTGAGATTTCTAATGGAAATATCTATAATATAGAGAGTAATAACGGAAAACTTATAGTTCAGACAGATAAAACTACTTTAGAGGCAGATTTGATCGTATTTTCGGTTTCTAAACAACCCAGACTGGAAATTACTTCAAGTGTAGGAATTGGTTATATATATGATGCTGGTAGGCACTTATATGTTCCCGTTCATGATCAATTAGGCAGAAATAAGAATTTATTCATAGTAGGAGGAATGAGAGGAATAGATAATGAATACTTAAGTTATTTGAGTGGGAAAGCCTCTAAGGGAGAGGAAATCGATAGATTTTTAGAAGAATTGAAAAAATACAATCCTAATCAGCAAAATGAATCTCCGTATAATTATGGAAATGGTGGAATTGTATGTGAATGTGAAGATATAAGCATGGAGGATATCAATTTTGCTCTTTCATTGGGAATCGAAAAGGACGTAGAAAAGCTCAAAAGAATAACTGGTTTAGGAACTGGTCATTGTCAAGGAAAGGCATGTACTATTAACCTTGGCGACTACTTAAAAAGTTCCAGACTAATCTCCTATAGATCACCCATATATCCGGTGATATTATGATCATAATAGTAGGAGCAGGTTCACATGGATTAAGCCTAGCTTATCATCTGTATAAGGAGGGAATTAAAGACGTAAGTATAATTGAAGCAAAGAATGTTGGATACGGTAGTAGCAGTAGAAATGCGTCAAGATATAGGTATCATTTTAACAGTAAGGAAAATATTGAGTTTGCAAAGAGTGCAATACCCTATTTATGGTCTCAATACAAAGAACTTATTCTAAATGTTTTTATGTTTAATACAGGTTATTTATGGATTTTAAGAACCGATGAGGAAATTAGAACAATAAATAAATTAGATAGTATATGGAGAGAAGAGGGAATAGGTGGTAAGTTTATTAGGTGTAATGAATTCGAGTTTCTAAAATTTGATGGTGAATGCTACTTTGCACCTCAAAACGGATCATTTCATCATGATTATCTCCTTTATAGTTACTACCTTAAAATAAAGGATAAGTACCAGTTTATCTATAGAGAAGCTGATAAAATCATAATAGAAATTCCAAGGTTAAAGGGGTAAAACTTTCCACTGGAGAAGTAATAAATGGTGATACTGTTGTTATAACAGCAGGGGCATGGAGTGGCGAACTTATGAAGAAAAATAATTTTAATGTCCCCATTTTTCCTGAAAAAAAGGAGATATTTATAACAGAAAGTCTACGATATATGGTAAAACCATTAGTGATAGATCAAACTAACCAGGTATACTTCTCACATACCTTGAAGGGAGAGATAATTGGAGGAACTTCAACACCACATGAATATGGATTTTATGAATTTTCTAATTCTATTCAGGAACTGTCTAAGTTTTTAAGAGGAGTCAGAAGTCTAGTAAAAGGTGCAGAGGGCATAGGAATTATGAGAGGCTGGAGTGGATATTATGAAATGACTCCTGATAATTCACATATTATGGGATTTTCCAATGAGTGGCCTGAAGGTCTTTACATAGACGCAGGATATAGTGGTCATGGAATGATGTTTTCTCCTTATTCTGGGAAAATATTATCTAAGCTTATTTTAGATGGATATGTTGACAACCAAATAACGAGATTTTCGCCAGACAGGTTTAAAGAAGGCAAATTAATAGGAGAAAAACTTGTTATCTAGGTAAGACAACCGCTTTCTTTTTCATGTGTGTGTTTATATATGAAGCTAGATCTTTCGCGTACTGACTCCTACTTCCATCAACAACAATTAAATCTGCTGAGGTATTATCAATATAGTATACAGTTTCTTCAAAATCCGCATGGCTACTCATACCTATAACAAAAGAATTCTGATCTAGTGTTTTTATTATGTTATCTATCAGCCATCCATCTAACAGGAAATTAGCATGAAACTTATCCCTTTTCTTAAACTGTGTAGCATGCTCAAAGGCTACATACCAATTATTCTTTAATACTTCTCTACCTTCCGGTGTATTTAAGCTAACTACGTTTTTTAAATCCCCTTCATATTTAGTAAAGATACGTGTTAGTTTCTCTATCTTATTATCTACCAAGAAAGGTGCTTCAACACCATACTTTCTCAGTATTTTCATTGCTTCTTGAATCTTCCCATAATAACCATAAATTTTAACAGGTCTTTTCAGAAGTTCATCTGAAACATAATCAGCAAACAGCATGTCAACATCTTGCTTAAATTGCCTTACTAACCTTGGATTTCCATAAGTAGCATCGATAATTAGGATATCTGGATTTAATATTTTAGTTCCTTTTCCAGGTTCTCTGAAATCTCCTGTATATGCAATTTCCGTTTCGTCTGTTTCAATTAGTACTTGAGCAGCTCCTAGTATATGCTCAGCCTTTTCCAGTTTTATTCTCTCACCTGAAAGTTCTATTTCTATGCCATACTCTAAAGGAAACTTCTTATGTTTAGGTACTATGTACCCAAGTACATCCAATGCCTCAATAGTCGCAGGCGTTCCTATAATACTAGTACATTCTTTAAGACTTTTCTCTAATTCTGTTAAGTGGTCAGAATGAAAATGTGTTACAGCCCTGAATAACCTTTTATAATGTCCATCTACAGTAAAATTCTTACCTATCAAAATTGCTCCATTCTTCAGTATATCATACATTTACTCTATGTCGTCCTAAAAGTTTATGAAGTTTTATCATATAATATTAGCTTCTATGTCTCTGTTATGTCCTCAACTTTCTTTTTCAGTCTACTCTGATACATCTCTAATATCTCATTTGGTGTTGTGGCTTCTTCAACGCTTTTGTCATCCCTCCATCTTATGAAGCGTGGAAATCTTATGGATAAACCAGCTTCTTCTGAGACAACACCCTTGCAACAAGTATGTAATGGAGATAAGGTTATTTCAGCACCAATGATTTCAGCTACATATTTCGGTTTTACCCATATATCTGGTTGTATTTCAGATTCCACTCTAGGATCTTTTTTATCTAATTTAGCTTCAGATAACATCTTTTGTACTTCCTCTAATTCAGCATCACTGAAGCCTGATGCCACTTTACACACAGTATAGAAAGTATCTTTATCAGGATCATATGCTGCCATTAATAAGGAACTGAGTTTACCTCCCCTTTTACCCCTGCCATAGAAAGCTCCCACAATAACCAGATCAACGCTATCAGCCATTTCGCTTTGATAGTCTTTCTTTAATTTTATCCACAAAAATCCCCTAGCTCCTGCTTGATATATTGAGTCTTTACCTATAGATTTTACTATAACACCTTCTGTGCCATCACTAATTGCCTGATGGAAATACTCTACCAACTCATTAACTTTATCAATATATTTGTGATCTGCAACCTTAACTATATCGTTCTGTGTCACAATTTCCTCTAATTTTTCTCTTCTGTCTGGTAAGGGTTTTTGTGTATAATCTTCACCGTCATTATACATGAGATCAAATAGATATACATTGACCGGGTACTCCTTTATAGCCTCGCCTATATCATTCTTTCTTTTCCTATGCATTAGGTTCTGGAAGGGAAGGATCTCTCCGCTTTCTTTATCTATCGCAACTATTTCTCCTTCAAGAATAACTTCATTACTTTTGATAGAGTTTTTTATGTACTCAACAACGTCTGGGTACTGTCTGGTTATATTCTCTAGTCGTCTAGAGAAGATATAAACTTTCTCACCTTTTTTGTGGATTTGAGCTCTCTCTCCATCATACTTATAGTCTACTATTCCTTTACCGCCAACTTTGGCTAATATTTCTGATGGGTCTGTCAATCTTTCAGCAAGCATTGGTCTAATCGGTATCCCAACCTCTGGTTTAATCGACTTTATAGTCTCTATGCCATTTTCTGCTAAAAGTTTAGCTATATTTCCGAGATCAGCTCTCAAATTATATGCACGTTCTATCAACGGCCGTGCAGCAGTTCCACCACCAAATACATTTGCTAACGCGTCCATGATTGTGGCATCACCTATGCCAACTCTCAATCTACCATCAATGAATCTAATTATGTATTTAGCCTCCAATGGATCAGCTTTTTTGAGGAGCCCTGCTAGGGAACGTATTTTCATATCTCTGCTTCCTTCTCCCTCAGACAATGCTATCTTACTCAGTGATTCATAAACCTCTTCTACAGTTAGCTTAGTTACCTTAGTGGAACCTAAATACGATAGGACATTTTGTGATGAATTAGTTCTCTTAAGTTTGTAAGCTACCTCTCCTAGGTCACCCAGAATTCGTAATTGCTTTTCAATTTCATCTTCTTTTATGTTAGTTGAAACTGAGAGTGCTTTAATCATAAGTTTTTCTCCAAGACCGATTTCAGGCTTCTCAAAGAAGTCCGGCCACAATTTACCTTGAGTAATATATATAACTTTATCTATTACATCCTTATCTGATTTCTTTAACAAATCCGTTAAGAGAGCTGTGAGCTGAATTCTTGATGAAATTTTTTCCAATCTGTCAAAATATTCAGCAATTAATTTAAACTCCACATAAATTATTTACCCTGAACATAAATAAAAATGATGACATAAAATAGCTGATCAGTGAAGACTCAGAGTTACTCTGATATACTTGTTTTGCGTAATACTGATTAGTAACATTTAATAATGCAACAACGAATAAGAGGTATTTCAATATGATTCTTGGTGACAGAGATTTAAAATATTATCTAGAAAAGGGTTGGATTAAGGTTGAGCCTATTTATGGTGACTCTGTGAGGGAGAATGGTATAGACCTCAGGGTTGGTAATGAGATTGCTAGGTTTAAGAAGACAGATAAGGTCTTTGACCCAGACAACCCAGACTACTCATTCTTTGACGTTCAAAGAGGAGAGGAATTCATCATAAGTCCACATGAACATGTACTACTGGTTACAGAAGAGTATATGAAATTACCAAATGATGTTATGGCATTTGTGAACCTACGCTCAACCTTCGCTAGACTTGGGCTGTTTATCCCACCGACAATTGTTGACGCAGGATTTGAAGGTCAGCTAACAATAGAGGTGGTCGGTTCATCATTTCCTGTGAAGATAAGGAGAGGTACCCGTTTCCTCCACTTAATCTTTGCCAGGACATTAACGCCTGTAGAGAACCCCTATCAAGGTAAATATCAAGGACAGAAAGGTGTAACAATACCAAGGTTTAAGCTATAAGAATTTCCCATCCTTTTATTTCTGAATTATAGATTGCCAATCCTTCTTCCACAAGTTTTCTAAATAATTTGGCTTCTCTTGTTTCTAGTTTGCTTGCGGTTTCCTCTTTATCAGATGAATGTATCTGTTTAATTTTGTTTTGAAATTCCTCAAAGAACTCTCTACTCAATGCAATTCTTTCCTTCTCTGTGTTTATTATCATTGCTCCCTCTCTTTCTAATTTATTAAAGAAGGCATCTGGATCTCTAAGCTTTACCTCAGATTCGAATATAACTCCTTGTTCAGTAAGTATTTCGATTGCAGTTTTTTTGGGAGATTGTTGCTGAATCTGTTTATCATCCTTTTTACTCTGTGGCTGTCTAGTTTCCAAAGGTTTATTGGTGGTTTGATCTTGTTTTTCCATCTTCTTGTCTTCTAGTTCTTCTATTCTTTCTGATAATTCAGCTATCTTCTTTTTGAGTTCTTCTAATTGAGCAGTGAATGGGTTAATAAAGTCAATAACTTTTTTCTCTAACTTTGGCATTAGTTGATTTATTAGGTCACTCCCAGCCTCTGCTCTTGTAATTGTTCTCTGGCTTTCATTACTCAAAAGAATTGACCTTATATATTCAGAAACCAGAACATAACCTTCTTTCCTAGCCCTTTCCTCTAACTGCTTATATTCTTCTTCAGATAACTTTATATAAATGGTCTTCATTCACTAAATACTCTTCTCCTTTGTATTAAAAAATTAGTTATAATTGAGACCTTTTATTGTTTCTCAGATTGTTTCTCAAGTATGGTATTTATGAAGTTCTCCTCATAAGGTACTCCTATAAACTCCACTGAATCATTTATTGCGATTGTTGGTACGGACATAACTTGATATTTTTCAGCTATATCCTGGTTTTCATATGCCTCTACAACTTCCGATATCACATTGCATTTACCCACTTTACAGGCTTCAAAAGCAACCATATGCGCTAATAGTGCAGCGTAAGGACAATAAGGACAGGAGGGAGTAACAACTGTAGTTATCCTTGTAAAACCATTTAGTTTCTCCTTTATTGCGTTCACAGTTTCCTTACTTAGACCACTTTCACCCTGAGAAAGCCTTACTATAGTTTCTATTAATGCTCTTATCTCCTCTCCTAGTGGTGCACCGGTCCATCTTAATTTACCTCCAAGAAAGGCTACTGTAGGAACCCTAGTAACCTCGAATTCTTCAAATGTCTTAGCTTGGTCAGGGTTAGCCCTATCCACAACCATGACTTGTAGTAAGGATTTTCCAGCATTATCTTTTGGGGACGCGTCCTTCACAAAGTTTAGAAATTTTTCTGTAACTTCACAGTAGTGGCAGTGCGGATCTTTTGAGTCAATAAATAGATGAACTTGAACTGTTGACTTCATATCCTTTAAGGCGTCAATTAGTGCTTGTCTTATTTCATCTGTAAATAATTCTGCAAATTCTCCTTCCATCGTGTTCACACTAAAGATAATCATTTATTTGGTTGAATAAAAATGTATCTATTGTAAATTCGAATGCTGAGACTTTTTACATTTAATGTCGCTGGGTCTAAGAACTATGATTTCATCAGTGTTTTTGTTAATCTCGCGGTATATTAATCCATTAAATTTCTTTATTTTCACCCTTTCATTTAACCAACAATCAGGTTTCAAGCCTGCTTTTATACATGTTTCAGCTAGAAATGTTTCAGAATCCCAACAATATTCTGAAGCAACTTGCGGTAATAAAAGTCCACTGTACATTATTCCATATTCTACTATTAGCCCATCTTCTCCCACATTTATAAATGATGGCAATTTCCATCTATCCTTAACACTGATTTCCTCTGGTTTAGTCAGTATGGTAACTTCTATTAAGATGTCATTTAACTCACTTTTTGATAAAGGTGGAAATCTAGGATCAGAAAACGCTGCGGCTACTGCTGCCTTAGAAACTATTTCTTTTAGTGGAGCCACAGCCTCCACATATCCTATACAACCCCTTAATGATGTTCTCTCATCTTCGATTTTTTCTATAGTCACAAAAGCTAAACCTCTTTTATTCAAAACAGGATTTTTGTACTCATCTAAGTTTAAATTGACTAATTTAAATCTATTCTTTATAGAATCACGAGCAATTTTAATAAGTTGTTTTCCAATATCCACGTTAAGGTCATTGATTGTTACTAGTTGTTCTAAACTCATATTTTTCACTTATACTTTTAGCCTTAATAATTATATTTTGAATGCTCTTCCAATGCATCCCCTTCCAATACTCTTTTTTACATCTAGTACATTTCCATCTGTTCTCATCGACCTTCTTTAAGATACCATTGCATTTAGTACATCTTGAATAATTCGGGTCTGCAGTTAAATCAATCTTGTATTTTATAGCAAGCATGGCTAGTATCTCTTCTATGTTCAATTCAGTATTTACGTAAAAACATTCTAGATCATTCTTTTTAGCTCTGTAACATAATCCTCTATCCATCGTTAGTATAATTCTACTATCATTTTTAGCTATCTTTATTATTTGCCAGTCTTCGAAGTCCTTACTATACAAAGTATCGTATCCCAATATTCTAAGCCATCTAGAAAGTTTACCTAGCATTGCATCTGCAATAAACTTTTGCCCCTGCACTATACGTTATATAATGCCAGAAATATTAAAAGCCATGCAGAAAACAGTATCGCAACTCCTCTTCCAAAAAGATCCCATTTACTTTTACTTACATTTCGAAAAAGGATGTTGACGATAAGAATAGATAATAAGTATGAGGCTATGGGAGTAATTAGTGAAGCCAATATGTTTTGTATTAAGAAAAACGATATTATACCTGCGCAAATACCTATTATGCCTCTAACAATTACTATTTTATCTTCTTTCTCCACGACTAATAATTAGAGTAATAAGGGGTAAAAAAGTGAACAAAAAAAATTCAATGTCTTATATAGATCTTTTAGCGTGGATAACAGAAAATAAAAGTATAATAGAAGGTAGCAGGATAGATAATGTATATAAGATTAGTGGAATACAAGCCTATTTATTTAAATTACACTCTAAGAATACGGATAAATTTCTAGTGGTGGAGCCAGGCAAGAGAATTCATTTTACCAAATACGACAGAGAAAAGTCAAGTGAAGGAGAAGTAAGATTAATTAGAGAATTAGTAAAAGAAAAAATAATAAAATCTATCAATATATTGGGCAATGAAAGGATTGCTAAAATTGATCTTATTGACAGGAAGATATACATAGAATTACTACCGAGAGGGCTTCTGGTTATAACAGATGGGAATAATAAAGTCCTCTTTTCCACTGAATATAAGGAATTTAGAGATAGAATTATAAGATTAGGAATCGAATATTTACCTCCACCACAACCAGCCCCTTTAACAAGCGACGAAATAGAGAAATTAATTAATAAGGGTAA